>DASYJY010000029.1:0-6622 GCA_035995985.1 Thermoanaerobaculia bacterium | reverse complement strand
GCCTTTCAGCTCCAGGCTGCGGCTGAAGATCGATACCTTCGAAGGGATTTCCATGGCGCGTAAGGGTAGGTTGAGGCGTTAGCAGAGTCAACGGCGCGTCAGTCGTACTTCTTGGCGAAGACGAACGCCACGCCGACGCCGAGGAAGTAGAGAGCGATCATCGGCACGGCCAGCATCGTCTGGTTCACCATATCCGGCGACGGGGTCAGGACGGCGGCGATGATGAACGACAGCACGATCGCGTACTTCGATTTCTGCAGCAGGAAGTGCGGCGTCACGATGCCGAGGCGGGCCAGGAAAAAAATCAGGATCGGAGTTTCGAACACCGCGCCCGCGGCCAGGACGATCGTGCTGGCGAACGAAAAATACTCATCCACCTTGATCATCTGCTTGAACTGCTTGCCGGTCTCGACGAAGAACGCGCACGTTCCCGGCAGAATCACGCGATAGCCGAAGTAGCCGCCGCCGATGAAGAAGAGCGTCGCGAAAATGATGAACGGCGCGGCGTAGCGACGTTCGCGTTTGTAGAGGCCGGGTGAGATGAAGCGCCACACCTGCCACATCAGGATCGGCGAGGCCACGAAGATCGCCGCGAAGAACGCCACCTTCATGTAGAGAAAAAACGGCTCCGTCAGGCGCGTGTAGGCCAGCTTCTGATCGCCGGGCGGAAGGAACTTCGTCAGCGGCGCCTGGATCCAGCCGAAGATCTTGTCCGCGTAGTTCCAGCAAGCCAGGAACGCGACGAAGACGGCGATGATCGCCACGATCAGCCGTTTGCGCAGCTCCTCGAGGTGATCGAGGAACGACATCTTCGGAAGGTCGGCGTCAGGCGCCTCTTCGTCGACCGGCGATGCAGTGTCTGCAGTTTCCGTCATCGGCTACGAGTCGTGCTTCGTGACGGCCTCGGGCGTGAGATCGGCCACCTGTTTCGGCGGTTCGGCAGGGACGCCGCTTGCGGTGGGCTCGGCTGGCGCGGACCTTGATACCGACTCGACGGGGATGATCGTCGTCGAGGCCAGTTGCTTCAGCTCTTCTACCTGCACCTCGCGTTCGATGGTGTTCTTGAAATCGTCAGTGGCCTTCTTGAATTCGCTCATCGCTTTGCCGAGCGTTTTGCCGATCTCGGGCAGACGCTTCGGGCCAAAGACGATCAGGGCCACGATAAAAATCATGATCAACTCCGGGATTCCGAGCGAACCGAACATGAACGACCTCTCCTTGACTGATACGGCCGCGTGAACATCGCCTGGCTGTCGAATACTCCGCGCCTATAATGAGTTCTTCCCCTGAAATCAGGTGATCAAAAACATGGTCAAACTACAACAGACAAAGAACTGGACCTTCTCGTTGACGCTGGCGGTCGCGATCATCGGCGCGACGCTTTTCGGCGGATTCTACGGCAACCGCCTCTTCGGTGCGCCCGTGCAGAGCGAGGTGCAAAAGCGCCTCAAAGAGTACACGGATCTTCTCGCCGCCGTAACTGCGAATGCGCCGGAAGACGTCGGCTCCGACAAATTCGTCTACTCCTCGATCGACGGAATGCTGCGCACGCTCGATCCCCACACCTCCTTCCTCGAGCCGAAGGAGTACGCCGACATGCAGGATCGCCAGAAGGGCTCGTTCTATGGCCTCGGCATCCTCGTGACGAAGCGCAATGACCAGGTCACGGTCATCACCCCGCTCGAAGGGACACCGGCCGCGAGACTCGGCATCCGCGCCGGCGACGTCATCTCCGAAGTCGAAGGCACCTCGACCGACGACCTGCCGCTCGACGACGTCGTCAAGCGCCTCAAAGGTCCGAAGGGCACCACCGTCCACATCAAGATCGTCCGCATCGGGATGAAGGAACCGATTCCTCTCTCGATCGTGCGCGCCGCGATCCCGACCAACTCCATCTCCAACGTGCTGATGCTGAAGCCCGGCATCGGCTACATCCGCATCAAAGACTTCACCGCCACCACCGTTCGCGAGCTCGATGAAGCGATCGACAAGCTCAAAAGTCAGGGGATGCAGAAGCTCGTCCTCGACCTCCGCCAGAATCCCGGCGGACTCCTCGACGCCGCGGTCGGTGTCTCCGATCACTTCCTCGATAAGGGGCAGATGATCGTCTACACGAAGGGCCGCACGCCGGATTCGGCGCAGGATTACCTCGCGCCCGGCAAGCATCAACGCCTCGACATGCCGATGGTGGTCGTCGTGAACCGCGGCAGCGCCTCGGCATCCGAAATCGTGGCCGGCGCGCTGCAGGATCACGACCGCGCCATCATCGTCGGCGAAACGAGCTGGGGCAAAGGCCTCGTGCAGAGCGTCTACACGCTGCAGTACAGCGCCGGCCTCGCGCTCACGACTTCGAAGTACTACACGCCCTCGGGACGCAACATCCAGCGCGACTACAGCTCGTTCTACGACTACTACGTCGCCGACGAGAGCGATGACGGCAGCGCCTCGGAGATGCCGCTCAAGGACCGCAAGAAGTTCACGACCGCAACCGGCCGCGTCGTCTACGGCGGCGGCGGAATCACGCCGGACATCTTCGTCAAGCCGGCGCCGCTGTCGCGCACCACGCAGCTGCTCGAAGTGCGCAGCGCGATCTTCAACTACGGCGTCGACTACGTCGCCAAGCATCCTGACGTGACCGAGGACGTGGCCATCACGCCGGCGGTCATGGAGAACTTCGTTGCGTTCGCGAGCGAAAAAGACATCGCGTCCGTTGCTGACATCCGCGAGGCGCTGCAGAAGCCGAACGACCGCAACTTCATCGAGCGGGCGCTGAAAGCGGAGATCATCGCCGCGAAGTTTGGCTTCGACGCCTCCTACCCATATCGTCTCCAGGGCGACAATCAGATCGCCAAGGCCATCGAAGTACTGCCCGATTCACAGAAGCTGGCCGAAAAAGCAGCCGCGCTTCACAGTGCGCCGGGCGCGAATTCGTCCGACGCCGGTACGCGCGCCGCACAGGCGCTGCCGCACGGAAAGTAATCAAAATCAAAACGCATCCATGCAACGGCGAGCAGAGTCACTGCTCGCCGTTTTTCATCTGCGCCCGCTACTTGCTACACATCAGTCGCGGTGCTAACGTGTCGCCGCTTTTGCGCTGGGGGATTTTCTAGTTATGCCTGATCTCGGAAAGAAGTACACCTGCTATAGCTGTCATACGAAGTTTTACGACCTCGGCAAGCCGATTCCGAACTGCCCGAAGTGCGGCGCGGATCAGCGTGATGCCGATGAAGCGCCGTCGGTGCCCGCATCGCGCAGCCGTGCGCGCGTGGCCGTTGCGCCCTTGCCGGTCGTCGAGGAAGCAGCCGACGAAGAGTTTGGCGCGGAAGGCGAAGTGGCCACGCCGGCCGGCGATGAGGATGAGGAAATCATCCCCGAGGCCGATCGCGACGAAGAGCCCGCCGACGAAGAAGAAGACGAAGATTACTAGCGGTCAAAAGGAAGGTTTCAATGGGTAGACTTGGTCTGCTTGGTTGCCTCGGGGCGCTGGTTCTCGTTCTGCTGATCGGCGGCGGTTGGTACGTCGGCGTCCGCAATCATTTCGTGGAGCTCGATCAGCAGGTGCAGGCGCAGTGGGCGCAGGTGGAGAACGACTACCAGCGCCGTTTCGACCTGATCCCGAACCTCGTGCGTACCGTTCAAGGCGCCGCGAACTTCGAGAAGTCGACGCTGGAAGCGGTCATCAACGCCCGCTCGCGGGTCGGCCAGGTGCAGGCGCCGGCCGGCGGTCCTCCGGGAACGCAGTCGAATCTGCCGAACGATCCAAACGCGATGGCGCAGTTCGCGGGCGCACAGGAGAATCTCTCCGGCGCGTTGTCACGACTGCTCGTCGTCGTCGAGCGCTATCCCGATCTGAAGTCGAATCAGAACTTCCTCGAGTTGCAGTCGCAGCTCGAAGGGACGGAGAATCGCATCGCCGTCGAGCGCCGCCGCTACAACGAAGTCGCGCAGACGTTCAACTCGTCGGTGCTGAAGTTCCCGGCGAACCTGGTCGCGAACATGAGCGGTTTCAAGCCGAAGGCGTACTTCCAGGGCGCTAAGGGTTCGCAGAACGCGCCCGAGGTCAACTTCAACTTTGGCGGCGCACCTTCGACCGCAGCTCCCGCCACGGGCACTCGATGAACATCCGCCGCAGCGCGATCGCGTTCATCGCGATCGCGCTCATCGCCTCGGCCACGCTGGCGCTGGACATCCCGCCCAAGCCGACGCAGTGGGTGAATGACTACAACGCCAACCTCCTCAACGCCGCGCAGATCCAGCAACTGAACGAGAAGCTGGAGGCGTTCTACAAGCAAACCGGCGTTCAGTTCCTGATCATGATCTTCCCTTCGCTGGAAGGCGAAGACGACCTCGGATACACGAACAAGGTCGCGAACATGTGGAAGGTCAAAGACGAAAAGGCGCTGATGTTTTTCGTCTTCGCGAAGGAACATAAGACCCGGATTCAGGTCAGCTACAGTCTCGAACCGGTCATCACCGACGCGTTTTCGTCCGACGTCCTTCACAACACGGTTCCGCCCTACTTTCGCGCTGGCGATTACGCAGGCGGACTGAATGCCGCGGTCGATCAGATCGCAAAGAAAATCGATCCGAACTTTGTGAGCACGACCACGACGCCGGCCGCCGCGCCGCGGCAGGCACGGTCGTCGAAAGGCGGGGGAAGAGCTGACATGTTCTTTCCCTCGATCTTTTTCCTGTTTGTCATTTTCGTTCTGCTCCCGCTGCTCATGCGCGGACGGCGCCGCGGCGGCTGCGGCGGCTGCTTCTGGCCGATGTTCTTCGGCGGCGGCGGATGGGGCGGCGGCGGAACGACGTTCGGCGGCGGTGGCGGAGGGGGCTGGAGCACCGGCGGTTCGTGGGGCGGCGGTGGCAGTTCCTTCGGAGGCGGCGGCGCGGGAGGCGGATGGTGAAGCAGAAAGAGTTCATCGCAGCGCTCGATCAGCCGCGCATCACAGCCGCGGTCGCAAGCGCGGAAGGTGAGACGTCCGGCGAAATCCGCGTTCACATTCAACCGAAGGCGCGAGGCGGCGAGCCTCGCTTCGTCGCCGAGCGCACGTTTGAACGCCTCGGCATGACGAAGACCGCGCTGCGCAATGGCGTCTTGCTCTTCATCGCATCCGAGGAGAACAGTTTCGTCATCCTCGGCGACAAGGGCATCGACGAGAAGGTGCCCGCCGGTTTCTGGGATGAAATCGCGAAGAACCTGACCATCCGATTCAAGAACAGCGAGTTCACCGAAGGCATCGTCGAAACGATCATCGCGGCGGGACATCAACTGAAGACGTACTTCCCGCGTGCCGAGGGTGACGTCAATGAATTGTCCGACGAGATCGACATCGAGGAGTGACGTGCCGGCCTCGGTGCTGATCGCGCTCGGCTCTAACCTCGGCGATCGGGCACTGTTTCTCCGCCGCGCGATTTCTCGGTTGTCCGAAGTCGTTCACGTGGTTCGCGTCAGCAGCTTCATCGAAACGGATCCGGTCGACGCGCCGCCGCCGAAGTATTTGAACGCGGTTATCGCCGGCTACACCGATCTCACGCCGGCTGCTCTACTCGACGCGTTGCACAAGGTCGAATCGCGCCTCGGACGCCGTCGCAGCACGCGCAACGCGCCGCGCGTCATCGATCTCGATCTGATCCTGCACAGCGCGAATCTGGTCCGCACGCGAACGCTGACGCTTCCGCATCCGAGGTATCGCGAACGGGAGTTTGTCCTCGGGCCGATGCGCGAGTTGAATCTCGGATGGTGTGACCCGGCGACGGGCTACCGAGTCGCGACGGGACCGCCGCTCAACGTCGTGTGTACGTGAGCGTGCAACGTGGGGACGGCCTTCGTCAGGATCGGATACGGATTGACCATGTCGTCGTTCTCGTTGATGCCGAAGTGGAGGTGCGACGGCGTGTACTTGGCGTTCCCCGTGTTGCCGACGTAGCCGATCAGATCGCCGGCCTGCACTTCCATCCCTTCGTACAGCCCGGCCGCCCAGCGGTCGAGGTGCGCGTAGTAGAACGAGGCACCGTTTTCGTTCGTCAGCCAGATGCAGTGGCCGCCGAGTTTTTGATCGCCGATGAAACTGATCACGCCATCGACGACCGCAACGACCTCGGTGCCCTTCGGCGCGAAGATGTCGATCCCTTTGTGAACGCGGGCGCCGCCGTCGCGCGGCGCGTGCCAGCTGTCGTCGAGCGACGACGTGTGAACTCCGACGACTGGAAGCCGCAGGGCCACTTTCGCGAGCGGCGCGAACAGCGCCTGGGCACGGGCGCCAAATGCGCTGTCGCGTGCCTGCGCGCTCGCGGGAGTCGGCGAAGCGAGAGGGGTACGGGCCAGCTCACGGGTGTTGTAGCGGCTTAGATCGACGCGCATCTGCGTCTTGAGCTGCGTCCAGTCGTCATCTTCCGACGGGAGCGAGGCGCTCACGGCAGGCGCGGATTTGACGTCTTCGGGGACGACGGAGGCGCAACCGGTAAGCAGAAAGAGGATGAGACCGCTCAGCACCGTGACAGTGCGAAGCCACATACCGCGCGCGTGGAGAGGATTCATAGGGTCCAGGATCGACGGCCTGGAGTGTAAATAATCTTTGCGGCAGAGTAAAGAAAATAGTGAATTAGCCGATCAGTAGTT
>DASYJY010000028.1:0-23805 GCA_035995985.1 Thermoanaerobaculia bacterium | reverse complement strand
GATCGTTGCGCAGATGACCATTGGCAACGACGGCCGCACGGTCTACGGCGACGTGCCGCGCATCATCGCGCAGAAACTCGACCTCGCCGGCGCCGACGTCATCGGACTCAATTGCTCCGTCGGTCCCGACGTCATGCTCGACGCCATCGAGGAGATCACCGCGGTCACCGCGAAGAAGATCTCCGCGCAGCCGAACGCCGGTCTGCCGCGCGAGGTGAACGGGCGCCAGATGTACATGGCCTCGCCCGACTACATGGCGAAGTACGCCAAGCGCCTCATTCACAAGGGCGTGAAGTTCCTCGGCGGATGCTGCGGTACGACGCCCGAGCACATCAAGATCATGGCCGACGCCGTTCGGCCGCTCTCGCCGCGCCGCTCGTTCGTGGTGGTGGAGCGCGAAGCCGGCGAGAAGCACAGCGAGTCGAAGGATTCCGTACCGATGGCGGCGCGCTCGAACTGGGGCAAGCGCATCGCCGCCGGTGAGTTCGTGACCACGATCGAGATCACGCCGCCGAAAGGACCGAATCCCGACAAGATGATCGAGTCGGTTCGCGCGATCAAGGCGGCCGGCGTCGACGCGGTCAACGTTCCCGACGGTCCGCGCGCGCAGAACCGCATGGGCGCGATCGCGGTGGCCGTCCTGCTGCAGCAGCGCGTCGGAATCGAAACCGTCCTCCACTACTGCTGCCGCGACCGCAACCTCCTCGGCATGCATTCCGACCTCCTCGGCTGCGCCGCCCTCGGCCTCCGCAATCTGCTGCTCATCACCGGCGATCCTCCGAAGATGGGGCCGTATCCCGACGCGACCGCGGTCTTCGACATCGACTCGATCGGCCTGACGAACATGGCCAACCTGATGAACCACGGCCTCGACCTCGGCGGCAATCCCTTCGGCGAGCCGACGCAATTCACGATCGGCGTCGGCGTCAATCCTGGTCACATGGACCTCGATTACGAACTGCGCCGCCTCGACTGGAAAGTGAAAGCGGGCGGCGAGTACTGCATCACGCAGCCGGTCTTCGACGCGGCCGTGCTGGAGCGATTCCTGGCGCAGATCGGCCACATGCAACTGCCGGTCGTCGCCGGAATCTGGCCGCTGCTCTCCTATCGCAATGCGCAGTTCATGAACAACGAAGTGCCCGGCGTTTCGGTTACCGACGAAGTGATGGAGCGCATGCGCATCGCCAGCGAAAAGAGCAAAGAGCACGGCCTGCGCGAAGGCATCGCCATCGCCCGCGAAACGCTTGAACGCGTCCGCGACCGCGTGGCCGGCGTGCAGGTCTCCGCGCCGCTCGGCCGCGTCGATCTCGCGCTGCAGGTCTTCGAAGGATTGGTCGAGCACCGCGCGACGGGTGGGTAATCTCAGGCGTCCCGAGCCTGACCAGCACAGACAAGAGTGTCTGTGCCACACCGGCGCCGCCGGTAAAAAGCATTGCGGAAAGTCGCCGCAGGATTGTGCGGCACAGACACTCTTGTCTGTGACCGCTAAATGTCGCGCAGCACGAGGCCGTGCTCGAAGCGGTGCTCGCCGTCGCGGGGGACGGCGGCCTCGTCGCGGCATATGAGGACGTTGCGCAGGTCGATGCTGTTCGCGATCTCGACGCCGTGCGCGACGATGCAGCCGTCGAGTTTCACACCGCGTGCGATGCGGCAGTCGTCCCATACCACGGTATCCGTCAGCGCGCCTTCAATCACGCTTCCCTGGCCGGCGACGCTGCGCGAGATCGTGCCGCTGACGTTCACGGTGTCGTGGATGAGCGAGTCGCCGGCGATCCGCGTCGCGGCAGGATTCGCGAGCTCGCCGCGCACCATCAAATCGAGCAGCGTTCGTGAGGCTGTCATGTAGCGCTGCGGCGTCCCGATGTCGAACCACAGTCCGTCGTCGATGACGCCGGCGATTCGTTCGCGGCCGCTGTCGATGAGCGGCTGATAGACCTCGTCGACGATGCCGGAGAAATCCTTATCGGGCAGGTAGTTGAAGATGCGATTCGAAATCAGGTGCGTGCCGGAGAACATCAGCGCCTCGCCGGTTCCTTTGCCGAAACCGGTGATCGCGCCGTCCTCGAAGTAGACGGGCGTGAAACGATCGCCTTCCGGCGGATGACGCAGCGTGAGCGCGGCCAGCGCGTCGCCGTCGCCACGTGCTGCGCGCAGTGCGTCATACGGCGCCCACTGGACCGTGTCGCCGTTGACGAGGAAAAACTCGGAATCGTTTTCGAGCAGCGTCCGCACGTTGCGCACACCGCCGCCGGTGCCGAGGATTTCCGGCTCGAAGGAAAATTCGAAGCGCGCGCGGCCGGCGTACTGATCGCGAAGATAGCGCTCGATCGGCTCGGGAAGGTGATGCAGGTTGACGACGAAGTCGCTGATGCCGGCGGCGAGCAGCGCTTCGACAGCCCAGCCCATCAGCGGGCGTCCGGCCAGCGGCACGAGCGGTTTCGGCAGCGTGTACGTCACGGGCCGCAGGCGCGTGCCGTAGCCGGCGGCGAGGATCATCGCTTTCATTTCAGAGTTGATCGGGCGGAAAGATCATGTTCTCGCCGAGGTCGGGGCGCGTGCGCCGCGCCACGCGATAGAGGTCCGCATACGTCTGCCGAATCGCCTGATCCATGCTCATGCCCAGCTCACCGGCGATGGTGCGAATCACGTCGATCGGACCTTCGATTTCGAAGTAGTCACCGATCGGTGTGCGGTCGAGGACGACTTCGACCTCTTTGATGCGCCAGACCTCGCGGAACTTCTGGTAACGGAAGACCGGCTTGTAGCCGAGGGCATCGAAGAGCTGGATGGCGCGCTCGAAACTCTCCACGCCCGTTTGCACTTCCTCGCGCGATTTCACGCCGCCTTCGATCGACATCGGCCCTTTGTACGTCGCGATCGAATACTTACCGAACTTGCGCACGCGCAGCAGCGAGCCTTTCGTACGCAGCTCGCCGCGGCGATCGAGGACGATGTTGTCTTCGAACGTTTCGGGATAGAGCCGCTGGCCGCCGATGTCGTGCAGTTTGCGAACGAGCTCGTCGCGGTCTTTGAGGGCGAACTTGACTTCGATTTCCTGGGGCATCAGTTCCGCAGAACCTCCACTCCCGGCAGCGTCTTGCCCGAGATGAACTCCAGCGACGCGCCTCCGCCCGTGGAGATGTGGCTGATGCGGTTCGCGTAGCCGGACGCGTTCACGGCTTCAACCGATTCGCCGCCGCCGACCACCGTAATCGCGTCGGCCTCGGCCACCGACTTCGCCATCGCCATCGTCCCCTTCGCGAACGCTTCGTTTTCGAAAACGCCCATCGGTCCGTTCCAGAAAATCGTCTTCGCGTCTTTCAGAGCGGCGTCGTATGCGGCGATCGTTCTCGGTCCGATGTCGAATGCTTTTTGTGTTGTGATCAATCCGTTTGCGACATGGACCGTTTCGATCGTCGTTGGATTTTCGAGATCGTCGCCGGTGACTACATCCACCGGCAGCGTGACGTTCGTGATGCGCTTGGCGATCTCCAGCGAGTCGCTGTCGACGAGCGAGCCTCCCATGGCCACGCCGCGCGCGGCGAGGAAGGTGTTGGCCATGCCGCCGCCGACGAGAACGGTGTCGGCCAGTTTGACGAGCGCTTCGAGCGGCTCGATCTTGCCGGCAATCTTGGCGCCGCCGAGAAGCGCGACGAAGGGACGGTCGGAGACGTTAGTGATCTTCTGCAGGAACTCGATCTCCTTCGCCAGCAGCAGACCGCCGGCGATGCGATCTCCGTCGAATAACCGCGGCAGAGCATCGATCGAGGCGTGTGCACGATGGCATGCGCCGAAGGCGTCATTGACGTAGTAATCCGCGAGTTTGTGGAGCTGCTCCGCGAAGCCGCGATCATTCTTTTCTTCAGCGCCGTGGAAGCGGAGATTTTCCAACAGCAGCACTTCGCCCGATTTGAGCGCGCTCGCCTTTTCTTCGGCATCGTCGCCGACGCAGTCGTTCGACCAATCAACTTCGGCGTCCAGCAGCTCCGCGAGCTTTTCGCGAATTGGCTCCAGCGAGTACTTTGAATTCCGTTCGCCCTTCGGACGCCCGAGGTGGCTGGCGATCACGATCGCGGCCCCGGCGTCGTGGAGACGTCGCAACGTCGGCAGCGTCTCTTCGATGCGCGTCGCGTCGGTGATGCGCGCCCCATCGAGCGGCACGTTGTAATCGACGCGATAGAAAACGCGGGCGCCCGTCGTGAGGTTCAGGTCGTCGAGAGTACGAATTTTGATCATGCGCGTTTATCGCGAGCGCGAGCTCTCACGATGACAATTGCAGCGACTCCTTTTTCACTCGCGCTACGTACGCGATGAGATCGAGAATGCGGTTCGAGTAGCCCCATTCGTTGTCGTACCACGCCAGCACTTTGTGCATGTGCGGATCGACGGAGCGCGTGAAGGTCGTGTCGACGATCGCCGAGTGCGCGTTGTGATTGAAATCGACTGAGACGAGCTGTTCGTCGGAGTACGTGAGAATTCCTTCCAGTACGCCGGACGATGCCTCGCGAAGGACCTTGTTGATCTCCTCCGCACTCGTCGCTTTCGACGTGCGGAAGGTCAGATCGACGATCGAGACATTCGGCGTTGGCACGCGGATGGAGATGCCGTCGAACTTACCCTTGAGCTCGGGCAGCACCATGCCGAGGGCTTTTGCGGCGCCGGTCGAGGTCGGGATCATCGACATCGCCGCCGCGCGGCCGCGCCGCACGTCCTTGTGCGGCAGGTCGAGGATCTCCTGATCGTTCGTGTACGAGTGCACCGTGGTCATGATCCCCGTTTCGATGACGAAGTGCTCGTGGAGGATCTTCGCTACCGGCGCGAGGCAGTTGGTCGTGCATGACGCGTTCGAGATGATCCGATGCTTCGAAGGATCGAAATCCTTCTCGTTGACGCCGATGCAAACCGTCACGTCGGCATCCTTCGACGGCGCAGAGATGATCACGTGCTCGACCGACTTCTTCAGATGGCGCGACGCTTTGTCCTTGCTCGTAAAACGTCCCGACGACTCCACCACGATCTCCACGCCGAGGTCGCTCCACGGGATGTCGGCGGGATCGGGCGACGAGAAAACGCGCAGCGGTTTGCCGTCGATGGTGATGCCATCGTCTATATGTCCTACGTTGTTCGGGATCGTGTGATGGACCGAGTCGTACTTCAGCAGATACGCCAGAGTGGCCGCATCGGTGAGATCGTTGACGGCGACGAATTCGACGCCGGAACTGCGTTCGAGCGCCGCACGGAGCACGTTGCGTCCGATGCGCCCGAATCCATTGATTCCTACCCTGACCATTGCTCCTCCGGAAACGGCTCGTAGTATAACGACGGCCCTGTGTGCGACCGACCGCTCATGATTGACGTATTTGTGAGACTTGAGGAACGACGGACGAGGGACGAGGGCACACCCGCCCACGTTCATCATCTGTGCCTCCTCGCCGCTCGGCCTGTTTCCCTCGTCCCTCGTCCCTCGTCCCTGGTTCCCCATGCACGTTGAACCTATTCGATGGCGCGGCGACGCGCTGGAGCTTCTCGATCAGCGCCTGTTGCCGCGCGAGGTTGTTTACGTTGCCTGCCGCGACGCGCATGAAGTTGCGGTGGCCATTCGCGACATGATCGTGCGCGGTGCGCCGGCCATCGGAGTCTCGGCCGCGTTCGGCATCGCACTCGCGGCGCAGCGCGGCGATGACGTCGATTCCGCCGCTGCCGAACTTCGCGCGTCGCGACCGACCGCGGTCAATCTGATGTGGGCACTCGACCGGATGCTGCGTGCGCGCGATGCCGGCCGCGATCTGACGGGCGAAGCGCAGGCGATGTTCGACGAGGACGTCGAAGCGAACAAACGCATCGGCCGCCACGGCGCCATGCTCCTCGGCGAAGCCCCAACGATCCTCACGCACTGCAACGCCGGCGCGCTCGCCACCGCCGGCTACGGTACTGCGCTCGGCGTCATCCGCGCCGCCGTCGAAGCCGGCAAAAAGGTCGCCGTTTTCGCCGATGAAACGCGCCCGTATCTCCAGGGTGCGCGGTTGACGGCGTGGGAACTGAAGCAGGAAAACATCGACGTCACGCTCATCACCGACAGCATGGCCGGGCACTTCTTCCAACAGGGAAAATTTGACGCGGTCATCGTCGGCGCGGACCGCATCGCCGCAAACGGCGATACGGCCAACAAGATCGGCACGTACACGGTGGCCGTGCTGGCGAACGCGCACGGCGTGCCGTTTTACATCGCCGCGCCGCTGTCGACGATCGACGTGAATTGCCCGAGCGGCGCCTCGATTCCGATCGAGGAACGGAGCGCGGGCGAGGTGACGACGATGAATGGCAAGTCGATCGCGCCGGAAGGCATCAAGGTTTGCCATCCAGCATTTGATGTCACGCCGGCGCGGCTGATCAGCGCGATCATCACCGACCAGGGCGTGCTGCGGAAGCCGTACGACGACTCGATTCGGAGGGTGTTCGCGTGACCGAAGAACCGATCGAGCAGCCGATCGAAATCGCGCCGGAGCCTGTCGTCGTGCCGCCGCGGCCTCGCCGGCCGTCGCTCGCGATCACGCGGCTGATCCAGGCGCTCTGGCTCGGCAGCGGCGTCTTTCTGATCCTCACCGCGTCGGCTGCGTTCAACGCAGCGAGCAACACCACCGACGCGGCGAACGTCGTCGGCGCCGTGCTCACGCGCTGGCACTACATCGCGCTCTTCGCGCCGCTGCTGCTCATGTTTCTGGAGTGGCGGCGCAGCCGGCCGATCATGCTGGTGATTCTTTTCGTCGCCGTCCTGCTGGCGTCGTTTCAGGCGCTGCTCGACACGCGCATCCGCATGATTCGCGACAGCTCGCTCGCGCCGATCAGCAGCCTCTCCAGCGACGATCCGGTGCGGCGCGAGTTCGGGATGCTGCACGGCATGTCATCGATGCTGTTGATCGGTCAGGTCATCGCCGCGGCCGCAGTCGTGGCAACTCGCGAGTAGCGCGACCTTATAATCCGCACCGTGAATCTCCTGATCGTTGACGATGAGGCGTCGCTTCGCGATTTCCTCTCCATCGTCTTTGAAGATGAAGGATGGCGCGTGGAGACGGCCGGATCGGTGGCCGAGGCGCGCGCGGCGGTGGCGAAGAACGAGCCGGACCTCATCCTCTGCGATCTCATGCTCCCCGACGGCTCCGGCATCGACCTCCTGCGCGAAGTGAAAACGGCCACGCCCTCGGTCGCGGTGGTCATGATCACCGCGCATACATCGACAAAGTCGGCGGTCGAAGCGTTGAAGGCTGGCGCGTTCGATTACATCGCCAAGCCGTTCGATATCGACGAGCTGAAGATCATCGTCCGCAATGCGGTCGAGCGGAAAGAGCTCGAGGACGAGAACCTCCATCTGCGCACCGCGCTCGAGGAGCGCTTCACCTTCTCGAACATCATCGGCCGCAGCACGCGCATGCAGGACATCTTTTCCGTCGTGCAGCGCATCGCCAAGACGAATTCGACAGTGCTCATCTCCGGCGACTCCGGCACCGGCAAAGAGTTGATCGCGCGGGCCATTCACTACAACTCCGGCCGCCGCGGCAAGTTCGTTTCGATCAATTGCGGCGCGCTGCCGGAGACGCTGCTGGAGTCGGAGCTTTTCGGCCACGAGCGCGGCGCGTTCACCGGCGCGATCCGCGAGAAACGCGGACTCTTTCACGAAGCCGACCGCGGCACGATCTTCCTCGACGAGATCGGCGAAACCTCCACGGCCATGCAGATCAAACTGCTGCGGGTGCTGCAGGATCACGTCGTCCGCCGCGTCGGATCGAACGTCGAAAATCAGGTGGAAGTGCGCGTCATCGCGGCCACGAATCGCGATCTCGCCGAGTCGATCAAGGCGGGCACGTTTCGCGAGGATCTCTTCTACCGCATCAACGTCATCCCCATCACGCTGCCTCCGTTGCGGCAGCGGCGTGAGGACATCGCGCTGCTGGTCGAGCACTTCATCACCAAGTATTCGAAGTCGATGGGCGTGCCGCTGAAGAGGATTTCATCCGACGCGATGCGCTCGATCGAGAAGTACCACTGGCCCGGCAACGTGCGCGAGCTGGAGAACGTCATCGAACGGATGATCGCGCTGGAGCCGTCCGACGTCCTCACCACGAAATCGCTCCCCGAGCACGTCCTCCTCGGCGGCTCCATTCCGGACATGGCCTTCGATCTGCCGCCCGAGGGGATTTCGCTGCAGGATCATCTGGAAGGGATCGGGAAAATCTTCATGCTCAAGGCGCTGGAGCGCTCCGGTGGTGTTCAAACGCAGGCCGCGGAGCTACTACGAATGTCGTTCCGCTCGTTCCGCTACTACGCGAAAAAATACGACCTCATCTCCCGCGAGTCCCGGCAGGAAGAGGCGGTGGAGGTGGAGAATGAAAGCTAGTCTGATGCTGATGCTCGCTCTGGCGTGTACGCAACGGAGTGCCGCCCCGGCGCCCGCGACAACGGTAACGACGACGGCCGATGCCGCCGCGCCGCGCATCATCCTTCCCGACCATTCCGCGGTCATCGTCGAAGTGGCCTCGGACGATGCCACGCGCGAGCAGGGCCTGATGTATCGCGATCACATGGCCGACGACCGCGGAATGATTTTTCTTTTCGCGCAACCCGGCGAGTACCCGTTCTGGATGAAGAACACGCTCATCCCGCTGGACATGATCTGGATCGACGCCGACCACCGCATCGTCCACATCGCGCACGACGTCCCGCCGTGCAAGGCGGATCCATGTCAAAACTATCCGCCGAACGCGAAGGCATCCTCGGTACTCGAGCTCGCGGCCGGTGTGGCGGCGAAGCATCATCTGCGCGACGGCGATGTGTTGCGGTTCGAGGGGATGAATTCGATCGTCGTCCGGTAGCGCGCGGGAGACTTACCCCAGGAACTTGTAGCCCAGTCCGTGCACGGTGACGATGTACTCCGGCTTCGACGGATTCGCCTCCAGCTTCTGGCGCAACGACGCGACGTGGACGTCGACCGTGCGCGTGACGGGCGTGGCGTCGTAGCCCCACACTTTATCGAGCAGTTCGTCGCGCGCGAGGACGGCGCCGCGATGTTCGACGAAGTAGCGCAGCAGTTTGATCTCGAGCGTCGACATCTCCACCGGCGCTCCTTCCCGCCGCACCTCGGCGCTGCGGAAGTCGACGTGCACCGGGCCAAACGCGTACGAGTCGGAGGCGTTCGCGGCCATCGTGCGCGCGCGGCGCAGCAGCGCCTCCACGCGCGCGAGCAGCTCCATCATTTCGAACGGCTTGGTCAGGTAGTCGTCGGCGCCGAGCTTGAGTCCGACCACGCGGTCGACGACCTGCCCACGCGCGGTGAGCATCAGGATCGGCGTCTGGACTCCGCGCTGGCGCAGATCGCGGCAAACGTCGAAGCCGTTCTTCTTCGGCAGCGCGACGTCGAGCACGATGAGATCGAACGGCGTGCGCGTTCCCGTGGCCAGCGCCGATTCGCCGTCGCTCTCCACCGTCACCGCGTAGCCCTCGGATTGAAACCGATCGCGCAATGTGAGGATCAGGCTTTCTTCATCCTCGACGAGCAGGATGCGCCGCTGGAACTCAGGCATGCTGCGCGACCTCGGGCGCGACCGCGCTCGCGGCGCGCGCCGGGAGGCGAAGCGTGAAGATCGCGCCGCCGTCGCGCTGTTTGTCGACCGACACGCTGCCGCCATGCGCGGCCGCGATCTGCTTGACGATCGTCAGTCCGAGGCCGCTGCCGCGAACGCGATCGGCGCCACGACCGCGGTAGAACGGCTCGAACAGATGCGGCAGATCGCGCGCCGCGATTCCCGGACCGCGGTCTTCGACGGAAATCGCGACGTTGCGATCTTCCGCCACCGCGCGAATCGCAACCCACTTGCCCGCCGCACCGTGGCGAATTGCGTTCGCGATCAGGTTCTGCACCGCGCGCGCGAGTGAGGCGGCATCGCCATCGACGAGCGGCAGCGCGCGATCGACGTCCGTCTCGATCGCGATCGACTGCTCATCCGCCATCCAGCGGCAGTTTGCGATCGCTTCATCGATGACGTTCGCGACGTCGACCGGAACGTGCGGCAGCTTCCGCCGCGACTCCATCCCGCCGTACGCGAGCACCTGTCCGATCATCTCGGTCAACCGCCGCGACTCTTTTACGATCGCCGTTCCATATCGCGACACCTGCGACGGCTCGGTGATGATGCCGTCCGCGAGGTTTTGCCCGGCGGAGGTCAGCGCGGCGACGGGCGTGTTCAATTCGTGCGTGACGCCGGCCACGAACTCCAGTTGCTGCAGGCGCAGCCGCTCCGCGGTGCGCAGCATCGCCACCAGCGCGAGCACCGTGCCCGCGAGCACCGTCAGGATTCCGCCGGTGATCAGAAGGTTATGGCGACGTGTATGCGCGACCATCTCTTCCATCGATCCGCCGTGATGGCGCACGAGCAGGTTCCACAATGGCCGGTGCGGCGGCGGCTCCGTCAGGATCGGAACCTCCATCGGCATCCGCCGCATCGCGCGCACGGTGAAAATCGGCATCACGATGTCCGCACGGAACGGCGATGTCGCGGCATCGGATCGATACAACGTCGCGCCGCTTTCCGGCGACACGATGGCGACGTCGTACTCGCGGCCGCCCGGCGTATCGAAATAGCGCCGCGCCATCTCCGGCAGAAACACGCGCGCGAGATACGCGTCGTCGATCGCCACGATCGTGTAGCCGGGGCAGCCGCCTTCCGGCATCTTCATGTGCATCTCCATCGCCGG
Source organism: Thermoanaerobaculia bacterium (assembly GCA_035995985.1). Lineage (GTDB taxonomy): Bacteria > Acidobacteriota > Thermoanaerobaculia > Gp7-AA8 > Gp7-AA8 > JADGNZ01. The sequence continues at coordinate 13,059 of DASYJY010000028.1, read as the reverse complement.
CTGCACGGCCATCGCGGCAAGGTGACGCTCGATCATGGCGTGGCGCATGCCGCCGCAGGGAATCACCAGCGCCATCACGCCCGGCACGATCGGACCCGGTAACGGCCTGCCGCCCGCAGCTTCCTCGGCGATCATCGGACGCAGCGCCGCCAGCGATGGCGGCCACGCCGCCGGACGCACGCTTCGCGTTGCCGGGTCGATCGATTGCAGATGATCCGGATCGAACGGCGGCACGAAGTAAACGGCGCGCACGATTTTCGGATCGCGCGCAACCGCCGCCCATTCGTCGTAGCGACGCAGCAGGTGGTCCACCGTCGCATCGGGCATCGGCAACTGAAACGCGAGGAACATCCGCGTCAGCTCGTGATCGAACTCGTCGCTGAAATGATGCGCCGCGAACTCGAGCCCCGCGCGCATGCGTTGCCGTTCCGCATTCGCGATCTCGCCGATCCAGCGGTATTGAAGCGTGCCGAGGATGATGAGCGCGGCGGTGAGAACCGTCAGCGAAATGAGCGCTGCGGCGGCGCTGCGGCTCCCCTTCATGCGATCGAGTCTAGCATCGGCATTTGCGTGAAAAGCGAGCGCCCATGCGGGTTTTACGTTTCTTACAAAGCGCTTTCCTCGGGTTGATCACTCCGCGGCGTACCATGCGTACATTGCTCGACGAAAGGAAACACTTGAACATGAAACGAATCGTCATCGCACTCTGCATCACCGCCGCCGCATCACTCGCCATCGCCCAGGAACCGCACATGAAGATGCGGATGATGGGACCCGACCCCGGCGAGATCGCCGCCACCCTCGGCCTCAGCACCGATCAGAAGGTGCAGTGGGACAGCATCCACCAGCAGTTGCAGGCCAGCATCGAGCCGCTGCACCAGCAGCTCATGGCCGCGCACGAACAGCTGGAAGCGCTCGCGTCGTCGTCGAATCCCGACGCCACCGCCGTCGGCAAGCAGTTCCTCGCCGCACGCGCGATCGAAAAGCAGGTCAAGGCGGCGCACGAGGCCACGCACGCGAAGCTGACGGCGATCCTCACGCCCGATCAGAAAGCGAAGTTCGACTCGCTGCATCACGAGATAGGACACGGCGCGATGGAGATGCACATGCGCCATCCCGAGCCCGGCTCGCGCGACTGATTTTCCTCGCCGCGTTCTGACGAAGAGCCGCCGCCGAGGCGGCTCTTTTTTTGACACAATCGGCGCATGAATGAGCCGAGCATCACCGCCGAGGTCATCGCAGCGCACGGCCTGACGCCGGACGAATATCAGCGCGTCGAACAAATCCTCGGGCGCGCGCCGAACTACACGGAGCTTGGCATCTTCAGCGTGATGTGGTCGGAGCACTGCACCTACAAATCGTCGCGCGTCCACCTGCGCAAGTTCCCGACGACCGGGCCACGCGTCGTGCTGGGTCCTGGCGAAAACGCGGGAGTCATCGACATCGGTGATGGCTGGGTCGCCGCGTTCAAGATGGAGTCGCACAACCATCCGTCATTCATCGAGCCGTACCAGGGCGCGGCCACCGGCGTCGGCGGAATCCTGCGCGACATCTTCACCATGGGCGCGCGTCCGATCGCCTGCCTCGATTCACTTCGCTTCGGCGAGCTGGACGCGCCGCGCATGAAGTACCTCGTCGACGGCGTCGTGCGCGGCATCAGCGGCTACGGCAATTGCATCGGGATTCCGACGATCGGCGGCGAGACGTCGTTCCACCGCAGCTACAACGGAAACATCCTCGTCAACGTCTTCGCCCTCGGCGTGACCACGCGCGACCGCATTTTTACCGGCACCGCCAGCGGGGTCGGCAATCCGGTGATCTACGTCGGATCGAAAACGGGACGCGACGGCATTCACGGCGCGACAATGGCGTCCGCCGAATTCGACGAAGCGTCGGAAGAGAAACGTCCGACGGTGCAGGTGGGCGATCCGTTCACGGAGAAACTGCTCCTCGAAGCGTGTCTCGAAATCATGGAGTCGGACGCCGTGGTCGGCATTCAGGATATGGGCGCCGCCGGCCTTACGTCGTCATCGTTCGAGATGGCCGGCCGCGCGGGAACCGGCGTGCGCATGAATCTCGATCGCGTTCCGGTCCGCGAAAGCGGCATGACGCCGTACGAGATCATGCTCAGCGAGTCGCAGGAACGGATGCTGATCGTGGCCAAGCGCGGCCGCGAGGACGAGGTCGTGCGCGTGTTCGAGAAGTGGGACCTCAACGCAGCCGTCGTCGGCGAAGTGACGGACGACGGCTTCGTGCGCTTGCTCTGGGACGGCGAGGAAGTCGCGGCGATTCCCGTCGATCCGATATCGACCGAGGCGCCGGTGTACGAGCGTCCGATGTCCGCGCCGGATCGCGTGATCCCGAAATCGCTCGATCGTCAACACGTTGATGATGGCGATCTCACCGAGGAGCTCTTCCGCCTCATCGCCTCGCCGAACCTCTGCTCGAAACGCTGGATCTGGGAGCAGTACGACACGACCGTGCGCACGAACACGATCGCGCGTCCGGAACGGCGCGATGCCGCGATCGTTCGTGTCAAAGGCACCGGCCGCGCGCTGGCGATGACGAGCGACGTCAATCCGCTCTACTGTTTTCTCGATCCGTACGAAGGCGGCAAACAGGCGGTAGCCGAGGCCGCGCGCAACATCGCCGTCGGTGGCGGACGCCCGGTCGCGATCACCGACTGCCTCAACTTCGGATCGCCCGAGCGGCCCGAGATCATGTGGCAGTTCGCCGAGTGCATCCGCGGCATCAGCGACGCTTGCATCGCCCTCGGCACGCCGGTCGTGAGCGGCAACGTGTCGTTCTACAACGAGACCGAGGGCCGCGCCGTGTTGCCGACGCCGACGGTCGGCATGGTGGGAATCCTCGACCACGACACCGATGGTTGCGAGATCGCCTTCCCCGAGGCGGGGCTCGACATCATCCTGATCGGCGAAACGCGCGACGAGCTCGGCGGCTCCGAATGGCAGCAGTCCGCGATGCCGGACGCCCTGGGCGCTCCACCGCGCGTCGACCTCTCTCGCGAAAAATCGCTCATCGAATTTTTCCTCGCCGCGTATGAGCACCGCCTCCTGCGCAGCGCGCACGATGTCTCGAACGGCGGCCTGGCAATCGCACTCGCCGAATGCGCGATGGACGGCATCGGATGCCACATCGAGCTCGCCGATCACGCAAACGTCGATGCAATCGCGCTGCTTTTCAGCGAGTCGCAGGCCCGCGCGATCGTTTCGACGTCACAAGCCGAGGAAGTGCTCCGTCTCGCCCAACAGCACAACCTCTCCGCGATGCGCATCGGCCGAACGGAGATCGCCGCATTCCTCATCGAAAGAAACGGCATCCCACTGATCCGCACCAGCGTCCCCGAGCTCGCCCGCATCTGGCGCTCGTCCTTCGCCCTGCTCCTCGGCGGCGACAGCGTGGAGGAAGTCATCCGCGGCATCGGTGAAGAAGCGCCGGAAGTGCTGGCGCACTAACCCACATTTCTCACATGCTGAGTCGTTGTGAATAAATCGCGCTGATTTCTCTCCATATTCAAAAGGCTTCGCAAGCTGAACGTCACGTCGACCGGCCTGAGCGCCACGTCCGCGAGCCTCAACTTCAGGCTCCCGAGCCTCAACTTCAGGCTCGTGAGCCTCAACTTCACGCTCACAAGCCTCAACTTCACGCTCACGAGCCTCAACTTCACGCTCACGAGCCTCAACTTCAGGCTGGCGAGCCTCAACTTCAGGCTCGCGAGCCTCAACTTCAGGCTGGCGAGCCTCAACTTCCAGGCTGGCGAGCCTCAACTTCAGGCTCGCGAGCCTCAACTTCAGGCTGGCGAACCTCAACTTCACGTCCGTAGGCCTGAGCGTCACGTCCGCCGAGCTGAGACGTCGCGGTACGCGATTCGCCGCTATCCAGCGTGACCACAATGCTTTACCTGCAGAAGCCAGACGCTCTCTACGTCTGGGCCGTCTACTTCGGAGCGATCGGAGTGAAACGAACCCGTCAGGCCATCCCGGCGGCCCTTAGCTAATTACTGTTTCGCGATCGAATCGATGAAGCGCTGCCATACGTCGTCGTCGGATGCGGTGCCTTTTCCGGCGGGGTGATAGTTGATGAGGATGGCGGGCGAGTCGGCGCCGGGCACGGCGAGATAGAGCATGTAGACGCGTTGGCCGTTCATGCTGGCGGTGACGCGCTCGCTCGGGATTGCGCCGATCTTCTTCGACGTGACGGCGACGTTCTTCGCGCCCATCGCCTTCATCGAGGCCGCCCACTGGTCCTGGCTTCCTTGCTCGCTCACGAACTTGTCGTGGACCGGATCGTATTCGGTCGAATCGGACGGACGACACCAGAAGACCCCGTGCTCGATGTGCTCGAAATCGGGGCCGTTTTTCGCGATCACGCGATCGAGATCATCGTTCCGGCCCCAGAAGCAATTGTGTGTGGTGCCGTAGCCGCGGATCGCATACTCCGAGGGGATGGAGAGCGTGAGTGGCAGCGGGACGAGCTTCTTGCACGAGGCGTCGAAGAAGCTGATGGCGCGAAAGCCGCCGGCCGGCTGCGGCGCGTTCTGCGTCGTGTCGGCCATCGCGTCGTACTTGCACGGCGGATTGGGAAAGGCGAGCAGTTTCGCGTCCGGCGTGCCGAGGATAACGTGCTCGAGATGTGATTCGTAGCTGCCGTCGCTGGCGCTGCGGCGAAGTGCGAGATCGTGAAGATCGGTGGCGCGCCATTCGTTGAAGACGCTGGTCGTCGTTTTCTTTTCGTGGACGATCGTCGAAGTGATCTTCACCTTCTTCACCGGATGATGATCGATCGTTTCACTGCCCACGACCTCTTCGCGAGACGTCACGGCATACCCCTCCGGCTCGGTGGGAATCTGCACGCAAGGGAAGCCGGGGCCATAGACCCACGACAGCTTTTTGTCGTAGTCGACGTAGCGTCCTGTCGAACCGTCGGCGCTTTGACTCTTCAGGATTTTGCCGTCGCTCCAGACGTGAGTGTGGATCGTCTGGCCGCCACCGGTGGCAATCATCTCCGCGGTGTAGGCGGGCGGGCGCGTCTCGGCAGCGGACAGACCTGTGGCAAGAAGAATGATCGTCAAGTAGCGCATGGCAGCAAAGGATGGGGCCGCCTCGCGCCGCGACACGTGCGTCAGGTCACACGACGCGGCGAATCGCGCGCAGGCGCTCGACGGCGTGTTCCATGTCGGCGTGGACGCAAATCGTGTCGAAGGAAATCGAGATGCGGGAACCATCGCGAGCGATGACGGCGCTTTCATTCGCCAGCATCGCCGCTTGCGACGCGGCTTCGTCGACGCCGAGGAGCGAGTTCGGTTCGCTGCGGGCGACGAGCGAGCCGTCGGCGTTGTAGCGGCGGTCGGCGAAGGCCTCGCGGATCACCGGGGTTCCGGCGGCGCGGGCGGCAGCGGCCATCTGCGAGCGGTCGCTGCAGACGATGGGCAGCGTTTCATCGATGGCGCGAATGGCTTCGATCACGATGTCGGCGAGAGCGCGGTCTTTGTGCGCATCGTTGTAAAGCGCACCGTGCGGTTTAATGTGATGCAACTTGCCGGAGATGTCGAGAAGCGCGGTGATCTGTTCGAAGAGTGTCGCGCGCAGTGAATCGGCGGACATCGGCATCGACTTGCGTCCGAAGTTCGCGCGATCGGGATACGACGGATGCGCGCCGATGCGCACTCCGAGCTCGTTTGCGCGTTGAACGGCGTGCGTCATCGAAGCGGCGTCGCCGTAGTGACCGCCGCAGGCAACGTTCGCGGACGTGATCAGCGGCCAGATCTCCGGTTCGTCCGGAGCGCCTTCGCCGAGGTCGGCGCTGAGATCGATCACAGCTCAGTTCCTTTCGTTTCCGGCAGCAGCCACACCAGCGCGCCGCCGACGGCGAAGAAGAGCGCGGCGCAGGTGATGACCAGCGCGAAGTTGTACGTCTTCGACGCGAAGCCGATCGCGAACGGCGCTGCCGCCGACGCCAATCGTCCGCCGTTGTAGCAGAAGCCTTGTGCGCCGGCGCGGATGCGCGTCGGGAAGAGCTCCGCGAGCATCGCGCCGAAGAGCGAGAAGTAGCCGTGTGCGAAGAAGCCGAGGAGCGGTCCGAGCGTGAGGAGGAGCAGCGGCGTCCGCGCGTAGAACGCGAAGAGCGGAACCAGCGCTGTGGCCGCGATCATGAACGCCGTGAACGCGGGACGGCGGCCGATGCGGTCGGCGATCCATCCGAAGCTGATGTAGCCGAAGAACGCGCCGGCCTGCAGCGCGATCAGCCACTTCGCGGAGGTCGTCACCGTCAATCCCGCACCGCCTTTGGCGAGCGGCGTTGCCAGGAACGCCGGCAGCCAGGAGGTTACACCCCAGAACGCGACCAGCACGCTGCTCGAAAGCGCCGTGGCGATGACGGTGCGGCGAAGGAACGGCTTCGAGAACATCTCGCTCCAGCGCGATTTCTCACGCGCGCGTTCCATCCAAAGGGGTGGCTCTTCGACATTCCGGCGAATGAAGTACGCGGCGATCGCCGGTAACGCGCCGATCAGAAACAGCACGCGCCAGCCGAACCGTCCGATGATCAGCGCCGAGGCGCCCGCGGCGATCATCGCGCCGATGGCCCAGCCGGATTGCATCAGTCCCATCGCCTTGCCGCGATGCTCGGCCGGCCAAGTTTCCGCGACGAGCACGGATCCGCACGACCATTCGCCGCCCATTCCCAATCCGACCGCGACCCGCCATGCGATGAGCTGCCACAGCGCGGCGCTCGTCGCCAGTCCCGCCGTGGCCGCCGAGTAGAGCAGGATCGAGAGCGACAACGCGCGCACGCGGCCGAGGCGATCGGCCAGGCGTCCGAAAACCATGCCGCCGATCGCGCTCGCGATCAGCGCCACCGAGGTCAGCGCGCCCATCGTGCCGTTCGAAAGCCCGAACTCTTCGCGAATCGGAATCACCGCGAAGCTGAACAGCAGAAAGTCCATCGCGTCGAGCATCCAGCCGAGCTGCGCGGCAAACAGCGCCCGCCACGCGCGGCGATCAACGGCAAGGATGGACATGAAGCGCGCAGTTTAGCGGAGTAAGATCACCCGATGACCGAACTCATTTTCCTCGTCGAGGAAGCTCCTGAAGGCGGTTACACCGCCCGCGCCCTCGGCCAGTCGATCTTCACCGAGGCGGACGACTTCGAGACGCTCGAAGAGAACGTGCGCGACGCGGTGCGGTGCCATTTTGACGAGGGTGAAATGCCCCGCGTTGTGCGGCTGCACTTTACCCGCGAGCAGGTCATCGCCGTTTGAGATTGCCGCGCGACGTCTCCGGTGACGATCTGGCGATGCGGCTAGGTCGCCTCGGATACTCAAGCTCACGTCAGGCCGGCAGTCACCTCCGCCTCACACGAACGACCGAATCGCACCAACATCACGTAACAGTTCCGCGCCATCACGCGCTGAGGCTCGGAACGTTGGCAGCGATCCTGGACGATGTCGCCGCGGAGCTAAACATCACGCGAGACGCGCTGCTGGGCCGTCTTTTCGGTTGAAGACGCGAAGTCTCAATCGCGCGGTACGTGAAACGGTACTTCGTCGCGCTGCGCGGCGCCTTCGTACTCGCGCTCTTCTTCGCGGCTTTCGTCTTTCTCTTCTTCGATGCGGTAGTTGCGAATGTCTTCCATTACGGTCTCCTGCCGAACTGCGCGGCTTCGGTCGAGCCGGCCAGTGCGGTCGTTGATGACTGCCCGTTCGAGATCACTTTCATCACTTCATCGAAGTAGCCTGTGCCGACTTCGTGCTGGTGTTTCGTCGCGGTGTACCCATGCTCCTCGGCGGCGAACTCCGACTGCTGCATTCGCGAGTACGCCGTCATTCCTTCGTCGCGATACTGGCGCGCCAGCTCGAACATCGAGAAGTTGAGCGCGTGGAATCCGGCCAGCGTGACGAACTGGAACTTGTAGCCGAGCGCTCCCAGTTCGTTCTGAAAGTTCGCAATCGCCTCGGACGAAAGTTTCTGCGCCCAGTTGAAGGAGGGCGAGCAGTTGTACGCGAGCATCTTTCCCGGATACTTCGCGTGAATCGCGTCCGCGAACTTTTTCGCCTCGCCGATGTCGGGGGTCGACGTTTCCATCCAGAGCAGATCGGCGTACGGCGCGTACGCGATGGCGCGCGCGATCGCGGCGTCGACGCCTCCTTTGATCGTGAAGAAGCCTTCGGGCGTGCGCTCGCCGGTGAGGAATGGATGATCGCGTTCATCGACATCGCTGGTCAGCAGCGTGGCGCTGTTCGCGTCCGTGCGCGCGATGACGAGCGTCGCGACTCCCATCACGTCAGCCGCAAGACGCGCGGCGGAAAGGGTGCGGATGAACTGCGAGGTCGGCAGCAGAACTTTTCCGCCGAGGTGTCCGCACTTTTTCTCCGAGGCGAGTTGGTCTTCGAAATGGACGGCTGCCGCGCCGCACTCGATCATCAGCTTCATCAACTCGAACGCGTTCAAACATCCGCCGAAACCCGCCTCGGCATCCGCGACGATCGGCGCGAACCAATGCGTGTCGCTCTTCCCTTCGCTGTGATCGATCTGATCGGCGCGCTGCAGCGCTTGATTGATCCGCTTCACGACCTGTGGAACTGAGTTCGACGGATACAGACTCTGATCGGGATACATGTGGCCGGCCAGATTCGCGTCGGCCGCAACCTGCCAGCCGCTGAGGTAGATCGACTTCAGACCGGCGCGCACCTGCTGGATTGCCTGGTTGCCGGTGAGCGCGCCGAGGGCGGTGACGTACGGGGTGTCATTCAATAAATCCCAGAGACGGTCGGCGCCCATTTCGGCGAGCGTGTGCTCGATGTCGATCGAGCCGCGCAGGCGCAGCACGTCGTCCGCCGTGTAGTCGCGTGTAATGCCGTCCCACCGCGGATTGTTTTCCCAATCGCGCTCGATCTGCTTCGGGTCGCGTACTGCTTTCAGCTTCGCCATCGGTTAGTCCTTCTCCAGCCGCAGCAACTCCTCGTAAGCGGGGAGCGTGAGGAAGTCGGTCAGTTCGTCGTTTAGAATCAAGTCGTTGAAGATCGCTGCCGCCTTTTCGAGATGCGGACGCGAGCCGATCTTCTGCAGCTCTTCGCCGCAGATCTGCCGATACAAATCGGGCGTGACAGCGCGGCCGTCGTCGAGATGCGCATGGTGATGAATCCACTGCCAGAGCTGCGTGCGCGAAATCTCGGCGGTGGCGGCGTCCTCCATCAGGTCGTAAAGGGGGACGCAGCCGAGGCCGCCGAGCCACGCCTCGAGGTAGAGGATTCCGACGTTCACGTTCTGACGGAACCCTTTCTCCGTAATCGCGCCCTCGGGGACGCGCAGAAGATCGGCGGCGGTGACGTTCACATCGTCGGGCTTGCGATCGATTTGATTCGGTCCAGGCATGTGCTCGTCGAAAATCTTCTTCGCAATCGGCACGAGTCCGGGATGCGCGACCCACGTTCCGTCGTGGCCGGCGCGCACTTCGCGCAGCTTGTCGGCGACCACTTTCTGCATGGCGGCGTCGTCCGCTGCGTCATCGTTTTTGATCGGAATCTGCGCTGCCATCCCGCCCATCGCGTGAATGCCGCGGCGATGACAGGTCTTGATCAAGAGCGCGACATACGACGCCAGGAAGTGCTTTTCCATCGTCACGCTGCCGCGGTCGGGCAGCACGAAGTCCTGACGCGCCTGCAGCTTCTTGATGAACGAGAAGATGTAGTCCCAGCGCCCGCAATTGAGCCCCGAGGAGTGATCGCGGAGTTCGTAGAGGATCTCGTCCATCTCGAACGCCGCGAGGATGGTTTCGATGAGCACCGTGGCGCGGATGCTTCCGTTCGGAATGCCGAGCGCCTGCTGCGCATGGACGAAGACGTCGTTCCAGAGCCGCGCCTCGAGATGCGACTCCATCTTAGGCAGGTAAAAGTACGGACCGGTGCCCTGCGCGATGGCTTGCTTAGCGTTGTGAAAGAAATAGAGGCCGAAATCGAAGAGGCTCGCCGAGACCGGTTCACCGTCGACAATCAGATGCTTCTCCAGCAGATGCCACCCGCGCGGCCGGACGACGAGTGTGGCCGTCTTCTCATTGAGCGAGTAATTCTTCGCGCCGGCCGAAAACGAAATCGTCCGCAGCACCGCATCGCGCAGATTGAGCTGCCCCTCGATGTTGTTCGCCCACGTCGGCGCATTCGCGTCTTCGAAGTCGGCCATGAAGACGTTCGCGCCGCAGTTGAGCGCGTTGATGATCATCTTCCGATCGACGGGCCCGGTGATCTCGACGCGCCGATCCTGCAGATCGGCCGGAATCGTCGCGACCGTCCACTCCGCATCGCGAACATCCTTCGTCTCCGGCAGAAAATCGGGAAGCTCGCCAACGTCGATGCGCAACTTGCGAGCCTCGCGCGCCGCCAGCAATCCCTCGCGGCGTCCATTGAACTGACGATGGAGCCCGGCCACAAACGCGAGCGCCTCGTCAGAAAGGATTTCCTCCCACTCCGGCCGCCGCTCCGCAAGAATATCGACGCTACTCATCGCTTACCGACTTGAGCACTAAGTGCGCCAATCTGTAACTTACAGAGCGGGCGCGACTAAGCCCCTCCGCGTCCCCGCGCCTCCGCGTGAAAAGGTCTAACTCCATGAACCGAGTTCCGGCAATCGGATTGAAACGATATGGCTCGATCTCGACGAAACCGAGCGCGCGGTACAGCGGGATAGCGGCAATCATCGTTGGCAGCGTGTCGAGCCGCATCCGTTCGTAGCCGCGGGCGCGGGCGGCGTCGATGATGTGAGTCGCGAGTTGGCGTCCGAGGTTCATGCCGCGAAATGCGGGACGCACGTAGAGGCGCTTCATCTCGCAGATTTCGTCGTCGATGCTGCGGAGGGCGATGCAGCCGGCGGTGCGGTCGTTCTCGCGTGCGACAAGGATCAGCTCGTAGAACGAGTCGAGCGTGGCCAGCTCGTGGTCGAGATCCTGGAACGAAAGATCGACGCCGAGGGAGTTGGCGTATTCGGTGATCAGCTCGCGGACGATGGTGAGGTCGTCGGCGGGCGCGATGGTGATCACGCCAGCAGTTCGCCGCGGAGGACGGTCACCGCGTGGCCGGCGAGTTTGACGCGGTCGCCGTCGAGGAGGACGCGGATTGCGCCGCCGCGCGGAGAGGCTTGGTACGCGTTCATTTCGGTTTTGCCGAGGCGTTCGGACCAGTAGGGGGTGAGGCAGCAGTGCGAGGAGCCGGTGACGGGATCTTCGTCGACGCCGGAGCCGGGGGCGAAGAAGCGGGAGATGAAATCGTAGTCGCCGGTGCCGCGAGCGGTGACGATGACGCCGCGGACAGGGAGTTGGCGGAGTACGCCGTGATCCGGCGTCAGCGCGCGAACCTCGGCTTCTGACGGCAGCTCGACGATGTAGTCGAACTGATTGCGTCCGACATAGGTCGCGCTGGTGACGCCGAGGGCGTCGAGAAGGCCGGCCGGTGCGGCGATCGAGTCGGCGCGCTTGGCGGGGAAATCGAGCTCGATCATGTCGCCGTCGTATTTCGCCGTGAGCACGCCGCTGCGCGTGTGGAAACGGAGCACGTCATCGCTGCTGATGTTTTCGCTCCAGATCGCGTGCGCCGAGGCGAGCGTAGCGTGGCCGCAGAGATCGACTTCGACCGTGGGCGTGAACCAGCGCAGATCCCAATCACGATTGTTCGGCGTGAGGAAGGCCGTCTCGGCCAGGTTCATCTCAGCTGCGACGTTGGCCATCCACTGGTCGTCCCGCGCGCCGTCCATGAAACAGACGGCGGCGGGATTTCCTTTGAATGCATCGCTGGTGAAGGCGTCGATCTGTAGAAGCTTCAACTCAGAATCCCTGCACCGCCGCGGCTTTCGAATACATCCAGCGGACGAAGAGGAAGCCGAGGATGATGACCGCGGCCAGGCTGCCGTCGCGGACGAGCGGGCTGGCGCCGTAGACGGTCGGGTAGTGGTTGCTGATCATGAGGAAGATCAGCGGTACGGACATGTAGGTGTTCTGGCGCGAGCGGAGGCCGGCCTGGCGCACGGTTTCGGCGTCGGCCGCGGGCTGATCGCCTTTGACGCCTTTGATGATCTTCTGCTGATACGGCCAGATCACCATCCAGACGTTGAGGGCCATCATCGTGCCGAAGATTCCGCCGGCGTGGATGTAAAGCGCGCGTCCGCTGAAGTGGCCGCAGTACTCCAGCGCGCCGTAGACGATGACGAAGAGCACGAGGTTGATCGCGCTTGCGACGACGACGTTCTTCACCTTCTTCAGCACGAGGTTGTAGATCACGAAGCCGATGGCGAGCGTGATCAGGACGACCGCAAGCCACAGCCACGGATTACCGATGTGGTCCTGATCGAAGAGCACGGTCTTGGTCTGGTAGTAGATGAGCCCGAGGAGCAGGAAGCCGGTGATCCAGGTCCACGCTGCGCCCCAGCGGAACCAGAAGAGCGCACGCGGCATCAGCTCCGGGACGACGAGTTTTTTCGTCGGCGCGTCCATCTTCCCTGCGAAGGGGCCGTTAACGAAGTTGAAAAACCAAAGGTGTCCGATCCACATCACGCCGGCCACGACGTGACCCCATCGGAAAACGAGTTGCATCCAGTTGTTCAGATCGGGGTTCATACGCTCTCCTCAATCTCTGCGGTTTGGGGTAGCCTGCGCCGGATTATATGTCGCCCCAAGAATTTACCGGGCGCGTGGCGATCGTCACCGGCGCGTCGTCAGGAATCGGGCGCGCGACCGCGGAGATGCTGGCGTCGCGCGGTGCGCTCGTGGCGGCCTGCGCGCGGACGGCGACGGCTTCCGGACTTCCGATGCTTGCTATCGATGGCGACGTCAGCGATCCCGACGCCATCGAACGGCTGTTCGCCGAGACCGAATCGCGACTCGGCGATTGCGACATCCTCATCAATTGTGCGGGGATGATCGATCCGAAGATCCTGACCGAGGTGATGCCGGAGGATTGGGATCGAATGTTCGCAGTGAACGTGCGCGGGACGTACCTCGCGTCGCGGCGCGCGTTGCCTTCGATGATCGCAAGACGTGCCGGCGCGATCGTCAATG
>DASYJY010000027.1:0-30988 GCA_035995985.1 Thermoanaerobaculia bacterium | reverse complement strand
TTCGCCACCAGTGAGATGCAGATCGCCCTACCCGAAACGCACAGCCCGCGAGTGAAGAAGTGGCTCGAAGGCATGATCGACGGCAAGCCGTACACGCGCATCGGTAAATCAATCCGCGTCTACCATCTGGATTGACGCTTGTAACCTTCGCGTCGTTCCGGCGTTGTAGTTTGCACGATGCTGAACGTCATTGCCGCACTCCTGCTCACGTTCACGTCCATCGACATTCGCGACCCGGTCGTTCACGGAGTCATGGCCGACCTGCTGCGCCACGCTCGCTTCGGCATGTCCAATACGGAAGAAGCGGCGTTTCTGATTCGCAACGCCGCCGGCGAGACGTTCTTTCTCCACTGGCGCAGCGACGGAGAGTTGAACCAGGCAACGTGGACCGGTCCCATTCCAGCGGGGACCGTCGCCATCCTGCACACGCATCCGATCTACCTGCCGCTTCCTTCAAACCGCGACATCCGCGTCGCACGCGCGACTGCGGTTCCGGTCTACGTCATCACGCGCAACCGCATCGAGCGGACCGACGGCGACAAGCCGATGACTGTCGTAACCGGCGATTGGAGCGGACTGTGATGCTCGACTAGACTGCGCCCATGCTCAACAAACAGAAGATCACGCCCTGTCTCTGGTTCGACGATCAGGGCGAGGACGCCGCGAACTTTTTCGTCGCCATTTTCAAAGACTCGCGCATCACCAACGTCAGCCGCTATGGCGAAGCGGGAAAAGAAGTTCACGGCAAAAAGCCGGGAACCGCGATGACGGTCGCCTTCGAGCTGGAAGGCCAGCCCTTCACCGCGCTCAACGGCGGTCCGCAGTTCAAGTTCAACCAGGCCATTTCGTTCCAGATCAGCTGCGAGTCGCAGGCCGAGGTCGATCACTACTGGGACAAGCTCTCGGAAGGCGGCGACCCGAACGCGCAGCAGTGCGCCTGGCTCAAGGACAAATTCGGCCTGTCGTGGCAGGTCGTCCCCACCGCTCTTTCGCGCCTGCTCTCCGATCCCGATCGCGCGAAAGCGGGACGGGTGATGAACGCGATGCTGAAGATGAAGAAGATCGACATCGCGGAATTGGAGAACGCTTGATCCGCAGATGACGCAGATGAAATCGCTCATCTGCGTCAAGCTATGCCCTCACCCTCCCAACACCACGGCGCGTTGCGCGCAAGCCGTTGCGCTAGCGCGATCCAGCGCGGGTGGGTGCGCAGCGCGATGAAGTCGTGCATGTGGATGCGGCCCCACATCAGGCCGTTGCGTTCTTCGCGTCCGCGTTCGAGCGCGTCGAGGGCGGAGTCGTGGTCGCCGAGGTTGACGTGAACGGTGGCTAGGTCGATGGAGGGGACGTAGTCGCCTTCGCGGCGGCGGTCGATGAGGTTCGCGAGGATCTCTTCGGCTCGCGATTTTTCGCCGGCTTCCGCGACCGCGGCGCCGAGGAGGGAGACGTAGAGCGGGACTTTGCCGTTGGAGCCTTCGACGAGGCGTTCGAAGACGGGGACTGATTCGCGGACGTGACCGCCGTAGCGGAGCGCGAGTCCGTAACTCCAGTGCGCGTAGCCGGCGTTGGGACCGACTTCGATTGCCTTTTCGAGAAGGCGCGCGGCCGTGTCGTAGTCGCCGGTGAAGAGGTACGCCCACGCCTGCGACGTGCGCACATTCGGGTGGTGCGGCTCGAGCGCGATGCCGCGTGCGCCGGCTTCGAGGGCGTCGTCTCTTCGTCCGCTCGCGGCGAAGCCGATGGCCAGCCACGTCCACGGATCGGCGGACTTCGGATTGCGCTCCGCGGCGAGCCGGCAGAAATGCTCGAGCCGCGCCACGTTCCAGCCGTAGTAATGCTCGAGGATTCCGCGCGAGAGTGCCACGCCGGCGGAATCGGGCGCGATGCGCTCCGCCTCATCGACCGCGGCGCGCGCGCGCGACCACGCTTCCCACGTCGGCACACCGCCGTAGTAGCCGTGCACGGCCCACGCATCGGCGAGGGCGGTGTGGGCGTCGGCGAAATCAGGATCAATCTCAACCGATGCTTTCAACTCGACGATCGCCTCCTCGGCGCGGCGCTGGCCCCAGAGATACGTTCCCTTCAGGTAGCGGTCGTACGCCTCGAGGTTCTCCGTCCGCCCCGTCGCCGAGGTGGCGTCGCGTTCGACGATGCGCACCTTCAGCGTCGCCGCGATGGCCTGCGCGATTTCGTCCTGCACGGCGAAGACGTCGGCGAGATCCCGATCCCAACGATTCGACCAGAGCTGGTAGCCGTTCTCGACGCTGATGAGCTGCGCCGTCACGCGCAGCCGCGATCCCGATTGGCGCACGCTTCCTTCCAGCATCATCGCCACGCCGAGCTCGCGGCCGATGCGGCGGATGTCCTCGTTGCGGCCTTTGAACGCGAAGGAGGTCGTGCGCGCGGCCACGTGGAGCGCCGGCACAGCCGCCAGCGAGTTGATGATCTCCTCGGTCATCCCGTCGCTGAAGTACTCGGCGTCCGCCGTTGGACTCATGTTGCGGAACGGCAGGACGGCGATCGACAACTCGTCGCCGCGCACTGCCGAATCGCTCGGCCTCGGCGTCTGACGCGTGACCTCCTGCGGTCCGGACGCCGTCGTGCGCGCGGCGAGCCGCAGCGCGAAGGCGAGATCACGCGCGGACCGAAATCGCTCGTCGCGATTTTTCTCGAGACAGTGCTGCAGGATCTCCTCGACCTCCGCCGGCAGCCTGCCGCTTTCGCTCGACTTCGCGCTGTCGCGCAGCACGGCGACGATCGTCTCGGCGACTGTCGGGCGCAGAAATGCGGGCCGGCCGGTGAGCATCTCGAACAGGACGGCACCGAACGCGAAGATGTCGGAGCGATGATCGGCGACTTCGCCGCGGGCCTGTTCGGGCGAAAGATACGCGACGGTTCCGATGATCATCCCGGGCGACGTTCGCGCGACGGTTTTTACCTGATCGACGTTGCTGCCGTCATCAAGCCGCGCCAGGCCGAAGTCGAGGATCTTCACCACGCCGTCGCGCGTGACGAAGATGTTCTCCGGCTTCAGATCGCGGTGCGTGATGCCGCGTTCGTGCGCCGCCGCCAGTCCCTGCGCGATCTGATGCGCCCAGTCGAGCGCGCGGCTGACTTCGAGCTCGCTCTGATCGAGCCGCTCGCGCAGCGTCGCTCCTTCGAGCAACTCCATGACCGCGTACAGCGTCCCGCTCTCCGTTCCGAAATCGTGAATGGCCAGGATGTTCGGATGCGAAAGCGCCGCGACCGCGCGCGCCTCGCGCTCAAAGCGCGGCAGCGCATCGTCGGCGTGCGCAGTGCTGAGGAGGATCTTGATCGCGACGTCGCGCTGCAGACGGTGATCGCGCGCCCGCCACACCTCCCCCATCCCGCCCGCACCGATCCGCGCAACGATCTCGTATGGTCCGAGCTGCGTGCCGACATCCATTCGAAGATGGTATCCGCAGATTGCGCAGATGGGATTAGTGCAACACGGTCCGGCGGCGCGGCGGGACCACGGTGATCGTGATCGTGTTGCTGTCGGTGACGCCGCAGGCGTTGGTGACGTGCGCGCGGAATTGCGTGGTCTGCGTCAGCGGGGTGGTGAGCGTCGGGCCGAAGGCGATCAGATTTCCGTTTGCGAACCACGATACCGACGTGTTTGTGCCGAGGACGTTGATGGTGAGCGAGATGATCGATCCGGCCACGACCGACTGATCCTTCAACGTGTTCAGAATCTGGGGCGGGACGCAGACGGCCACCGCGACAACGACCGAGTTGCTGTTCGCGACCGGACCACATGCGCCGCTGACGCGAACCCAGTACGACGTCGTAGTCGCGGGAGCGACGACGATCGTCGCGGTTGTCCCGCCGTTCACCGGCGCAGATGCATCGCCGGTTGAACCGACGAACCATTGATACGAAAGCGGCGCGGTGCCGGTGGCGGCCACGGAGAGCTGCGCAAAGTTGCCGCTGTTGATCGACGCGCCGGACGGTGGCACGGTGATCGATGGCGGCGTGCAGGCCGGCGCGGTTCCGTAGACCGCGTTCACCGCGGTGATGTCCCAGGCCTGGAGCTGGCCGTTGAGTCCCGTGAAGAGGATGTGGTTCATGAGCGCGGAGGTGGTGCAATCGAGCGTCGGATCGCCGGCGCACGACGCGCTCAGGTTTCGGGTCTGATCGGAGTGGCGGAGGCCGAGCGTGTGGCCGAACTCGTGGGTGATCGCGCTTTTGAACAGCTCCTGCGGAATCGTCCCCGCCGAACAGCTGCCCACACCCTGATTCATGCTGACGTCCGCCTCGATCGTTGTGGCGAACGTTTCGCCGCGATAGACGTGCGAGCCCGCTCCGAAACTCGCGTGCGTCATGCCGGCGACTCCGAGCCCGCCGCCCGAGGAGCAATTGAACGGTTGCAGACCAGCCGAGGTCAGGTTCTTCTCGAAGACGATGTTGTTCGTGCCGTCGGTAGCGTCGAGGAATCCGTTCGAATTCGCGTTCGCGCTGGAGAGGACGTAGTTCGTTCCGCCGGCGTTCCACGTTGCGAACGCCGCGCT
This sequence comes from Thermoanaerobaculia bacterium, assembly GCA_035995985.1. Taxonomy (GTDB): domain Bacteria; phylum Acidobacteriota; class Thermoanaerobaculia; order Gp7-AA8; family Gp7-AA8; genus JADGNZ01. The sequence goes on along the minus strand of DASYJY010000027.1, from coordinate 26,456 downwards.
GATCTCCGCGGCGCCATTGCCGAGCGGACCGGTTTCGGAGTTGCCGCGGTTCCAGCTCACCGCGCTCGGAAAGACGTTCCAGCGCGTGCCGAGGCCGGAGTTGTACGTGAGCATGTACGACGTGGCGGTGAACGATGCGGTCGCGATCGGATGCATTGATTCCGTCTTGGCCATCAGCGGAACGGCGTAATTCTCGGCAACCACATCCCCGCGAACGACACCGCGAACGTAGTTGAGGAACCGCTCCGCCGAACGCTGTTGCTCGACATGCACCTTGCCGCCCGCGTCCCACCCTTCGATATCGGCGTCATTGCGGACGGCCAGTTGGCGTCCGATCGCGTCGCGCATGAAGCGAAAGGTTCCGAGTCCAAGGTCGCTGATCGTGTACGCGCCGTCGTCGCGCTGGTAGAGAAAGAGGAGGACTCGCTCGCCGTCGACGAATGTGGGAACGCCAGGAACCACGCGCGTTTCGTCATCGAGCGTTCCGCCGGGCGTGTGGACGTCGACGATACTGCCCGGATCTCCTTTGATCGCGTCTTCAACCGCGATCGACGTCACAGTCTCGATTCCGAATTGCGATGGTTCGGAATGCGACCCGAGCACGCGTCCGACCACGATCGCGCTGGCGCGCTCGATCTCGAATCGGTCCGGCGGAACGATGTACGTGATCGCGAATGACGGTGCAGCGATCGCGAAAATTAACGTGGCGAGGAAGACTTTCGATGAGGACAAGCTGCAAGGATGCGTCGCGACGCAAGCCGCGGCAGTAACGGATGTCACGGTGACGTTCTTGCGTTAAATGTGTAAGTAGCTGCATACTCGCGGCATCCCGTGATTCCAGTCGAACCAACGCCGATCGAGAACGCGAACGCGCCGATCGCGTGCATCGAACCGCGGCCCCGACCCGTCCCCGGCAACGAGGCGTTTGCCGAGATTTACGAGACCTACGCGCGGCTGATGCGGCTGATCGCCGTCCGCGATTTTCGCGTGCCGTTTTCGGATGCCGAGGGAATCGTCCACGACATCTTCATGCATTACTTCAGCAACCCCGGCGTCGTGCGGGGGGAGTTGAAGCCGTACTTTCGTGGCGCCGTCAGGAACGAAAGTCTCGAATATTGGCGGAAGCGCCAGCGAGAGCAGTCGGTCTTCTGCGACGTGGAAGACGTGGAGTGCGAGAGTGCGGGCGATGAAGCGCTGATGTCCGACACGATCGCCGTCCGTCTCGCCGTAACGGAGACGCTGGCACAACTCCGTCCACGATGCCGCGACGCCTTGCGCTGCTTCCACTACGAAGGAAAGTCGATGCTGACGGTAGCCGAGGAGCTAGACGTTGCCCCGAAGTACGTTCGCCAGCTCCTACATCACTGCCGCAAAGCGGCACGAACCATCTTTGAATCGATCACGCGGGTGGAGTCATGAACCATATCGATGACGATGCGCTTGCCGATTACGCGTTGTCGGGAGGCCGCGACGACCGGAACCTTGCCGGCGTCACCAGTCATTTGAAGGAGTGCGAGCAGTGTCAGGTCCGCTTCCGCGGCACTATCGCGTTTTTCGAGGCGCTGACGACGCAGGAAGTCTGGCAGGCCGCTGACGGCCCGCTCGCTGTGATCGACGAAGAACACAGGGTCCTGGAGTTTGCGGCGCGATGCCAGCAGGAGTATCTCGACGCGCGTGTGGCGCTCGGGCCGCTGCTCGACGAGCCAGTGGCGTTCATTCGCGAACGTTTCGAACGGCATGCGGAGTATGTGACTGCGGGGGCGGTACGAGTCCTGTCGGAAGCCGCGAACACCGCGTGCGAGCGCAATCCGCTCCACGCGCGCCGTCTCGCCGAGGCGGCGGTTGCGATCGCCGAGCAGCTTTCGACCGATGACTATCCGCAGGACACGATTCATGCGATGCGCGGTCTTGCGTGGAAGGAGTGCGCGAACGCGCTGCGCTTCCTCGCCGAGTACCCGGCGGCGTTCGACGCCGTCGATCGAGCGGAACGCGAGTTCTCAAGGCATGGGCCGGGCGCGTTCGAGCTGGCGAATCTCGCGTACATCCGGGCCTCAGTGCTCATGTACATGGACCGTTTGACTGAGGCGACACAACAAGCCGTCGAGAGCGGAAGGATCTGCGCCGCGTATGGTGATATCGACGGTTGGATGCGAGCGCGTGCCGTGGAGGCGGGAGTGCTCTTTTATCGCCGCGAGTTCGCCGCCGCAGCCGAAGCATTCGAGCAGTTGCGCGGCTACGCAGAATCGAACGACGACAGGATTGGAATCGCGCGGCACTCGTACAATCTGGCGACCTGCTTCTTGGAGCTCGGCGATGCCCCACGTGCGACGCCGTTGCTTCTCGATGCGCGGCGGACTTACCTGCAACTTCACGTAAGTACCGAGGTTTTGGCAACTGACTGGAAGCTTGGTGTTCTCAGTCGCGTCGAGGGCCGATTTGAGGACTCTATCGTGCAACTTCGCGACGCAAAGAAGTCCGCTGAAGAATTGGCCTTGCCGGAAGAAGCAGCTACCGTCACCCTGGACTTGATTGAGTCGCTTCTACTCATTGATAAGACAAGGGAAATCTCCTCGCTTTGCTCCGAGGTGATGCGCTACTTCAGACGTTCCGGGAGACTCCGTCAAGCATTGACGGCAGCCGCCTACCTGAAAGAAGCTGCCTCTCAGGGGCAAATACGTGTGGAGACAGTTCGGCACGTACGGTCGTTTGTTCAACGACTCCAACTCCAGCCCGATCTTCTCTTCGCTCCACCTCACGATTAGTTCCGGCTCAAACATCCGCCTATCCCGTGCCTCTCTGGTGCGAGGGCGCCCTCCCACATCAGCAGGCAGTGCCTGGCTCAGGAGGGCATATGAGAGGTGTATCAAAACGCATCATCAACATCGCCGCGATCGCGGCGGTTGTTGCGACGCTCCTCGTCCAACCGGCCTTCGCGGCGGCGAAAACGACAAAGAAGAGCAGCTTCTTCGAATCGCTTGTCCGCAAGATCGTCCGGGTACTCGACACGATCGACATCCGTCTCCCGCCCGGCTGAAAACGGTACGGCCCCTCGGTCCAACTTCAGACCCACTCGCGATTTTCTCGAAAATATAGTTTCTTTCGAGGGTAGGGAAATCTCTTCCCCATTCACTCTCAGCCAGTGACGCCGGCCACTTTCAGGCCGGCCGCTGGAAAGAGAGATGTGATGGCGCTACGCCGTGGGCGGCCCAGACAGTCGGAACGGAACAGCTTCAGCCTCGAAGACGAACGCGCCTGGTACCGGCGCGGCGTCGATGCGTACCTCGACAACTGCTATCGCACCCGCTCCCGCGCCTCGGCGTCCGAGTTCGCGCAGCAGTTCCACATTCCTCCTGCCACTCTCACCCGCGCGTTCAAGCGGCTCTTTGGAAAAACTCCGCTTCAGTACTTGCGCGCGCAGCAACTTGCCTACGCCGGCAGACTTCTGCGGCGGACCGCCCAGACGGTCGATGACATCGCCGCGACTACCGGCCTCGGTACGCGCACGACCTTCTTCCGGCTCTTCGTCGAGCAGTTCGGAATGAGACCGGACGAGTATCGGCGAGGGTAACGATCGGTACAAAAAGGTCAAAAAACGTGACTGGCACTCATCGGCGTCAATGTCTATCGTGGCGTCGTTCCATTAATCAGTCCAAATGCGATTCGATCGTCCGATTCAGGAGCTTGCTTCACCGTTTCTACGCAGAGACGGAGCCGCGCTCCAGGAGGTCGTCGTCGAGGCGCTAGCCCGAATCCTCCTGGAAACGGACAGCGCTCTGACGCTCCTCGATGACGAACACGCGCAGCGCTTCCATTGGCTGGAACCGCATCTGCGCACTATTTTTGAGGAGATCAATTCTGTGATGTTCCGGTTGACCGAGTAGTGAGAGCGATCATGGTGGCTGGCGGCCAGCAAACGCGTTTGACACACGGTTTGACTTGCCTCCTTCCGGGTGTCCGCAGCAAAACGTCGAGCGATGGACCGGACAACCTTGCGCCGTCAGCCACCACCATCGCCATTGCGCGCTAAACGTGATGCCGCACCGCTACGAGACGCCCTTCGACTGCTGGCTTCGTGCGAACGAGATCAAGCCTTTGTGGCTGGCGCGGAAATCCGGAATCAGCCGGCAGACCATCTCGCGTATTCGCCGAGGCCTTAGTCTCGGCACGCCGAGGACCCGGCGGGACCTGATCGCAGCGTGCACTGCGCTGACCCGACAAGTCATAACGGTCGAGGAGTTGTTTGGCGACATCCGGTAGCTGCGGCGCGGTTCCGTGTTTGACAACGAACAGCGTCCGCTCTACATTGACCGCAAAACAAACCGACCAGTCGGCAAGTTTCGAACGACGATCTCCCGCTTTCCACGTACGATCCAACTATGAACCTCAATCTAAAGGATAAAGTCGTCGTCATCACCGGCGGCGGCGCGGGCATCGGACAGGCTACCGCGGAAGCGTTTCGCGCCGAGGGAGCCAAGGTCATTGTTTGGGACGTGACCTCGGAGCCGAAGGTCGACGTCACCAGCAAAGACTCCGTCGAAGCGGCCACCGCGGCAATCATCGCGGAGCACGGACGGATCGACGTGCTGGTCAACAACGCCGGCATCGTCCGCGACGCGCAGCTGGTGAAGTGGAAGGACGGCGATGTCCTTTCGACGATGGACGACGCCACGTTCGACGCCGTCGTCAACGTCAATCTCAAAGGCGTGTTTCTCTGCACGCGCGCGGTCGTCCCGCACATGATCCGGCAGGGCTCGGGCGTGATCCTCAACGCGTCGTCAATCGTCGGCCTGTATGGAAACTTCGGACAGACCAATTACGCGGCCACGAAAGCGGGCGTGATCAGCTTCACGCAGACGTGGGCGCGCGAGTTGGGGCGATACGGAATCCGCGTCAACGCCATCGCGCCGGGCTTCATCGCCACGGAAATGGTCAAAGTGATGCCGCAGAAAGTGCTCGACTCGATGGCGGCACACACTCCTCTCGGCAAGATGGGCGAACCGTCCGACGTCGCCAACGCGTACGTCTGGCTCGCGTCCGACGCGGCTCGATTCATCAGCGGCACGGTGTTGTCCGTCGATGGAGGACTGGTGCTCGGGACATGAGCGCCGCCGCGTACGCGAACATCGTCAGCACTGGCAGCTATCTGCCGGAGATTGAAATCACCAACGACGATTTGCGCGCGCGATTCGCGGACATCGCGCCGGAATTCGTGAACAAGATGGAGAAGGCCAGCGGCATTCTCAAACGCTGGCAGGCGCCCGACAGTTGGGCGGCCTCGGATCTCGCGCTGCAGGCCGCGCAACAGGCACTCACGCGCGCCGGCAAGGCGCCCGAAGATCTCGACCTGATCATCCTCGGCACCGACTCTCCCGACTACATCACGCCGGCGACCTCGGTCATCCTGCAATCGAAACTCGGCGCGATCAACGCCGGCACATTCGACGTCGCCTGCGCCTGCGCCTCGTTCCCAACCGCGCTTTCGGCAGCGGCGGGATTGATGATGAGCAATCCTTCGCTGCGCACCGTTCTCGTCGCGGCCGTCTACCAGATGCGCAAGCTCGCGCGCGACGACGATCCGTTCATCTTTTTCTACGGCGACGGCGCGGGCGCGGCGGTCCTCGAGCGCAGCGATGCGCCGGGATTCATCGCCTCGGCGTTCGCCGCCGACGGTACCTACCATCGCAATTGGCTGATCGCGTCCGGCGGCACGGTCGAACCGGCCACCGCGGAGTCGGTTCAGGCCGGCCGCACCTCGGTGCGCATGGTCGAGCGCTATCCACCCGAAATCAACGACGCCGGCTGGCCGAAACTGGTCCGCCGTCTCGCGGAAAACGGCAGCTTCGCGCTGACCGACATCGACGTGATCATCTTCACGCAAGTGCGCAAGCCGACCATCGAGATCGTCATGACGGATCTCAGTCTGCCGATGGAGAAGACGCACACGATCATGGAGCACGCCGGCTACACCGGCTCAGCGTGCATCCCGATGGCCTTCGACGACGCGATCCGCAGCGGCAGGATCAAGCCTGGACATCTCGTCGTGCTGGTCGGCTCGGGGGTCGGCTACAACCAGGCCGCCACCGCCTTGCGGATGCCGCTGAATGAAAGACGACTCTTTGGCTGAAATCACATCGCACGCCGACATCATCGCGTTTTCGCGAGCGATGCTGGCGCACGCCGGCCTGACGCGAAAATCACTCGATGGCACCGTCTACTGGACTGGCGGCGAGGGCGAACAAACGCTCGCCCTGATCCACGGCGTCAACGACCATGCGGGGACGTGGTCGCTGGTCGCGCCCGTGCTCATGAAAACCTGCCGCCTCATCATTCCCGACCTTCCCGGTCACGGCGAGAGCGAACCGAAGACCGGCGCGCTGGACATGCAGCATCTCGTCGATCGCCTCGCCGCCGTGCTCGACGCGGAAGGCGTTACGCGGGTGACGCTGGTCGGCAACTCGATGGGCGCGTGGATCAGCATCCTCTACACGCTCGCGCACCCCGATCGCGTAGCGGAGCTCTTCCTCGAGTCGGGCGGCGGACTGGCGATCCCGTTGGGCGTTCCTCTCGTTGCAGCGAATCGCGAGGAAGCGGTCCCGATTCTTCAGGCGGTCCACGGCCCCAACGCGCAGTTTCCCGATTGGGCGGTCGACGCGCTCATCACGCGGAGCAGCGACTCGCCGATGTTGCGCCTCATCGCCGGCGGAATGATGTCGTACTTCATCGACGACCGGCTCGCCGCCATCCGCGTCCCAACGACCGTGGTCTGGGGCGCGAACGATGGCGTCGTCACACGCGCTTACATCGAACAACTGCACGCTGGGATCGCCGGTGCGCGACTCTGCATCATCGACGACGCCGCGCACATCCCTCACGCGCAGCAGCCGGAGCGATTCATCGCATGTTTGCAGGCGACCTCTTAGCGGAACGCGCGCGGATCACGCCCGACCGCATCGCGCTCATCTCCGTCGAAAGCGGCGAGCGATTGACCTACGCGCAGCTCAACGATCGCGCGAATGGCGCGGCGTCCACGATTCTCGATGCCGGTCTGCAGCCCGGCGATCGCGCGGGCCTGCTCGCGCAGAACAGCATCGATTTCATCGCCCTCTTTTTCGGCGCCTTGAAAGCCGGCGTGATCGTCGTGCCGCTTTCCACGCGCGCGACCGCTCACGAGTTGTCGGTCATCGCCGCCGATTGCGGGATGAAGGTTCTTTTTCACGACGGTTCGGCGCCGGAGCTGCACGGCATCACGCTCATCAAACTCGATCTTCATCGATCGGCGCGGCCGTTGCCCGACCGCGCGATCGATCCCGAATCGACCGCCTGCCTGCTCTACACGAGCGGCACGACCGGCAAACCGAAGGGCGTGATGATTCCTCATCGCCAGCTTTTCGCGAACGGATACAACACCGCCATCAACTGGGGGCTGCGCGAAGACGACATCGCGCCGATCTTCACGCCGCTCTATCACGCTGGCGGCGTCGCGGTTTTCCTGATCCCGCTCTTCCTCCTCGGCGGCACGATCGTTCTTCATCGCGGCTTCGACGTCGCCGAGGTGTGGGAGACGATCGAGCGCGAACGCTGCACGATCGTCCTCGGCGTTCCGACGATCTGGAAGATGCTTCGCGACGCTCCGCAATTCGCCACCGCCGATCTAAGTCACGTCCGCTGGTTCATCAGTGGCGGCGCGCCGCTGCCGGCGTTTCTGATCGATGCGTACCAGCAGCGCGGTGTTACTCTCAAACAAGGTTACGGTCTGACCGAGGTTGGAGTGAACTGCTTCACGATGACGATCGAGGATGCGCGCAGCAAGCCCGGCTCGATCGGCAGGCCGATGTTGTTCACCGAGGTTCGTCTCGTCGATGACGATGGCAACGATGCCGAAACCGGCGAAATGTGGATTCGTGGTCCGCACGTCAGCAGTGGCTACTGGAACAATCCGCAGGCGACCGCGGAAGCGTACGTCGATGGCTGGTTCCACACCGGCGACATCGCGCGTCGCGATGCCGAGGGATACTTTTTCATCGCCGGCCGCCGCAAAGAGATGTTCATCAGCGGCGGCGTCAACGTCTATCCCGCGGAAGTCGAGGCGGAGCTGCTGCAGCATCCGGATGTTTCCGATGCCGCCGTCATCGCCGTCGCCGACGAGACGTGGGGCGAGGTGGGGATCGCGTTCGTGGTCGCGCCCGACGTCGACCTCACCACCTTTCTGAGCACACGTCTTTCGCGATACAAGATCCCCCGCAAGTTCATCTTCGTCGACGCGCTGCCGCGGACGCCATACGGCAAGGTTCTGAAGGAGGAGTTACGAAAGCAGCTCGCCTGAAAGTATCGACGCAGGAGGAACGCTCCGAAAAGTCTCGCCAGCTGATTCTCGAAAGCGCGCTGAAGCTTTTTTCGCATCACGGCTACGGAGCGACGAGCGTGCAGGACATCGCCGCCGACGCCGGCCTCTCGAAGGGCAATGTCTATCACCACTTCCCCGACAAGGAGACGATCTTCCGCTCGCTGCTCGACCGCTACTTTCTCCTGATGTCAGAGCCGCAGTTCCCGTTCAATCGCGCCCTCTCCGAAGGCACCTTCCCCGAAAATCTCGAAAACCTCGGCCTCGCCGCACGCGACATGGTCCGCGAGTACCGCGAGTACGTCGCGCTCATCTATGTCGACGTCGTGGAGTTCGAGGGATCGCACGTCCGCCAGTTCTACGAGGACATGGCCGTCCGCTTCGACAGCTTCTTCAAGAAGCACGGAATGGAAGACGAGCTGCAATCGAAACTCGCCAACGGCCTCTCCCCCATCTCCGCCGTCATGCTGGCCACGCGCATCTTCATGAACTACTTCTCCGTCGAGATCCTCTTCGGCGTCAAAGACCACTTCGGCATGGGCACCGAGGACGCGATCAGCGAGATCTCGCGGATATTGCGGCACGGGATGCTGAAACCCTCGGTGTAGCGGCTACGCCGACGAAATGCCGTGCGCGCGTTCGCTTCGTGCGGCGAAGACGAAGGGAATCATCGCCAGCGCGGTGACGACGAGGCTCACCAGCAGTCCGAAGCTCAATCCGCTCTTGTCGCCGATCATGCCGGTGATGAGTGGGCCGGGTCCCACGCCGAGGAGGTTGAGGACGAGGAGTGCGAAGGCGACCATCGTCGATCGTGCGCGGACGGGTGAGAGCTCCTGGAACGTCGAGAAGAGCGGTCCGAACCAGGCTGTGGTCCCGGCGCTCGTGAAGAACCAGCAGATGTAGAAGATCGGCCCGCCGGGGACGACCGAGTAAAAGAGCCACGCCGGGATCGTGAAGAACGCGGTCATGATCGCCAGGCTCCAGAGGCGTCCGGCGGGGAATCGTTTCGCGCAGAAATCGCTGAACGCGCCACCGGCGAGGTTGCCGAGGAAGCCGGCGAAGACGGCGACGACACCGGAGCGGAATGCGGCGTCGGCGTAGCGGAATCCGCGTTCTTCGACGAGCCACGTGACGCCGTGAAGCGCCGCGCCGGAGCCGTAGCAGAGCAGCGATCCGCCGGCCAGCGCGAATGCCAGAGCCGGCCGATCGACGAGCGCGCGGCTGAGATCGCGCAGGAGTTCGCGTACCGAGGGACGAGCTTCGGGTAATGCGGTCACAGCAGATTTGCGTCGCGCCGGTTCGCGCAACACGAACAGCAGCACCGTCGCCAGCAGACCGATGATGCCGAGGGCAAAGAACGACGTGCGCCAGCCGTACCGCGGCGCGATAAAGCTCGACGAAATCAGCGCCACCGCCAGCCCGAGCGGGATGCCGGAGTAGTAGACGCCGATGGCCAGCCCGAGGCGGCGGCGCGGAAAGGCATCGCCGAGCATCGACAGCGCGGCGGGCGTCAACGTCGCTTCGCCGACGCCGACGAAAATCCGCGGCAGCGCGAGTTGGAGGAAGCTGCGCGCAAAACCGGACAGCGCGGTCATCACGCTCCAGAGCGCCAGCCCGATGCCGATCAGCGGGAAGCGCTTGAAACGATCCGCGGCCACGCCGAGGAAGAGACCGACGAACGTGTAGAAGAAAACAAATCCGAATCCGGCCAGCAGTCCGATCTGCGCGCGCGTCAGGCCGAGGTCTTTGATCAGCAGCGGCGCGAGGCTGGCGATTAGCATGCGATCGACGAAGTTCAGGATGTTGAGCGCCGTCAGAAACGCGAGCAGTCCCCACGACGATGCGGGGACTGGTTCGATTGCATCGACGGCCGCGATGGCCGGCATGAAGCGCAGCTCCTCAGGAGTTTCGGTCATGCCGGGCCTCGCCTGCCGCAGGATTTAGAAGAAGCGATATTCGACCGTTGCCAGCACCGTGCGCGGCGCGCCGAACGAGCCGGTGAGGATGCCGAGCGACGGGATGTTGTAGCCGTTGGTCAGATAGCCTTTGTTCGTCAGGTTCTTGCCGTTGACGCCGAGACGCCACTTGGCGTCGGGAGAAAGCCAGCTCACCCACGCATCGTAGATCGTGTAGGCCTTCTGCGTGATCGGTTTGAGCGGCTGACCCGGACGGCCGGGATACGCGCCGCCCTCGTTGGTGAGCACGGAGTTGTCGCGATAGGCACCGCCGACGCTTGCCGTCAGCAGTCCCTTCCACATCGGAAAATCGAAGTTGAGGTGGAGTCCGGTCGTCCAATGCGGCGCGTTCGTGATGACCTGTGTGTCGACGAAGCCGTCGTGGTTCGCATCGAGGAATCCGTCCGGCTTGAGGTCGAGATAGCTGACGTAGCCGTTCATCGCAAACCAGCTCACCTTGTGGCTCGACGAATCAAACTCGACCTCGGCGCCCTTCATGCTGGCGTTGCCGGCGTTGAGGAAGTTGCCGAAGAAGGCGTCCTCGACGCCGTCGCCGTTCGAGTCGTACGAGGTGAACGTCGAGACTTGGATGTCTTTGTACTTGCCGTCGAAGACCGCGGTGTTGAGGGTCAGTTGCCCGTCGAGCAGCGACGATTTCAAGCCGATCTCGCCAACGTCGAGCACTTCATCCTTGAAGGGGTCGGCCGACTTCGGGAAGACCGTCGACTGCGCGCGAACGTTGAATCCGCCGCTCTTGAAGCCGCGGCTCAGCGAGCCGTAGGCCATGATCTTGTCGCTGACTTTGTAGTCGAGGCCGAGCTTCGGCGCGATCGAAGAGAAGGTCTTCGACTTGTTGTAGTTCGCCGTCACGGCGTTGACGACGCTGAAGGTGTCGTTGGTGTAGCCGGCGTTGAAGGCGATGCCGTTTTTCTTCTCGCTGGTGAGGCGCAGTCCGCCGTTGAGGTTCAACTTGTTGTTGACGGCGTAGCTGCCGTCGCCGAAGACCGCGTACGACTTCGTCAGCGTCTTGCCGTCGGTCGTTCCAAAGATGCGGTTCAGGAAGATGTTCTTGACCAGGCCGCCGGCCTCGCCGTCGAAGTAGTACGCGCCGACGACGCCGTTCACGTTCGTGCCGTGGTTGTAGATGAACTGGAACTCCTGCGAGAGCTGCTTGTCGTAGTACGTGGCGATGACGTCGGTGATGCGGGCCTGGGTCGTATCGAAGTCGATGTTGTTCTTGGAGTCGGATTTCCGATGCGCGGTGATCGACTTGAAGTTCCAGGCGCTGCTCAGTTTCGACGAGACGACCAGCGACTCGCCGTTAGCATTCGTGCCGTTGAGCGGCGCCAGTCCGCTCTGCGTGTCGAAGCGGCTTTTGTTGGGAGTGCAGGTGATGCCGAAGGCGGGACAGAGCGGGTTGGCCGCGAGGCGCTGATAGCCTTTCGGCTCGGCTTTGTCCTTCGTCGCGTCGATGTTGAACTGGACGTTCGTCTTGTCGCTGACGAGCCACTCCAGCGCGCCGTGGCCGGCCAGCGTGTTGCGGTCGGAGACGTCATTGCCGGTGAAGAGGTTCTTCCCGTAGCCGTTGTGGTTCAGCGACGCAATGGCGAGCTTGCCGCGCAGCTTGCCCGGCAGCAATGCGCCGGCGATGCTGCCGCGGAAATCGCGATTGCCCTGCGTTCCCGGCGAGTACGAGAGGCTTCCAGTGGGAGCGTCGGTGAGCGCGCGGCTGACGTACTTGATGGCACCGCCGATGGTGTTCTTCCCGTACAGCGTGCCCTGAGGTCCGCGCAGGACTTCGATGCGCGCGACGTCATAAACATCGAGCAGCGCGCCCTGCGGCCGGGCGATGTAGACGTCATCGATGTACAGACCGACGCCCGGATCGACGCCCCAGAGCGGATCGGCCTGGCCGATGCCGCGCATGAAGGCGGTGAGCGTCGTCGACTGGTTGCGTCCCTGGTAGATCGACAGGTTCGGCACCTGGGTCTGCAGTTCGGAGATGTCCGCCTCAGCCGCTTCTTCGAGCTTGTCGGCGGTGATGACGCTGACGGCGATCGGCACCGTCTGTACGTTCTCTTCGCGCTTGCGGGCGGTGACCACAATCTCTTCACTCGCTTTTTGTTTCGCCGCATCCACAGCCTCGGCGGGTTTCGCGGGCTGCTCCTGCGCGGGCTTCGCTGCATCCTGCTGAGCGATCGCGGGAACGGCAATGACGCTCAGGAGTGCAGCGACGCTAAACAGCAGTACACGCTCCAGAGAACGAACGATCATGAACGCCTTCCTTTCAACGGAACTTCATCGATTGCATTGGATGGGACGGGTGGCGGCACTTAACTTGCCGACTGGTCGGTTTGTTTTTGGCAATCTAGGCTGGTCGTTTGAGAATGTCAAGAGTAGGACAACCCCTCTTGTCGGCGGGCTTGATTTGCCGCCTCCTCCCCGCTACCATCCGCTGCACAGCAATATGTGCAGTACGAGGCCGGGTGCTCGCCCGGCCTTTTTCTTTTGGGCGGGAAAACGGGAGGGAGGGGGTCGCAATGCTATCCGCGCAACAGATCCAGAGGCTCGCCAAACGGAGGAGTTGTCCGCGCTGCAATCTCGAGAAAACCGAAGGGAACGCGCTCTGCCGGCGCTGCCGCTTCAAACTGCCGGCGCACATGCGCCTGCCGCTGCAAGGCATCGACGCACGCGAGGAGTGGATCGTCGCCAGCGCCTTGCGCGCCGCCGCGAATTACTTCGAAGTCCACTACAAATCGATCCGGTCATTCGGCGGAGGACGCCTGCGCTGAAATGTCGTCGCAGACAGGCGCGAACAACTGCGCCTGTCTGCGAATACCTCAGCTCATCAATCATTGACGTTTCACCATCGCGAAGCCGAGGGCCGTCAGCATGCCGGCCAACAGCAGAAGGGCGAGCGGCGAAATCGCGGGGATTGCGACCGGGGTTCCCACAAACGTAGTCGGATTGGCCGTTCCCGCGACGCTCGGATCATCGGTCTGCGCCGTGGCGTCGTTGGTGCCGTTGCCATCGCTGTCGTAGGCGATATTTCCCTGATTCGAGACCGTGTTGCCGGCTGCCGCCGGCAGGATTGTGGCCGTGATGGTGATCGTCACCGTCCCACCACTGGCCGGGATGCCGCCGTTCCAGGTAACGGTGTTCGTGCCGATGGTCGCGACCGCCGTACCGCTGGTCGCGGTGGCGGAGACCAGAGCGACCTGCGCGGGAACGACATCGGTGAATTCGTTGCCCGGATTATTTGCCTGCGCTCCTGTGCCGCTGTTGGTGAGCGTGACGGTGTAGGTCACGTTGCCGCCGACCGTAAAGGGGCCGGTAACGGTCTTCGTTCCGGAAACGTTCGCGCCTGGGATGGCCGACAGCGTGTCGGAATCCGTCTGCGAGTTGTTGCCGGGAGTCGGATCGGTGACTCCGGCCGGTGCCGTAACCGTCGCGGTATTGCTCAGCGTTCCGGTGGCCAGGCTGGAAATCGTGCAGGCGGCCGTGTAGGTGACGCTGCCGCCGCTCGGGAGATTGACCGTGTTATTGATGTTGCCGGAGCCCGAAGCGGTGCAGGTGCCGCCGCCCGCGCCTGCGCAAGTCCACGTGCAGGTCAGGGAAGCGGGGAACGTGTCGGCCACCGTTGCGCCGGTGGCGTTGCTCGGGCCGGCGTTACTGGCGGCGATCGTGTACGTCACCGATCCGCCCGGCGTTGCGGTGGTGACGCCGTCGGTCTTGGTGATGGAAAGATCGGCGGTCGCGGTGAGCGTGTCCGAATCGGTCGAGGAGTTGTTGCCCGGCGTTGGATCCGTGACTCCGGCCGGCGCGGTCACGGTCGCCGTGTTGCTCAGCGTTCCGGTTGCGAATGAGGAGATCGTGCAGGCAGCCGTGTACGTCACGCTGCCGCCGCTCGGGAGGTTGACGGTGTTGTTGATATTGCCCGAGCCGGATGCCGTACACGTGCCGCCGCCTGCGCCCGCGCAGGTCCAGGTGCAGGTGAGCGTCGCGGGGAAGGTGTCGGCCACAGTCGCGCCCGTGGAATTGCTCGGACCGGCATTGCTCGCCGTGATCGTATAGGTCACCGAACCGCCGGCCGTGGCAGTCGTCACGCCGTCCGTCTTGTTGATCGAAAGATCGGCAGACGCGGCCAGTGTGTCGCTATCGGTCGAAGTGTTGTTGCCCGGCGTCGGATCGGTCACTCCGGCCGGCGCGGTGACGGTCGCAGTATTGGACAGCGTTCCGGTTGCGAATGCGGAGATCGTGCAGGCAGCCGTGTACGTCACGCTGCCGCCGCTGGGGAGGTTCACCGTGTTGTTGATGTTGCCCGAGCCGGAGGCAGTGCACGTGCCGCCGCCTGCGCCGGCGCAGGTCCAGGTGCAGGTGAGCGGAGCCGGAAACGTGTCGGCGACGGTCGCGCCGGTGGCGCTGCTCGGACCGGCGTTGCTCGCGGTGATCGTGTAGGTCACCGAGCCGCCGGGCGTCGCGGTCGTCACGCCGTCGCTCTTGTTGATCGACAGATCCGCGCTCGCGCCGAGGGCGTCGATGTCGGTTGCGGAGTTGTTTCCCGGAGTCGGGTCGGTAACTCCGGCGGGCGCGGTGACCGTCGCCGTGTTAGACAGCGATCCGGTGGCGGCGGCGGAGATGGAGCAGCTGGCTGTGTACGTCACGCTACCGCCGCTGGGGAGGTTGACGGTGTTGTTGATGTTGCCGGAGCCGGCAGCCGCGCACGTTCCGCCGCCTGCGCCTGCGCAGGTCCACGTGCAGGTAAGAGACGCGGGGAACGTGTCGGCGACCGTCGCACCGGTGGCGTTGCTCGGACCGGCGTTGCTGGCGGTGATGGTGTACGTCGTCGAGCCGCCGGCGGTGGCCGAGGTCACGCCGTCCGTTTTGGTGATGCCGAGATCGGCGCTGGCGGCGATCGTGTCCGAATCGGTCGAGGAGTTGTTCCCCGGAGTCGGATCGGTGACTCCGGCCGGCGCGGTGACTGTCGCCGTGTTGCTGAGCGTTCCGGTGGCCAGACCGGAGATCGTGCAGCTGGCTGTGTACGTCACGCTGCCGCCGCTGGGGAGGTTGGTGCTGTCATTGATGTTGCCCGAGCCGGACGCCGTACACGTTCCGCCGCCAGCTCCGGCGCACGTCCATGTGCAGCTCAGTGACGCCGGGAAGGTATCGGCGACCGTCGCGCCGCTGGCGTTGCTCGGGCCGGCGTTGGATGCGGTGATCGTGTAGGTCGTCAAGCCGCCGGCAGTGACGGTAGTAACGCCGTCGGTCTTGGAGACCGAGAGATCCGCGTTTGGCGTGAGCGTGTCCGAATCCGTCGCGGTGTTGTTGCCCGGCGTCGAATCGGTTACTCCGGCAGGGGCCGTGACGGTTGCCGTGTTGCTCAGCGTGCCCGTGGCTAATGCCGAGATCGTGCAGCTCGCGGTGTACGTCACGCTTCCCGTGGTGCTGGGGAGATTGACCGTATCGTTGATATTTCCAGAGCCGGATGCGGTGCAGGTTCCGCCGCCCGCGCCCGCGCAGGTCCAGGTGCAGCTGAGCGATGCCGGGAAGGTGTCGGCAACCGTCGCGCCGGTTGCGTTGCTCGGGCCGGCGTTCGACGCGGTGATCGTGTAGGTCACCGAGCCGCCGGGGGTCGCGGTGGTCACGCCGTCGGTCTTCGTGATCCCGAGGTTCGCGCTCGCGGCTAGCGTGTCCGAATCGGTCGCGGAGTTGTTCCCCGGAGTTGGATCGGTGACGCCGCCCGGCGCCGTGACCGTAGCGGTGTTGCTCAGCGTTCCGGTGGCCGCGGGGGAGATGCTGCAGCTCGCCGTGTAGGTGACGTTTCCGCCGGCCGGGAGGTTGGTGGTGCTGTCATTGATGTTGCCCGAGCCCGCCGCGGTGCAGGTTCCGCCACCCGCGCCGGTGCAGATCCAGGTGCAGGTGAGCGAGGCAGGGAACGTGTCGGCCACCGTCGACCCGCTCGCGGCGCTCGGGCCGGCATTCGACGCGGTGATGGTGTAGGTCACCGAACCGCCGGCCGTGGCGGTGGTCACGCCATCGGTCTTGGTGATTCCGAGGTCGGCGTTGGCGGCGAGGAGGTCGGTATCCGTCGCCGAGTTGTTGCTGTTGTCGAAGTCGGCAGGCGAGCCGCCGGAGATCGTGGCCGTATTCACGAGCGAGCCGACGAGGTTTCCGGCGATCGAACAGACCGACGTGTACGTAGCCGTGCCGCCCGACGGGAGATTCACAGGATCATTGATATTGCCGGCGAAGGGACCGGCGGTGCAGGTGCCGCCTCCCGCGCCCACGCACGTCGTGGAGCAGGTGAGGCCTGCCAGGAAGGTGTCGGCTACGGTAGCGGATGTGTTGCCGACCGTTCCGCCATTCGAGCCGACGATGGTGTAGGTGACGGTGCCTCCCGGAGTGGCGATTCCAGTCGCGTCGTTGTTCGTGACGCCGAGATCCGCGCCCACTTCTCCCAGCGTCCACGGCGAGAACTGCGTGATGCCCATGACCGTAGCCGTATTGGCCGCCGTGTTCACCGTGCCGCCCTGATCGCTGTAGTCCGACGGATTCGCCGCCTCATGCCTCAGGAAATGCAGGTTGGCCTCGGTCACTGTTCCGGGGATATCGGTCGGATCGAGGTAGCTGACGGTGATGTCCGAGGTGATGCCGGTAGCCGTGAACCTCCAGGAGCGGTTGAGGACTTTGGTCAGCGGCTGGACGCCGGGCGCCGGCGTCTGGACCGCGGCGACCGTCACCGCGGTCGGGAACGTGCCCGCGGTGACGTTGAAGATGACCGGCGTATAGCCGTTGGCAGTGCCTACGTCGAAGGTGACGCTGGAGGCCGCGGCGAGAGGCTTCGACAGATTGCCGTCAACGTAGCCGGCGGTCCGGGTGAGGGTGCCGGCTGGGCCGACGATCAGGGTATTGGCGCCGGTGATGAGGCGTCCATTCGTCAAGGTCGTCGCGCCGTTCACAGTCAGGTCGCCGCCGCCGATGGTCAGAGGGTGTGTGGGATCGCTCTCGTCGAACGAGAAGTTGGTGAGGACTCGAGCCGGGTTGATCTCCGGTCCGGTGACTCGCGGCGCAGTGGTCCGGAGATAGGAAATGATCTCGCCACCCGTCCCGAGGTTGAAACCCGGAGGGGAGTCGAATGTCCCTGCAGCGGTAGGGGTCGTGGTGTTGCCGATCTGGACGATAGCCGTCGTCGCGCCGCCGGCGCCGAGGGTGATTTTGTTCGCACCGGAGATATTGCCGGCGAACAGGTTCACGCGGTTCGTGATCACCGGATTGGTGGAGCTCAACGTAACACCGCCGGCATTTTGAAAACTCATGGTGGTAATGGGCGCTGTGACGACGCCGTTGCCGGTGTAGGTCTGCGGGACAGCGCTGCCGGTATCGAACCAAATGAAGTTGCTGCTGGCGCCGTTGGCCGTCAGCGTGCCGTTGTTGGTGAACGAAGCGCCCGCCATGAGGAGAAGCATATTGCCGATGTTAAAGGTCGCCCCACTGTTGATGTTGACGTTCTGAGCGAGGTTGTTGAAATTGACGAGCGTGATCGACATCACGCCCGAGTGGCCGGCCGACGTGTTCGTGACGACGGTGAGGCTCGGGAGAATTCCGCGCAGGTTGAACGTCTTCGCCGCGCCGGACGCGGCGTTGCCGAGCTGCAGCGTCCCCCCCGGCAAGCTGGTGAGTCCTCCACCCGCCTGCATCCGGTAATCGATGGCGGTGGCCGCGAGTTGCGTGACGATCGTGCCGCCGGTGACCGCGATGGTGGAGGCCAGTGAAGTGCCGAGGTCGAAGCTGCCGAGGGTGGCCGAGGCGTTGCCGATCATGTTAACCGTGATGGTGCCGGCGCTCTGCTGGTAGGTGATGATGTTGCCGGCCGCGGCGACGCCGAAACGGCTGGTGGCGTTCACCGCCCCGCCCTCGACGACGGTGGTGCTGCCGGTGCTGAAGCCCATGGCGTTGCCGGTCGCGATACCGATGTTGAATGTCCCTTGCGTAATGCGCAGCAGGCCGCTCTGGGTCGGTGAACCGTTCTGGCCGGCCACGGTGTAGTTCTGGTTGTTGAGCCAGAAGCCGCCCGTCGCCGGGATCGTGTACCCCGCCGCGCTGAAGACGCGGCTCGTTCCGCTGAACCCGCCCGAGAGCTTCAGCGTGCCGTTGGTCATCACCAGCCAGCCGCCGACTACGGTATCGGTCGTAACCCCGCGAACCGTGAAGTTGGAGGTGAGAACCTCGACGATCGGCGCCGCGGTCGTTCCCTTGTTGACGGTGATCGTGCGGATGTCGTTGGTGCCGCCGCTTCCCGAGAATGTCGTGTTGTTCGGTCCGGTGAAGGTGATGCCGGCGCCGGCGGTGTCGGCATTCGTGGAGAAGTCGATCGTCCCGTTGTTGACGAGATTGCCGGCGAGGCTGAGGACGTGCGTTGTCGCGGTCCCGGCCGGGTTGGACTGGAAGGTGCCGCCGCTGGCGATGGTGACGTCGGTGGCGACGGTGATCGTCCGTCCGGTGGTCTGCTCGAACTGGAGCACTGCGGTGCTCGGCACGCTGACGGAGTACGCCGCCGCGGCCGTGTCGATCGTGACCGTTGCGCCGGCGGCGATCGTCACGGCGTCGTTGCTGGTAGGAACCAGGCCGGTCGACCACGTTCCCGGGCTGCTCCACAATCCGGTCGAACCGCTGTTCGCGATGGCCCCCACCGTGGACTGCGCGCCGGAAAGCGTCGCGGTTGCTCCCTCGTTGACGGCGACGACGCGCCATGTGTAATTCGTCGAGGCGAGCAGCCCCGTGGCCACGAAGCTGGTCGCATTTTGCGCGGCGGTGTTGACGAAGGTGAAGTTGACGGCATCGGTAGAGATGAAGACCGTGTAGCCGGTTTCGTTCGACGAGTCGGTCCAGTTGAGGGTCATGCCGGTCGCGGAAACGGCCGTAAACGTCAGCGGCGCACCCGGCGGATTGACCGGCGGAGGTGTGAGCAGGAAGGTGCGGCGCGAGCCGTTCGTGGCCGACGTAAGCACCGTGATGGCGCCGGCGGCCACGTAAAGATTGTTGACCGGAGTGGCCGATGCGCCGCTGAAGGTCGGGGCCGGCGCTCCGCCCTGAGCCGCCGCGATCGAGCCGACCGTGCCGACCGCATTGTTGGACGAGAAACCAAACTGCGGGCTCTGCGAGTTGGGATCGGCCCCGCCGGCGGCGCTCATAGTCATGGAGCCATAGACGAACTCGATCGTTCCACTCGTCTCCGTCAGCCGCACCTGGTACGTGAGACCGGCCGTGCCGCCGCTGTTGAAATCCGACTGCATGTTGAGCCACTCGACTACCAACGTGCGGTTCGGCGCGCTGCCGATCACCTTGAAGTGAACCTTGCCGTCGACGGCGTGGGTACGCTGGTCGGCGCCGTACGCGGTGATCAGCGATTGTCCGGCCTGTCCAAGAGGGTCGTACAACGTCGTACTGATAGCGGTGCTGCCGAATCGCAGCGTTCCGTTCGAGTTCACGCTGAACCGATCCTGGCGAGCTCCCATCAAATAGAAGTCGAATCCGATGAGCGTTACCGGCGACGCGACGTCGTCCTGGTCGGCCGCGATCAGAGTCGTGGTGCCGCTGCTCATGTCGGTCAACGAGCCGCTGGTCGTGGTGCTGAACGCGTAATTCGCGGCGTTGGCCTGGGCCCGTGCGTGCGAGGGAGCGAGGAAAAGTGCGAGCAGGACTGCGGCAACAGCGAGCTTCGTCTTCATCGGGCTACCCTTCGAACCAGCGTTCGTTTCATCCGCGCGAACGGGTCGCGATTCGCGCATTCGTCAGCGCGGAGTCAAGGCACAAGCCATGACGTATCCCGGCGGGCCGCCGGTTCCGCACTGCTTCATTTACCTTGCTGGTTGTCTGGGTAAGGAGGGTTGCTCCAAGACGGAGCGGCGCAATCCTACATCATCGGCGCGCCTGTGCACTCCCTCCGACGACGACCGCTCCACCTTTCATCACGAACGCGACGTGCGACAGCGCGTTGATGTCGCGCAGCGGATCGCCATCGACCGCGATCAGGTCCGCTTCGTAGCCCGCCGCAATCGTCCCGACGCGATCGCCGAGTCCCAGCGACTCCGCCGCCAGCGACGTCGCCGAGGTGATCGCATCCATCGCCTTCTGCCCGCCGGTGTTGACGCGGTACTCGAGCTCCTGAAAGTTCCGCCCGTGCGATCCCGCCACGGCATCTGTCCCGAACACGATCTTCAGCCGCGGCGTGGCCAGTCCGAGCTGAAACACATGCAACGCCTTCGGCACCGCCTCCTTCATCTTCGCGAACCCCTCCTCGGTGTAATTGCCGATGCCGAGGTAGTGAGACTTGTTCTCGAAGTAGTTGCGGAAAACGAGGTCGATGTTCGGGTCGAAATACGTCCCATGCTCCGCCATCAGATCGAGCTCCGGCTGCCCAATCAGCGCGCCATGCTCGATCGACGTACACCCCGCCATCACCGCCCGCCGCACACTCTCCGGCCCATGCGCATGGACGGCAACCCGGAGATGCAGCTTCTTCGCCTCGCTACAGATCGCATCCATCTGTTCCTGCGACATCGTCGGCGCCCCGCCATTGCGAATGCTCTGCGACGCGAAAACTTTGACGACGTCCGCCCCCTCGGCGGAAAGCTTGTCCACCGCCGCCCGCAACGCCTCGACCGTCAACTTGCTATCCGAAATCGGATCGATCGCCGTAAGAATGCGCGGCCCGATCAGAGTGCCGCGCGCAATGGCATCGCGCAGCGGCTTGTCGACCGGCGCCCCAAGCGACTGGACAGTCGTGACGCCGCCCTCGATTGTCCTCACCGCATTCTCAGCCGCATACAGCACCGACTCCTGCGCCGTCTCCTCACGATTCGTCTCATCGTCATGCGACCGCCCATCCTTCGCATCAAAGTGCCACCCGATATGCACATGCGTATCGATCCCGCCCGGCATCAGCGTGCGATCGCCGAGGTCGACGGTGACGCCCATCAACTTCTTCGCATCGGTCACGACGCCCACGATCTTCCCGCCCTCGACCACCACCGCCGCATCGTTCATCACATGCCCCCGCCCATCAATCACCCGCGCCGCGCGAATGACCACGGGTTGGGCGGTGAGGGTGGTGGCGAAAAGGACGGTGAGGAGAAGCGTCTTCATCGGTTCAGTTTACTTGTCTGCCAACCCAGCATTGACAGTGGAGTTGGCAGATCCTTCCGAGCATCTACGTGGAGACCAGCGTCATCAGCTACCTGGCCGCTCGTACTTGATCTTCCTGCGGCTCTCAGCGCTGAGGAAGACCGATCATCCGAATACGCACTCGTAAGGATCTGAAGAATGAGAAAAAGATTTGCCGGAGGCGCGGCGCAGACCGAGGCCCTGCTCCGTCCGGGGCCCACGGAGTAAACGCAATGAACCAAAGCGGTGCGATTTGGGCCAGCGGCACAATGGCAATCAGTCCAAGCCATGGCGAATAGCCTGCGCGGCGGCAGATTACGGCCGCAGCCAAACGATGACGGTCGCGGATATCAGCGCCACTGCGATAATCATCACGTATTCTTCAAGCGCCATAAACGCCTCCCGCTACTGTGGCATCGCCGTTCCCCAGAAGTACTGGTCGAAGAACGGTCTGTAGTCCTTTTTCGTGATAAAGCCGAGCAAACCGGCCACATCTTTCGTCGACCCGGCTTTAAAGGCGAACGATTTCTGATACGACTTCAGAAACGTCAGGAAGATCGTGTCGCCTACTTCTTTGTGCAGTGCATAGAGAAGGTACGGTCCCTTCTCATACAGAAGACCGAAGCGCTGGCGGAACGAGAGTGACGGATCACCTTCGATGCGGTTCGCATACGGAATTGGCGCGACCGCGGTGGCCTGCCTGGCGCCGGCGCGCCACTTCGAAACGAGCCGGTTGTAGATGCCTTCGCCGTTCGGCATCAGCTTCTTGAGCGCCAGCGCGGCGGAGTACTCGGCGAATGACTCCGCGAGCCACGTCTCCTCCGGGCTCGGATCGCGCACGACATAACCCCAGTACTGATGCGCGATCTCGTGGGCGAAGCGCTCGTTGATACCTTGCGAGAAGAACTGGTCTGCCGATACGGCGTCTTCGTCGACGCTGCTCAGCATCGAGTTGAAGGCCTCGTTCGTAATGAACATCGTCGCCGGCGGCGCTTGTCCGTAGCCGTAGGTATTGACCTGGATAATGTTGAATTCTTTCCAGGGGAAAGGTCCCAGAAAGAGCTCGTAATATTCGATGAAGTCGAAAGCCAGGTTGGTCAGTTGCTTCGAGGCGCGGTCATTACGGAGACCGTAGGTGGCCACGCGAATTGTCCGTTCGCCGCGTTTTTCTTCCGACAGGTTGTACTTGCCGCCTTCCACCATCGTGAACTCGACCGGCTTGTCGAGGACGTTTTCGACGACGTTGTAGTCGCCTTCGTCTCGTCGCGAAATCGTGTTGCCGGGCGCGATACCGATGAAGGGCTTCTTGATTCGAAGTACGGAGTGCACGGTGTAAGCCTGCCCTGCCGGCTGCCTCGGAAGAGGAAACCATGCTTCTCCAAGACGGAGTTGCCAGGCGTTGTCTCCGCCCTCGCGGACGAGGAAGTCTCCCTCGATGGCGAACTTGATCTTCAAGGTCGGATCCGTCGCGGCGTCGACGGCAACGACCAGGTCATCCATGTCGTGGTGAAACGGCAAAGCACGCCCTTGCGCATCGGTCACGCTGCGAACGTGGTACGTCCGCGCCGGCTGGTTTGCGCGCACGATCCGCTCGCTCTGCATATCGAAGCGGAGAACGTTCTGGCCGGGCGCGAGCCGCGCGATCGTCTCGGTGACGTCGGCCTTCGCGTTGTCGTCGTCGGCGGTGAATGTGTAGTCGAGCCCCGTCAGCGCGAAAGGCGGCCTGGCGGTCGTCCAGTGGTCGCGGCCCACAGGTTGATCGGATAGCACATTCGGGAAGAGCCAGTCCTTGACACGTTTGTCGGAGACGAACTGTGTCGGGCCCGCGATCGTGACGAGGCTTTCGTCGTGATCCTCGGCTTCATCCAGATCGTAGAGAAGGTTGTCGCGGCCGCCGCGGATTTCGATGCGCAGCCGTTTCGCGGTGGGAAACGAAAACTTCTGTACCGCGAGGATGTGTCCGAGGGGCGAGACGCGCGCGCGGCCGAAGAAGGCCAAATGCTGCGCGAACGCATCCGCAAGTGCCGCGCCGCCGCTTTCCGTGACGGCGGGCATCGTGACACCGCCGCCCACGATCAGGATCTCCGTGAAGTCGTCGCTAAGCGTCGCGTGTTGTGCGTCAGCCGTCATTTTCAAGTGCGCGATCGCCTTCACGTTGTGCTCGACGACGGGCAATTCGGCCGCTTCGACAGTCTCGTAATCAAACGATCCATTGCCTTTGAAGAAAACGCCGATCGGTTCATTGCCCGCCATCACCCGCGCAATCGAGCCTGACGCCAGGCGCACCTTCATATGCCCGACCGTCCATGTGGCATTGCTGACCGCCGCCGCTTCCGGCCCAAGCTTCAGGTTGTTGACGCCTGCGACGAAATCGGTCAGTGGCGCGGCGGCAAAGAGAGAAACGGGCAGACAGAGAACGAGCGTGGTGAAAAGAAGCCGTAGATTTCGCATGGAAGGGCGGATTGTAGCTTACGAATCGAAAGCCACGCCGCCAATCGGACGCGAGGAGCGGTCGACGCGCGTGTCGAGCAGTTCGCGGAGATTGGTCGTCTCGATGAACATGTGCCGGTGCCTGATGCAATGGACGGCGATGGCGAAGAAGAGGACGGCCGCGACTCCGAAAAAGACGAGTGCCGCGGGTGACGCCGTCGGCAGCGGCGAGAGCCGCGTCGAGACAAAAAGCTCCTGCGCGAGAATGAGGCAGTAGAGCGGGAACGGTAGAAAGACCAGTGCGGAAAGTACGCGGCTGGCCTGCACGGAAAAGTACGGACGCAGCGCCAGGAATGTGAGCGAGACGAAGCAGCCGAGCATCATCACCGCCGCGAAATGGAACTGTGCGAGGTCGCCGTATGCCGCGCCGTGGCGGACCAGCATCAGCATCCGCGTCTGCAGCAACAGCGTCCAGGCCAGCGACACGACGGCGGCCGCGGTGGAGAGCAGCGCGAAAAGTGCGCCGAATACGTTCCGCGCCGCGAGCAGCGCCGCCATCCGCACCAGGATCATCGACGTGGCGATCCCGGCGATCAGCGCAACGATGATTGCCCACGCGGCCGCGCTCTTCGCGGAGACGATGGCACCGTGAACCGCCACGAACGCCAACGCTCCTCCATCAGCCTGCGACACCACTCCCGCCGCCGCGCACAGCGCGAGAAAAAGACAGAAGCCGGTGCCTGCGTAGAAGAAGAACTTGGGCATGGGTGATTAGGGTAGCACCGCGGGATGGAAGCAATGTAACGGTCTGGCGCGTTCGCGGCCGGAACGCTGGCGTCCCGCCGGCTGGAACGGCGGCGTCTCGCCGCCGACTGGGAGGCTCGCGCTGGCGTTTCTCATCAAGCAACTGTTAGCCGAGCGCCAACCATCGCCCGATCGCCCATTCGGCGGCGAGGACGCCGCCGAGCCAGCCGGCGGGACGCCAGCGCTCCATCTACTCGTTCCCGTCTTTCATCGAAATGATGTGATCCAGCCGGATATCGATCGCTCCCGCTCCCCCGACGAACTTCACAAACTCCGCGCCCTCGGCTGTGTAGACGTCGGCGATCGTTCCTTTTTCGCGCTGCGTTACACCTTCGAGATCGAACTCCAGCTCGACCGGCTGTTTGTGCATCGCCGCTGCTTCAAGCTCGTCGTGGTAATCGCACGAAACAGGCTCATATCGTTCTTCGGACATTCGGTCCCTCCGCGTCAGCCGTTGCGCAAAGAGCGTTCCAGTGCGTGGCGAACGTCGTCGCCGAATGCAACGAAGAGGACGCGATCGATCGCATCGCCATCCGTGAGCACGCGCTGGGTTTCACCAATCGCGATTTCCGCCGCGGCGTCGATCGGATAGCCGTAGATGCCGCAACTGATCGCCGGAAAGGCAATCGTGCGAACTCCGTTCGCGATCGCCACCTCGATACTTCGCCGGTAGCACGACGCGAGCACCTCCGGCTCGCCATTCGTGCCACCGCGCCAGACCGGACCGACGGTGTGGATCACGAACTTCGCCGGGAGCCGGAAGCCGGGAGTAATCTTCGCGTCGCCGGTGTCGCATCCGCCAAGGAGCCGGCAGGCCGCGACGAGCTCGGGACCGGCGGCGCGGTGAATCGCGCCATCCACGCCGCCGCCGCCGAGGAGCGAGGAGTTGGCAGCGTTGACGATCGCGTCGACGGCGAGCTTGGTGATGTCGCCCGGCACAACCTCGAACTTCGTCACTTCGCGCGGCCCAGTTTCACGACGATGTCGAACTCCTTCTTCGTCACCGGTTGGATCGACAGCCGCGAGCCCTTCTTCGTCACCACCATCTCTTCGAGACCCGGCGCCGATTTCAGCGTCTCCAGCGGCACGACGTGCGGGAACGTTTCGACGTAGCCGATGTCGACCATGTACCAGATCGGATTCTCGGCCGTCGCCTTCGGATCGAAGTAATCGTGTCCCTTCTTCGTCGCGAACTTGTCCGGGTATGCCTCGCGGGCAATCTCGGCCACGCCGGTCACGCCCGAGGGATCCGCGTTCGATGCGTAGAAGAGAACGCGGTCGCCCTTCTTCATCTCGTCGCGCATGAAATTGCGCGCCTGATAGTTGCGAACGCCTTCCCAACTGGTGGTCCCGTCGCGCGAAAGTCGCTCGATCGTGTATGCGGAGGGCTCACACTTCATCAGCCAGTACTTCATGACGCGATTGTAAGGCGGGGATTAGGCCGCGGTGCGGCGAGGTTCTGTCGATCCATGCTCGTGCGCCGCCTCCTGTTCTCCGCCGCCGCCTTCCTCACTGCCGCCGTTGTGCTCGCCGATGAGCCGGAGTGCGCGGTCAACTACAAGTCCGACGCGACCTCGTCAGAAACCTCCGTGCTGACAGTGCTCGCTCCGAAAGCCGTCATCGAAGCGCTTCCGCGAAAGCTCGCCGCGGCAGGTGCCTCGATGGAGTGGGCGACACCAGCGAAAGGCATACTAAAAGCCGGCCCGCTCGACGTCAAAGCGGAAGTATCGGGGAGCGTTACGCGCGTCGTCTTTCACACGTCG
>DASYJY010000026.1:0-17248 GCA_035995985.1 Thermoanaerobaculia bacterium | reverse complement strand
GACGCCGTACTTGATCGGGATCATTGTCAGTCCGCGCTTGCGCCAGCGGTTCTTCTTATTGAACTTCTCGACATTGTCGCGACGCTTGTCGAAGTCCGACGACTTCGTCAGCCGCTGCCAGAGATCGCGGATGTTGCACTGATCGAGATCCTGCGCGAAGGGCGTGGTCTGGTACCGCCGCTTCGTTCCATCCTGGTACATGTTCTTCCAGCGCACGTCTTCGGCGCGCATCCCGCACGCGTGCGCGATCTTCTCGATCGCTTCCTCGCAGATCAGCGTGGCCTGCACCACGCCGAAACTGCGGAACGCGGTGTTGCTGGCGTTGTTCGTGCGCGTGACATCGCCGCGGCTGTGCCACGTCGGCACGAAGTAGGCGCCGTCAGAATGCTGCTGCGAAAGATCCATGACCGGGAAGCTGAGGTCATACGTCGATCCGCCGTTGGAGTAGAGCTGCACCTTGTAGCCTTTGATCTCGCCCTTCTTCGTGAAGGTAGCGTGGAAGTGACCCTGATACGGATGGCGCTTGCCCGTGACGTTCATGTCCGTGTTGCGGTCGAGGATCAGCCGCACGGGACGATTGAGAATCCATGCGGCGATGGCCGGCGCGGGATTGATGACCAGCGGGCGGGCCTGCTTGCCGCCGAAGCCGCCGCCGAGGGGACGCTGAAAAACTGTGACGGCGCTGTTCTCGATTTCGAGCAGTTGCGCGACCGAGGCTTGCACCGACGACCCCTGCTGCGTTCCCGAGTAGATGGTCATGACGCCCTGCGCGTCGGGCAGCGCGAGCGCGCCCTGCGTCTCCATGTAGAAATGTTCCTGCGCCTCGTTGCCCATTTCGCCTTCGATGACTTCGCATCCCTTCATCGGCTTGGTCGGATTCTTCAGCCACTTCTCGTCGCTTCCCTTTCGAGTGATGTAGGGGACGTGGTCGTTGTTCGGCTGGTCGGTGAAGAAGTCTTTGTGCGCAACCGCTTCGTCGATGGTCAGCACCGGCTTCGTTGGCTTGAAGTCGATCATCTCCGTCTGGATGAAGTACGCGGCGCGTTGTGCGGTCCAGCGATCTTTCGCTACGACCAGACCGATCGGCTGGCCCCAGCAGATAATCTGTTGATTGAGTGCGAAGACGACGTCGTCGCCGCCGAGCCCGAGGTACGGGTTCTTCTTGTTCGGGATGTCGTCGGCGGTGACATAGGCGATGACACCCTCAAATTTTTCCTGCGCGGCCTTCAACGCCGCGCTCGGGTTTTTCTTGTAACCGAACGTGCCGCTGGCGATCTCGCTGATGACGAATGCGGAGTCGTAACCGTGCGGCGGCAGCGGGATGTCCTGCGTGTACTTCTGCTCGCCCGCGGCCTGCACGAACGCGGTGGTCTTGAGGATCGGCTCCCCGACCGGCCGCTCCTGGTGATAGACGCTGACGGTCTGCGTGCCGCCGGAAAGCGGCCGCACGTACACCTCGCCGCCGGAACGATTCTCCGGCTCCACTTCCTTCGGGAAACGCTCGTTGGCGACGTGCAGAAAGAATTTGTAGAAGAGCGTTTCCGTGAGCGACTCGCGGTAGCCGTCGGGCAGGAAGTTCGCGCCCGGCATCGGACGAATGACCTTCGCGACTTCGTGGCCGAGGGCGTCGAGCGCTTTCTGCAGCGTCCCGTCGTTCCACTTCGCGCCGGTGATCGCCTTCTCGGTTTTCGTCATGCGCGACGGCAGCGCTGCAAGACCTCCATACAGAATCGTCGCAGCTTCCACGATTCCTTTTTTGTCGAGGCGGACGACGAAGCCAGCATTCACGATGGCGTGCGCGTTCTGATCGCGATAGGCGATCTTGAATGTCTCGATCTCGTCGCCTGCCTGCGAGTACGGAATGTGGAACGACTGCGCGATGGCGTCGGCCGGAAGTTTTGAAACCCCCGGCAACTCGGCCATCGCGAAGGTCCCGCTGCCGCCGTCGTAATCGCGCGAGGCGATGGTGATCGACGCGCCGAGCGTTTCGAGCACGAGGTAGACGTCGGACGGAAACGGCGAATCGGTCTCCGCCTGCGCCCGCGTCATCATCACGTTGCCGCCGATCGAGCCGATGTTGCGCACCTGCAAGTTGGCGACGTCGAGCAGGTGCGTGCGGAACGCAGCGAAGCCGCGCGTCTTCTCCTTCGGCTTTTTCGCGATGACGCGTTGCAGTTCGTCGATGACGTTCTGCAGCGATTCCGCGGCGCCGATGTAAAGGCCCTCGCCGGAATCGCGGAACCCGAGGAGGGTGGGGATCGCGTGAATGTCGATGAGGATGTGCGGGTCGGCCACGTCGGCCTTGTAAATGCCGATCGACGTGTTGCCCACCACGAGCTTTACGTTCTTCGAGTTGCCGCCGTGTGCCGCTTTGATCTCCTGCGCCTCTTCCAGCGTCGCCGGACGAAACCACCTGTACCCTCGGCCTTCGCTTTCAAGCGACGACATTTTGTTCGCGTACTCGATCAGCTCCGGCGGGAACTCGAGCGCCGGACGCGGTCCCGGCAGATGCTGTTCGATCGGCACGTCGGCGAAGCATTTGTGATTCGTCGAGTACGTGTTGTGCTTCTTGAAATCGACGGCGAAGCTCTTCATCCCTTCGAGGATCGGCCGGTACCCGGTGCAGCGGCAGAGATGGCCGTCGAACAAATCCTCGATCTGCTGCTGCTCCGGCTTCTTGTTGTTGCGCAGAAACGTGAACATGTTCATCACGAACCCCGGCGTGCAGAAGCCGCACTGCGATCCGTTGTTCGCCGCGATCGCGTACTGCACCGGATCGAGTTTCTCGCGCGTGCTTCCGATCCCCTCGGTGGTCGTGATCATCGCGCCGTCGAGCGAACAGAGCGGACGCAGACACGAGTTGATCGCCGTCTCGACGACGCGCCGCTCGTTCGGCTCCCACCGCGAGAGCATCACCGTGCACGCGCCGCAGCCGCCCTCGCCGCAGGACAGCTTCGTGCCGGTGAGCCCGATGGCATCGCCGCGAAGCCAATCGATGAGCAACGTGGTCGGATCGGGATCGGCGATCTCCACACGGTTTCCGTTGACGTAGAAAACGATCGCGTGCGATGTGCTCATGCGTTCTCCTTAACATTGATGATGTCCAGGAAGAGGTCGTAGAACGCGTCGGCGTTCGCGTCGAGCATCACGTCGATCGACGCGCCATCCGGATCTTCGACGAGCTGCCCCGAGTGATCCGCTTCCTCGTCCAACTCCTGCACGACGCGCAGTTTCAGCGTCTTTCCGGTTGCGAGGGCGGGATCCGTGAGCACCGCGGCCGCGAGCGGATCCCAGAAAAAGAAATTGCCGCTCTGCACGAACGGGATGTCGGCCGTGAGCGTCTGGTAGATGAACGCGGCTTGCGGCGTGGTGTGCCGCTGCTGGATGCGATCGTAAAACGGCAGATTCAGCGGCACGTGATCGGACGCGTCGAGCGGAATGAGCGTGACCGGCACGCCGGACTCGAACATGTACTGGCCGCCCAGCGGATCGAGGAAGAAGTTCCACTCGGCGACCTGATTCGTGTAGTCGGGATCGACGACGGCAACGTTGCCGGGAACGTAGACCGCGCCGCCCATCATCACGATGCGCGCGATCTTCGGCGCGACGTCGGGATAGGTGTGAAGGAGCGTGCCGAGGTTCGTGCCTCCGCCGATGCCGAGGATGGTCATGGGCGTGGGAGAAGCCATCAGCGTCGCACGCAGAAAATCGACGGCGCTTTCGCTCACCGGCCCGTTGGGATTCACCGGAAGCGGAACGTTGTACACGGCGTCAATCGGGCCGCGGATCGACGTCGGGAAGACGTTGCTGTAACTCAGCGGCGCATTCGTCCCCTTCGCCACCGGGACGTCCGGCTTGCCCGTGAGCTGCAGCAGATTGAGCGCGTTGCGCGTGCCGGGCGTGAGATGACACGCGCCGACGCCGGTGACGGTGATGCCGCGCAGGTCGACGTTCGGATGCATGGAGAGATAGAGGATGGCCATCCAATCGTCGATGTCGACGTCGGTGTCGATGAGCACAGGGATTCGCGTCATGTGTTCCGCCTTTCGCAGCTTGTCCGGGGATGTCCCGCCATCCTAAAGCGCGTTGCCTCAACCCGCAAGAATGTTAGGATGCACATCCACCCCAAAATTCGGAAGGAGCATCCCCATGGACGTGATCCTTGTGCACGACGCCGCGATCGACGAGTACATGTCGCAGGTTCTCCTCACCACCATGCCCGGCATCAACCTCCTCGGCGCGATCATCGTCAACGCCGACTGCATCGACTCCGCCGCGATGCAGACCGCCTGGCAGGTCATGAGCTACATCGGCCGCACCGACATCCCGATGGGCCTCAGCAGCGCGCGCGGATGGAACCCGTTTCCATGGCAGTACCGCAGCGATTGCGTCCGCGAGTCGCAGATCAATTGCCTCAAGCCTTTCCCGCCGAATCCGAACTGGCCCCCCTTCCCCGACGGCGACGCGCTCCTCCAGTCGCTGATGGAAAACGCGGCGGGGCCGGTGACGCTGCTCGTGACCTGTCCCTTCACGCCGATCATGAATCTGCTCCAGAAGTCGCCGGACCTCGCATCAAAGATCGAGCAGATCATCTGGATGGGCGGCGCCATCAACGTCCCCGGCAATCTCGACCCGACCACCGTCCCAACCCCACCCTGGAACAACTGCGCCGAATGGAACGCCTTCTGGGACGCCGTCTCCGTCGACTGGGTCTTCAACAACACGACCTGTCCAATCATCCAGTTCCCACTCGACATGACCAATCAAGCCGCAATCACAAAACCCTTCATGGCCACGCTGGCGGCGCAAGCCGCCAAAGGCTCCCGCTACTCGCAACTCGCCTTCGAAAGCTACCAGCTGGTCGACGCCGAAAGTTTCTACGACATGTGGGACGTAGTCACCACCTGCTGGCTCGCCGACCAAAGCTTCTTCCAGCCCCCAACCACAATGAACCTCGCCATCGACGCGACTCTCAACAACACGCAAGGCTGCATCAAGCCGGCAGAGTGCGGGCGGGCGGTGGAGGTGGTGCTGAACTTCTCCGCAGCGGGACAACAGGCGTTCTACGACTACGTGGCGGCGCAGTTCAATCGGTGAGTTGAGGCGAGCCGATCGAGCCGATCGCTACGAAAGCTCTCTCGTTTACGCCACCAGCTGGTTGAACACCAGACGCTCGTTGATCCAGATGGTCGATGGAGCACTTCCAGGTGAACGTCGGATCCGATCGTCTGGAACCGTCTGCGACCGAAGAATCCTCCAAGACTCGGCGGGATGAGGCACTCGAGGGTTACGCACGGCCGGAAGGAGCGGATTTGCAGCATTTGTTATGCTGCACAGCGCCGTCGCCTAAACGACCTCTCGCTTTCAGGAGGCAGCGTTACGCGACGGGTTGTCGGTGGACACAACGTTATTCGTTCGTATTCATCGAATCTAAATCAGAGTTGGGCATCTGAACGAGCATGCGCGAGTACATTCGGATTCGACGGGTTCCATATGAGGAGCCATATCACCTTGACCTCCGGGTAGAGGCGTCGAACGGCGTTATAGCGGGAGCGATGCAACTCTACGTCAACGCGGCCGATCTTTTGAAAATCGCCGACGCACTCGAAGTCTTTCCGCGGCACGCGTCGGATGTCTTCCTGTATGAAATCGGGTCGGAACGGCCCGAGGATCGCTGGGCGTATTACTTCAGGTTTCGAGTATTCACGACGGATGGGCGTGGACACTGCGCGATCCAGTTGCGCTTCAACAACAACGAGTCCTTGCCAGACAGAAGCGTGGCTGAATTCTGCATCATCGCTGAGACCAGCAGAATCACAGAGCTCGGTAGAAGGTTTCGTGTTCTCGGCGGCCTCCATGAAGATCTTCTTGAGTGGTCGCCGCTAGAAGACAGCGCCGCTGCCTAACTCGGCGCTGCACCGGACTTCGAACCGCGCGTTGCTGTGTCGCAAGTGCGTTACCATTTCGCGTGCGGTTCGAAACCGCTGAGCTTTGAACGTTAGGCGCCCGCATCATCGGGCACACAACGTCGGGATTTTAAACGGATAAATTCTGCGAACTCTCGTCAAATTCGCTCTCGTAGCGTGGCTTGGGATCGGCGCCGTAGTCGCCGCCGGAGTAGGGTTCGTAGCGTATGGCTTCTTCATGTATTTCGGTACCTCTTGGGTTGCATTCTTCCTCTCGGCAGCGGGCGTGACGTATGACAGGCGCCAGCGAATCGTTGCTGCCATTCTGACCCCGGAAGCGTGCCTCTACTACGCGCCCGCCGCATCAGCGGCCCTATACTTCGTCGCGACTGCGGCCTTTTGCTGTTCACGTTCGCTCTTGTTGCGGCGCAATCGTGCGCAGCAGACACGCCGGAGGGCAGCGTAACGCAAGCCTCGGCGCGCAAGTGTCCGCCTAACTCCGGCGCTGGAGCGGACGCGGCCCGCCGCGCTGGTACGCTATCTTTCATGAGCACTGAGCGGGCCGAAACCGCTCAGCTTCGAACGTTAGGCGCTTGAGATGCGTGGTCCACTGATCTTTCTTCTGCTCGTCATTGGGACCGGATGTGATCACAAGATCACGCCGTTTTCCGTTTCGCAGGTTGACAGGTCCGTCCGCGCCAGCCGGTATCTAATAGCCTCCAATCCATCACTTGTAGGAACTTACCCTGGACCCGCCAAATCCGGCGCGGGCTACTTCTACGACGAGGTTCTCGAGTATCGGGTGTGGTTGCAGCCGAAGCGTGGCGCTCGGTCCCTTGCCGCTGACAACGAAGACTATTTTGCCGCCTTCGCGACTTTCGAGGCGGCCGTCGAGTTCTCGAAGCGAGAACGCGGCGCAGAGGAGCCGCTCGTTCTCATTCGCCAGGTTGAATCTGTTAACGAACCGCAGCCCGGAGTGTTCGAGTGGGACAAAACTCCACGAGTCACGGAATGGAAGCCGGAATGGCTCGCCGGTTCGAAACGTCGGCCCAACAGCATTCCAGAGTTTCTCAAAAAGCACTCCACTCCGGCCACATCCGCGCCTAACTCAACGCTGCAGCCGACGCCGTGCCGTTTGTCGCCGTGCCATGCGAAGTGTCTTTCAGCTATTCTGCCGTGTGAGGCACGTCGCGGCTGAGCGCCAATACCGTCAGGCCCTCCTTGACAAGCACAATGTCGATGCCACTCCGTACCTTCAAGTCTGCCGTTCTGTACTTCGTCATCGTACTGAGCACTGGCTTTGTCCTGGGTTCTATTCGCGTGCCGTTTCTCGTCCCTCGACTCGGGGAAAGAACGCGGAGCTCCTGGAGATGCCCATCATGTTGGTGGTGATTGTCATGGCGGCCCGTTTCGCACTGTCACAAGCTGAACAAAACGCCCGGAACGTGGTCGATCCCAAACGGCGCTGAGAAGTAGCCACGATCCGCCAATTCCGTCGAAGTCGATCCGCGCCTTCGTCTACCGCGAGTTTCGTTGCGGTGAGTAATAACGTTTGCATTCGGACCTGCCGAATTTGAGAATAGGCGACACCATGCCTCAGCGGAGCAATGATTTTCAACAGTTGATCCGACGGATTTACGAACAGCTATTGTCGACGACGGCCAAGATCACAGAGAGTGCGATGCTGAAGGAACTGGACGGCAGTGGCACTCGCGAAGTTGACATCTTGATCGAGATCTTGACACCAGGAATGGACACCCCCACGCGCATAGCGATTGAATGCCGCGACCATGGCCGCGCGAGTGACGTTACGTGGATCGACGAGCTGATCGGAAAGTATCGCAACCTGCCGATCAGTCGTGTAATCGCGGTTTCGCGGAAGGCGTTCACGTCTATGGCGGATCGCAAGGCCCAGCGAAACAATATCGAGACGCGAACACTTGCTGAAGCCCTTGCGACAGATTGGCCTGAAGACCTCTTTGAACTCGATTTCACGAACGTCGTTCATTGGCCGGTAGTCACAGACGTGTCGATCGTCTCTGAACCGCCGTGGTCTGATGGGGAGACCCCAACCGCCGTGCGATTGAGCGGCCTACCGGTCGAGGCGTTGGGATTTGCGGCTTGGCAGCGTAAGTGTTTTGCTGAAGCGTTCGATTCCGCCGTGCAGCAGCAACGAAACTTTGGAATTTCGGAATTCGCCGCCCCGGGCACACACAAATTCGAGGTTTTCCTTTCGCCACTGCCGGTAAGGGTCGCGCTCTTCGGAGCTGAGGGAGCGCAGCACGTTGTTTTAGGCCTCCATCTCCGCGGTGAAGTTGAGGTCGAACATCACATTCTGCGGAATGAACGGTACCGTTTTGGGAAAGTTGGCGTGACACGGGCACGAGGGTCCGTGCATCGAGGTGACGTCGACGTTCTTGCTGTTCAAGAACAAGGAGGCGGTGTCTCCGTCAAAGTCACGACGACCAAACGACGGTAAACGCTTGCACTGAGGGGAGAATCACGTCAGCCGAACGTTCTTTCATTCATCCGCGCCGTGCCTTCCACCCAGTGGCAGGTAAGGCCGGGACGCGGCAGGAACTTTCGATGCGCATGAGGGCTCGGTAGGTGATGCAGCGAACGCCACACGCTCGACTCTGTGAATGTAAGGTGGCTCCACTTAGCTAGGGCAGCCCATCCACTAAACGGTGCATGAATGCTCGCGTGGCGTACATGATCTCTTCCGCGATCTGAGGCGTTAAGTCGGACGTCAGAAGAGCAAGTTTGCCCTGAGCGTGGCTGACCTTGTTGCGCCAGGCGTTCTTCAGCGCCTCGGTTGTGCCGTAGACTTGTTCGATGAATGCGAAACTATCCCGCTCAAATGGTGTGCGCGCTGCGTAGTCGCTTTTCAGAACCTTCTTGAGTTGGTTACAAACGGCCGTCCAGCCGGATCGGGGATCCACAACGCCGATGAACTTTCCTAATTCGATCAAGCCATGTTCTATGACTTGCAGGCAGTGAAATACGGACGCAGCGTAGCGTGACAGTGCATAAGACTTGGCGGCCTCTTCGATGTCGCTCACGACCGCAGGGAACCGCGTTATGATCTTCTCCCATCCAACGAGCGGCTGCCGATAGAGCAGCGCCTCCTGAGGCGTGAGCGAAAAGAAACTAGCTTCCTGCATCTCGTCTTGCAGGCGACCTTTCAGCTCGTGCACGAGCTCGACTATCTTCTCGTCCCCCGGATCTGGTTCGGAGTTCAACCGCTGGAGTTTCTTGATTGTCGCCACTGAAGCTACTAAGCCCATCTCGGCACATGAGGCTTCGAAGCTGCCGATCACAGTGCACACGAGTCTGCGGCGGGCCACGCCAAGCTCTAGGTCTTCTCGATTCGCGGCGTTCGCGACTGCGACAGAGAGCAGGTTATCAGCTTCAAGGCGCTCGAAGATGATGTTCTTTGTAAGCTTCATCGTCGTCTCAGCTTCGAGCCAGAAGCCAAGCAGCAGAAACTGTGTCGGGCTAAAGTCTTTCATAGTCGAAGATGCAGCACTCGCAGGATTGCGCGAGTGGTAGGAAGAGTCAAGGCTTGGCCGACGAGGCCTTCTCTTCGAATCGGGTGTGGAGCATCCTTCGCCCGTCTAACGATCTTTCGGCGCCGCGTGGCGAGGTGCCAAGTCGATGAGTCATCTTCAATAGCGCGAGCGCTTCCGCGATGGCGACTTTGTCATCATCGCCGCCAACCGCTCACCGGTCCTCGGGTACCGCGCACACGCCGTCCAACTTGATATCAACAGCAGTTCGACTGACGTGATTGAGTCAGTGATCGCAGCCGTTTACTCGGCCGGCTGAACGCCGGTGAACGCCTTTCGATGCGCCGTGGGGGGCGAACCGACGCCTCGAAAGGGGTGTCGTGCCTTCGCCGGCCGGTTTGACCCCTTCGCGAAAGATGGGGGTAGGGAAATGCGGCCGAGCGTCACTCCTATAGTGGTCCCACTCCCTACAATCTATGGCCTTCGAGCATGATTTCCTCATCAGCTATGCCCATATTGACAACGAACCGTTGATCGCCGGGGAGCAGGGGTGGATTTCGGAGCTGCATCGGCTCCTGGAGATTCGCGTCGGGCAGGTGCGGGGGGAGAAGCCGAAGATCTGGCGTGATCAGAAGCTGCAGGGGAACGACATCTTTGCGGACACCATCCTCGAGCGGCTTCCGCGGATTGCGGCGCTGGTGTCGATCGTCTCGCCGCGTTACGTGCAGTCGGAATGGTGCAATCGCGAGCTGAAGGAGTTCTACCGCATCGCCGAGAGCTCCGGCGGCGCGCGCATCGGTGACAAGGCCCGCATCTTCAAAGTGGTGAAGACGCCGGTCATCCGCGAGCGGCTCCCCGAGGAAGTGCAGCCGATGCTCGGGTATGACTTCTTTGTCTACGACGACGCTGGCAGGCCGCGGGAACTGTCGCAGGACTACGGCAAGGAGCGCACGTTCCTGACGAAGCTCGACGACCTCGCCTTCGACATCGCGCAGCTTCTCGACCTGATTGACAGCACCGCCGTCAGCGCCGCACCGGCGGTGACGAAGGGGACGCTCTTCCTCGCAGAGACGAGCTTCGAGTTGCGCGAGGAGCGCGAATCGATCAAGCGCGACCTGGTCCGCAACGGCTTCGAAGTCTTACCGGACCGCGCGCTGCCGCTGGTCGGTCCGGAGCTCGACGTGATCGTGCGCGAGCAACTCGCGCGGAGCAAGGTTTCCATCCACCTGGTCGGACTGAACTACGGTGTCGTGCCCGACGGCTCGAACGTCTCGATCGTGGAGCGCCAGCAGGCGCTGGCCTCGGAGGCCGCGCAGAAGAGCGAGCTGTCGAGCGTCATCTGGCTTCGGCCGGGATTGGCGATCGAAGACGAGCGCCAGCGGGCGTTCGTCCACAAACTGAAGACGAGTTCCGAGGTCCACGCCAGCGCGGAGCTGCTGGAAGTTCCGCTCGAGGAGCTGAAGGCATTCATGTACCGGAAGCTCACGCCGCCGGCCGCGGTGATCGTGAAGGCGGCCGCCGCGCCTGTGGCGCAGGACCATCCGCGGCTGTATCTGCTCTGTGATCAGCTGGACGTCACTGCGGCGCAGCCTCTCGAAGATCACCTCTTCAGCGAAGGATTCGAGGTCGTCCTCCCGTTCTTCGACGACGATGAAACGCAAGCGCGGCTCGAGCACGAGGAAAACCTC
This sequence comes from Thermoanaerobaculia bacterium, assembly GCA_035995985.1. GTDB lineage: Bacteria > Acidobacteriota > Thermoanaerobaculia > Gp7-AA8 > Gp7-AA8 > JADGNZ01. The sequence goes on along the minus strand of DASYJY010000026.1, from coordinate 6,145 downwards.
CGCTCGGCCGATGTGATCCTTCTCTACTACGGTGCGGGCGACGAGCTGTGGCTGCGGCGGAAGCTGCGCGAGCTGCAGAAGAGCGCGGCGCTGGCGCGGGAGGGGCCGTTGCTCGCGCGCGGCATCTACGTCGGCGCGCCGGCTTCGCCGCAGAAAGAGCGCTTTCGCACACACGAGGCGATGCTGATCCACGAGCCGGCCGGCGGCTTCGATCCCGCGGTGCTCGCGCCGCTGCTGGACGCCATCGCGAAAGCACGGGGGGCAGCATCATGAATTCCGTTCCCCGCACTTCCAGCAGCTCCGGCATCAGCATCGGCCTCGACCCGACGGCGGACGTCAATCCATTTCCGGGATTGCGGCCGTTCGAGCCGGACGAGGACTATCTCTTCTTCGGACGCGAGCGGCAGACCGACGAGCTTCTGCGACGGCTGCGCACAACGCGTTTCCTTTCCGTCCTCGGCCGCTCGGGCAGCGGCAAGTCGTCGCTGGTGCGCTCGGGTCTGATCCCCAGCCTCCACGGCGGCGCCATGACGCGGGCCGGTTCGCGGTGGCGGGTGCCGATCATGCGCCCGGGCCAGGATCCGATCGGCAATCTCGCCGCCGCGCTGACTGCCCCCGAGGCCCTCGGCGCCGGCGCCGACGAGAAGCTGACGCGTGCACTTTTTGAAACGACTCTGCGCGCCAGCCGCCTCGGCCTCGTCGAGTGCGTCCGCCAGTCGCAGATCGGTGACACGGACAACGTCCTCTTATTGGTCGACCAGTTCGAGGAGATCTTCCGCTACAAACGCGGCCGGAGCGCTGATGACGTTGATGACGGCGACGAAGCGGCTGCCTTCGTCAAACTTCTCCTGGCCGCGCGCGAGAGCGAGAGTCCCATCATCTACATCGCCATCACCATGCGGTCCGACTTCATCGGCGACTGCATGGAGTTCAGCACGCTGCCGGAAGTGGTCAACGACGGGATTTACCTCGTCCCGCGGATGACGCGCGAGGAGCTGCGCATCGCCATCACCGGGCCGGTGGCCGTCGGCGGAGCGACGATCGCTCCGCGCCTCGTGTCGCGGTTACTGAACGACGTCGGCGACGATCCCGATCAGCTTCCGATCCTTCAGCACGCACTGATGCGGACCTGGGAGCGCTGGCGGTCGTTCCACTATCGCGACGAGGCGCTCGACCTTTCGCATTACGAAGGGATCGGCACGCTGAGCGATGCGCTGTCGCGGCACGCCGAGGAGGCGTTTGGCGAGCTCGATGAGCGAGGGAAATTCATCGCCGAGAAGATGTTCAAAGCGCTGACCGACAAAGCGTCGGATCCGCGCGGTGTGCGGCGTCCCGCGCCGGTCGGCGAGATCCGGGCTGTCGCGCAGGCGAGCCTCGAGGAGATCACGCGAGTCACGGAAAGCTTTCGGCGGCAGGGACGCTCCTTCCTGATGCCGGCGGCGATCGTCGCCCTCGACGACAACTCCATCCTCGATATCTCCCACGAGAGCCTGATGCGCAACTGGGAGCGGCTGTCGCAGTGGGCGGACGATGAAGCGCGCTCCGCCCAGCTCTATCTGAATCTCGCCGAGGCCGCGCGGCGGCACGAGGAAGGGAAGGCGGCGCTGTGGCGCGATCCCGAGCTGCAGTTCGCCCTCACGTGGCGCGAAAAGGAGCTGCCGACGCCGGAGTGGGCGGAGCGCTACGACCCGTCGTTCGCGCGGGCGATGGCCTTTCTCGACGCCAGCCAAAATGAACGCGATGAGATCGTCCAGCGGCGCGACATGCGGCGCCGGCGCGCGCTGCGGCAGGCTCGCATCGTCATCGCCGTACTGTCGATCGCGTTCCTGGCGATGGTGGGTCTCGGTTACACCGCGTTTCAACAGAAGGCGGAGGCGCAGCGTGCGGAGCGCGTAGCGGAGGAAGAGCGCGACAACGTCATGAAAGCGCAGAAGCGCGCGCAGGCGGAGAAGCGGCGGGCCGAGGAAGAGAAAGGGCGCGCCGAGGAAGCGCGCTTCGCGGCCGACCGCGAGCGCGACGTCGCCAAACAACAGCGCACCCGCGCCGAAACGCAGACGGAGATCGCGCAGCGGCAGAGTGAGATCGCCGAGCGGGAGCGGCTCCGCGCCGAGAGCGAGCAGCAGAAAGCGCTGGCCAACGAGCGCGAGGCGCGCGACCAGACGAAGAAAACGGAGATCGCGCGCGGCGAAGCAATCGCACAAAAAGAAACGGCCGAGGAGCAGCGCGCGCACGCACAAACGCTGCGCCATCTGTCCGCATCGCGGGCCCTCGCGTTGACCGCGCGCGAAGCACGCAGTGCCGACGTTCGCCTTGTCCTCGAAGCCTATCGATTGAATCGGGAGAACGGCGGCGATCCCGACGATCCGGAGCTCTTCGCGTCGCTGCACGCCGTCGGCGGCCGCTACGCGTCGCAGACCGTCCAGAAGCTGTCGCAGAAGAATGGCGCGCTCGCGATCGTCGTCTCGCCCGACGGCCACACCATCTACGCCGGCGACGAGAGCGGGGTGATTTCCCGCCACGACCACGATCACAATCAATGGCTGCCGCCGAAAACGGTCGGGCAGATGGCCGGCCCGGTCCGCACACTGGCGCTGCGCGACAACCTGCTCGCCGCCGGCAGTAGCGGCGGCAACGTTTCGATCTGGGACGTGCGCAACGGCGGCGCGCCGCGGCAGATCACCACCGGCAGCGTCGCGGTGATGTCGCTGGCATTTCAGCCCTCGGGGCAGTTACTCGCCGCGGGAAATCTCGACGGCGCCGTGACGCTGTGGGACGCCGCCCATCCGGCCGCGGCTGCGCGGCTGCGCGGCGCCGACAACAAGAGTGTTCGCGCGGTGGCGTTCAGCCCCGACGGCAAGACGCTCGCCGCGAGTCAATCCTCGGGTGCGCTGCTGTGGAACGTCGCCCAGCCGGACGCACAGCCGCGCAGCGTCTGCAAAGACGCGAACGACATTCGCAGCCTCGCCTTCAAACCCGACGGGACGGCGCTGTTGTGCGGACGAGCGGATGGCCGCATCGTCGGCTCACTGTTGCGGCAGGGGCGCGAGGTCACCTTCTCCGGCCACACCGCGAGCGTCAACTCGCTCCGTTTCAATCCGCGCGGCGACGTCTTCGCGTCCGGCAGCGCCGACGGAACCATCCGTCTGTGGCACGTCGACAAGCCGGAAGCGCTGCCGGACGTCATCGCGCGGCAGGAGGGATGGATCTGGGCGGTTGAGTTCAACGCGGACGGCAGCGGCGTCATCTCCGGCGGCAAGGAGCCAGCCATCCGCATCTCCGACGCGCGCACCGACGTTCTGGCCGCACACCTCTGCCGCACGAATCCCAATCCGCTAACCGAAGAAATCTGGAGCCGCTACACGGACGAGCCGTACCGCGAGACGAGTCCCTGCTCCGATCCAAAGATGGGGTTGAAATGAAACGTGTCTCCCTATTTGCCGCGGCCGTCGTGCTCCTCGTCGCGCACGCCGCCTCGGCCCAGAATGCATGTACGGCAGCGCTGCCGCAGGCGCAGAAGTTCTACGACACCGGCGAGTTCGTGCAGACCTCGGCTCTGCTGCGCCAGGAGTGCGGCCGCGCCAGGGTCTCGCGCACGGTCGCCATCCAGGTGCAATCGCTGCTGGCCCGCGCGCTGATGTACGCCGAGCGTCCTGACGAAGCGCGCAAGGAAGTGGCGAAGCTGCTCCGGCTCGAGCCGAGCTTCGATGACGCTGCTGGCTCCGCGCGCTTCGCCGCGCTTCTGGCCGAGGTGCGGCACGAGGAGCAGTCGGCGCAGGTCACGTCGGTGTCGAAGAGCGCCGAGAGTCTGCGGGAGGCGCCGGCCACCGTCGTCGTCGTCACCGGCGACCAGATCGAGCGCCGCGGGTATCTCGACCTCGAGCAGCTCCTTCACGATCTTCCCGGCTTCGACGTCAATCGAACCAATGGCGACATCTACTCGCATGTCTACCAACGTGGCTACTACGACGCATTCAACAGCAGGCTATTGCTGCTCGTCGACGGCGTCGAGCAGAACGACCTGACGCAGGGGACGCAATATCTGTCGCGGCAATACCCGCTCACGAACATCGACCGCGTCGAGGTCGTTTACGGGCCGGCGTCGACGATGTACGGCGCGAACGCCTACACCGGCGTGATCAGCGTCATCACCAAAGACGCGTCGGCGCTCGTCGGCGACAATAAACAGTTCGGTCTCGCCGGACACGTGACCACGGGCGGCTACGGCAGCAGCGCCGCTGACATGACCGCGGCCGGCAACACCGCCGGCGGCAGCGTTTCATGGTCGATTGCGGGCCGCTTCCAGGACGGCAAAGAGCGCGATCTCGCGAAGTTCAACGACTGGAATTACACGTATCGGAATCTGGACTATGCGGCGCTGCCGACGCTGCAGGGCGTCGATGCCGCGGGGATCCAGCTCGCGCGGGAGACCGATCAGGCTTTCATCCAGCAGCACCACCTCGGCTTCAACGATCGGGCGAAGAACTGGGGCGTCAACGCGAAGGTCCAGATCTCGAGCCTGACGCTCGGCCTGCAGTCGTGGCGAAGCCAGGAAGGCGTTGCTTCCGCATACGGCGCGAAGTATTACGGCGGCAACAGTACGTACACGCCGGAGGAGACCGCGCTCTACCTCCGCTATTCGGCCCGTCTGTCGATGGGAACGTTGAACATCTTCACGCGCTACAGGCAATCGAGCATTGATAACAGTGCGTCGAAGTTCGATTTGATGGCCACGTATGCCAACGGCATCCTCGATTCGAGCCAACTCTTTCCCGACACGTGCGGCGCGGCGGTTTGCCCGCCCAGGGCTCCCTTGCTCTTTCCCGTCAGCGCCAGGGCCCTTTCGACGCAGATTCGCAGCGAGGTCAGCATGGCCTGGCAGCCTTCGGAGACGCTGAGCGGAGTGACTGGCGTCGAATTCGCGAAAAGCACGATCCAGAGCCAATACGATCAATTCGCCGACGGCTCCCAAGCCATCTTTTCCTCACGTAATTTCCACACTGATACGGCGCTTTGGGGACAAGGTGCGTGGAAGCCGCGGCCATCGCTTCGCTTCATCGCCGCGGGACGGCTCAGCTACAACAAGATCGACGACAGCATCGAGAGCGACGTTTCGGGATTCGGCTCGATCTTCACGCCTCGGCTCGGAGTGATCTATTCGCCGGGCCGCCGCCAACTGGTCCTGAAAGCGGTTTATTCGGAAGCGTTCAAGGATCCGACCGATACGGAAAAATTCGGCGGCGTCGTCTTCCCCCGCAACGGCGAGTTTCAGACGTCGTTCAATGTCAACTTGCGTCCGGAACGGGTGCGCAACACCGAGGTCAGCGCCGGATGGGAGGCTGACGAGCAAACGTCCGTACAGCTCTCCGCCTACCGCGCCCATTACACCGGCGTCATCGCCCTCGCGCGCGTTCCGTCCTCGGAAACTTGCCCCAATCCGTGCGTGGTAAACCTGAATCGCGACGCAATCCTCGTCCGCGGTCTGGAGTTGACGGCACGCCACAAGATTGCGGCCGCGGAGATCTGGGCGAATTACACGCACATACAGCCGGAGCAACGCATCCCGTCCGCTATCGATGCGAATGCGCCCGACCCGAACGCCACCACCGAAACTGTGCGCGTCCCGAACATCGCCACGAACCAGATCAACCTCGGCGTCGATGAAGAGTGGCGGCAACTGACGGCAGCAGTCCGGACGCATTACTCCGGCCGCCGCAAGATCGGCCGGGGGACTGCCTTCGTCACATTTCCCGACAACACCGGCCCTGACGCCTACACGACGACCGCCGTCTCGCTGACGTATCGCGACATGGTGCCGAAGCTGTCGCTGCAGCTCCTGGCCGACAACGTATTCGACAAGCAGTACCGGGTCGTCGGCTCGGAGGCACTTCCGTCCGTGCTGCAGAACGGCAGAACGGTGAGCGTACGAATGATTTACAGGTTGAAGTAAGAAAACACGTTACAATAATAATTCAGCAATTTCACAAGTCAGCAGATCGGGACCACTCCATGAACATGGGTATTCGTGTATTTGTGCGCGCCGGCGCGGTGTTGGCGATGGTTGCCGCTTCGTCGGTCGCCTTCGGCGCGACCGTGACTTACACAGGCGGCGGCGGCACGGAATTCTGGAGCAATCCGCTCAACTGGA
>DASYJY010000025.1:0-2125 GCA_035995985.1 Thermoanaerobaculia bacterium | reverse complement strand
AATGCGGCGCGCATTGTATGTGATGGTGGCGGCGAGGAGTGGCCGTGGCGAACTCGGCGGAATGGTTGCGGACTCTTCCACAGCCGCTGGTCGATGACGCCGGTAGACAGTGTCGCGACCAGCAACGTATTTCACACGGTGCTGGGCGCATACAACAGCGGCGGTCTGCGGGCGTACCGGCGCGCCGATCTGCGCGCCAGCCACAATATCGACACGTCGCTGGGCGGTCTGAGTTTTTTCGTCGAGCTGTTCAACGTCTTCGGTATCCGCAACACTTCGGCGTGGATGGCTACTCATTCAACTTCGACTCGCACGGCGTCATCGACATCGGCACAATGAGGTCATCCTCGGCGTAGTGCCGTCGTTCGGAATCACGTATTCGTTTTGAGTTCTGCAAGGAGCCTCCATGCGCAAGAAAGCGATTCTTCTTCTCCCGTTGCTCGTCCTCACGCTCATTGGCGCGCGGCGGCGCGCGGCGAATCCGCCGGACGGGCCGACGTTCAATCGTGAGGTCGTGCGCATCCTTCAGCAAAACTGCCAGTCGTGCCATCACCCGGATGACATCGCCCCGTTTTCGCTGATGACGTACGGCGATGCGGTGCTGCACGCGGACGCCATCAAGTACATGACGCAGACGCGACAGATGCCGCCGTGGAAGGCCGCCGCCGGATGCGGCGATTTCGTCGGGACGCGTGCGATGGCGCAGAGCGACATCGATACGATTGCGCACTGGGTCGATGGCGGGACACCCGAGGGCAAAGCGGCCGATCTGCCAACGCCGCGAACGTTCGACGACGGCTGGCCGGGCGGCAAGCCGGATGTCATTCTAGCGATGCCGAAGGCGTTCACGCCGCCACCCGACGCCGACGAGTACCGCTGCTTCTCCATCCCCGGCGACGCGACGAAAGAGATGCAGGTGACGATGGTCGACTTTCGGCCCGGCGACCGCGGCACGGTCCATCACATCGTTCCCTATCTCGACGTCACTGGCGCCAGCGCGACACGCGACAAGAACGGCGACGGCTATCAATGTTTCGGAGGTCCGGGCCTCGATACGGCGACGGCGCTCGGCGCCTGGACGCCCGGCGCGCGTCCGACTCCGCTGCCCGAGGGAACGGCGGTGCGAATTCCGAAAGGGGCGCGCGTGGTGATGCAGGTTCACTATCACCCGCACTTCGGCCGCGTCGCTCCCGATCAAACACAGATCGGCCTGTATCTCACGACCGCGCCGGTCAAGAAGCAGATGCACTACGACTTCATCATCAACGATCAATTCGTCATCCGCGCCGGCGATCACGATTCAAAAGTGGATGCCTACGGAGCCGCCGACACGTCCATCGACATCGTCTCCGTCTACCCGCACATGCACCTCCTCGGCACAAAAACAAAAGTCGAAGCCAAGCTGGCCGATGGGACGACGGTGTGCATGATCGACGTCCCGCAATACGACTTCAACTGGCAGGGGCAGTACGTCTACAAGATGCCGCTCCACATCGCGGCCGGCGGCGTCATTCACGTCGAGTCGCACTTCGACAATTCGACCGACAACTGGCACAACCCGAGCTCACCGCCAAAAGATGTGCGCTGGGGCGAACAAACGACCGACGAGATGTGCCTGGCGCTGATCGGCTACACGACCGCAGATGGAAAGTAGGGGGTGGGGAGTTGGCTGTTGGGAGTGGGAAAGAAGAGGAACTCTGCCGATCTCCTACTCCCCACACCCTACTCCCCACTCCCCACAGGTTAAGATTCGCGCGTGGCTATCCCCCCCGAGGTTCGTGCTGACGCTGAAACCGCGCTCCAGGAGTTCTGCGCGCAGAGCTCGTCTGCAGATGTTGCCGAATCGTCGCGGCTCGAATTCGAGATTGCCGAGAACCATGTCGTGCTGATCGAGCGGCGTCCGTCGTTCCTCAATCACCTCGAATGGACCTCGGTGCCGAAAGCGAAGTTCCGCTACTCGCCGGCGAAAAGCGTTTGGTCGCTCTACTGGCCGGATACGAACCAGCGCTGGCATCGTCTGTCGAGCCAGAAGACGGACAAAGACATCCGCGTGCTGCTCAAGGCAGTGGCGACCGATACGTCGGGCGTGTTCTGGGTCTGATTACTTCGACGCCTGCATGAACGC
>DASYJY010000024.1:0-33717 GCA_035995985.1 Thermoanaerobaculia bacterium | reverse complement strand
CGTGCTGGAGGGCGAGGCTGGTCATGGTGGCGAAGCTGTCCATGAGACCGGAAATCGTGGAGCCTTCCTTGGCCATGGTGATGAATATCTCGCCCGGGGTGCCGTCTTCGTATTTGCCGACGGTGATGTAGCCCTCGTGGCCGCTGATCGAGAACTTGTGGGTGATCGACTCGCGCTCGTCGGGAAGCTTTCTGCGGACGGCGGTGGGGGTCACGCCGAGGTCGGTGAGCTTCTCTTTGTCCTTGCCGGTGGAGAGGGGCTGGGAGCGTTTGCAGCCGTCGCGGTAGACGGCTACGGCTTTCAAGCCGAGCTTCCAGGCTTCGTGGTACGCCAGCTCGATCTCGTCGACTGATGCGGCCGAGGGCATGTTGATGGTCTTGGAGATCGCGCCGCTGATGAAGGGCTGGACGGCGCCCATCATCTTGAGGTGGCCCATGTAGTGGATCGAGCGCGTGCCGTTCTGCGCTTTGAAGGCGCAGTCGAAGACGGTGAGGTGCTGGTCGAGGATGTGCGGAGCGCCTTCGATGGTGTCGTTCTCGTCGATGTACTGGATGATCTCGTTGATCTGCTTCGGGTCGTAGCCGAGGCGTTTCAACGCGGTCGGCACGGTCTGATTGACGATCTTCAGCATGCCGCCGCCGACGAGCTTTTTGTACTTCACGAGGGCGATATCGGGCTCGATGCCGGTGGTGTCGCAATCCATCATGAAAGCGATCGTGCCCGTAGGCGCGAGGACGGAGATCTGGGCGTTGCGGTAGCCGTGCTCCTGGCCGAGGGCGTATGCCTCGTCCCACACCTTCGCGGCGGCGTCGGCCAGGTCGGCCGGCAGCGGGCGGGTGTTGATGCGGTAGGCGGCGCGGCGGTGCTTGTCGATGACGCGCAGGAAGGGCTCGCGGTTCACGGCGTAGCCTTCGAACGGACCGACTTTCGATGCGATGCGTGCGGACTGCGCGTACGACTCGCCGGACAGTATCGACGTAATCGCCGCCGCGTAATCGCGTCCATCCTCGGAGTCATACGCGATGCCGCGGGCCATCAGCAGCGCGCCGAGGTTGGCGTAGCCGATGCCGAGCGGGCGGAAGGCGTGCGAGTTTTTCTCGATCGCCTTCGTCGGATACGAGGCGAAATCGACGGTGATCTCCTGCGCGGTGATGACGATGCGCAACGCGGCGCGGTAGGCCTCGACGTCAAAGCCGGTGTTCTCGTTGTAGAAGCGCATCAGGTTCAGCGACGCGAGGTTGCAGGCGGAGTCGTCGAGGAACATGTACTCCGAGCACGGATTCGAGGCGTTGATGCGGGCGGTGTTCGGGCACGGATGCCAGTCGTTGACGGTGGTGTCGAACTGCATGCCCGGATCGCCGCAGAGGTGGGCCGACTCGGCCATCTTGCGCATCAGCTCGCGGGCCTTGAAGGTGCCCATGACCTGCTTCGGCTCGGTCACCGACCAGGTCTGCCAGTCGAGGTCCTTCTCGTACGCGTGCATGAAGTCGTCGGTGACACGCACGGAGTGGTTGGCGTTCTGGAACTGCACGGAGTCGTATGCGCCGCCGACGGCATTGAACGCGCCGTTGTAGCCGGCATCGATCAGGGCCCAGGCCTTCTTCTCTTCTTTTTCCTTCGACTCGATGAAGTCGACGATGTCGGGATGGTCGGCGTTGAGGATGACCATCTTGGCGGCGCGGCGGGTCTTGCCGCCGCTCTTGATGACGCCGGCGAAGCTGTCGTAGCCCTTCATGAAGGAGACTGGGCCCGACGCGGTGCCGCCGCCGGCGAGCAACTCCTTCGACGAACGGATGCTGGAGAGATTCGATCCGGTGCCGCTGCCGTATTTGAACAACATCCCTTCGGTCTTGGCGAGGCCGAGGATGGAGTCCATGGTGTCGTTGACGGAGTTGATGAAGCACGCCGAGCACTGCGGATGCGGCTCGATGCCGACGTTGAACCAGACCGGCGAGTTGAAGGCGGCCATCTGGTAGAGAAGGATGTGCGTGAGCTCGTCGCGGAACGTATCGCCGTCGGCCTCGCTCGCGAAGTAGCCGCCTTCGCGTCCCCAGCCGGTGATGGTGCGGACGACGCGGCCGATGAGCTGGCGCACGGAAGTCTCGCGATCGGGTGAGCCGAGGTGGCCGCGGAAGTACTTCGACACGACGACGTTGGTGGCCATCTGCGACCAGAACTTCGGCATCTCGACGTCTTTCTGCTCGAAGACGATCCCGCCGCTCTCACTGGTGATGGCCGCCGCGCGCATCTCCCATTCACAGGTGTCGTAGACGTCCACTCCCGCTTTGGTAAAGAAGCGGTCGATGGCGATGCCGCCGGGCTTCGTCTCCTTCTTCTTGACCGGCTTGCTGCTCGAGCGGGGGCGGATGCTGCTGGACGGGATCTCGATGGACGTCATGATCTGTTCTCCTTCTTCGAAGCAAAAGCGCCCCTACACGGGGCGCTTCGGTGTTGGATGAGCGGTAGTTAACGAGCGAGCCAGCGCGCGCTGGTGGGCCGGGCCTGCGGGACCGGCGTTTTGACTTTGACGGTGACCTGATACTCGCGAATCTGAAGTGAAACCGACCGTAGGGGGCTCCGTGTGGTAAGACGGGAAACGTGCTTCAAATCCTTCATCAATCCTCCCACGCGCATCGTCGTCGTCTGTTGTGCGGAACAAGCTACGCCCGGCAGAAACGGATGTCAAGTGTATGACCACAAGATGTTGTGGTCGCGTGCGGTTAGAACACTACCTGAAGCGTAAGTATTCGAGAAATCAGAGGTTTAGTCCACAGGAAGTCGATGCATTCTCCGCTGGCTTTCCACTCGATCCCCGCAGGTTATCCGCAGGTTTTTGCACAGACTTTCAAGGGGTAATCCGCAGAAAATCAGCGCGTTTTCCACACGTTTTGCACATCTTTTCCATCTACATTTCGCGATCGCTTTTTCCGCAGGTTTTAAGGTGAGTTTCCGAAGGAAATAGCAGACGCGGCCGAAGAAAATATCGGCGTGTGGGCTGGGAGGGTGGTTGGGCTGCGGAAAAGGCTCGAATTTTCTCTCTCCGCACCCTCGGCAGATGCCGGAAAACGGCCTGCACACTGAATGTGACACGTGGAACAGTGTGGAACGACAGCCTTCTCAATCGTTTCGCGCGAAGCGCTTTGGAGTGCACGTGGCAAGGCCAGCGCTTTGGGAGGGAGGGGGAAGGGCGACTCCGCGGAATCGTTGATATTCGCCGAAAACGCGGCACGCATCAAAGCAGCGTTTCCACCGCCCTCCCAAAGCGGTGGCTCGATCGCCACCGCACTCCAAAGCTTCGCGAAATGTGCCGCGGGTTGCGCAAGGCAGAACGTTTGTAGCGAGAGGCTGACCGTCGCGATTAGTACCCGCCGCCTGCTCCTGCGCCGCCGAACGATTTGTCCGTTGCGGATGTCGAGTCTTCGAGGACCGGGCCGGCGTGGGTGTGAGCGGTTGGGGCCGATCCGTGCGGGGCGACGGTGAGGATGCCGCCGATCTGCATCGCTTCTTCGTACGGATTCGTGGCGACGACGGTTACGACGAGGCCGTGCGTTCTGCGTCGCAGCGCGCGTTCGAGCGTCACGGCAATCGCGATCACGGTGATGCCTGCTGCGATCAACTTCTGCTCGGCGGGATAGTCGAAGAGCTGCCGCAGCTCGATCGCGGCGCAGGCGATCGACAGCGTTGCGGAGATGAGCAGGATGCGATCGCGCCACGCGATGCCGGCGGCGAGAAGAATCGCCGCCGTGATGCCGAGGATTGCGGCGACCCGGAGATTCATGGGGCCGAACTCGCGCAGGAAGAGCGTAGCCACGTAGCCGGCGATCGGCATTGCCACCGCGAGACCGGCAAAGAGGCGGTCTGTCGATGGACGCTGCCACGCGCGGCCGAGTGCGAATGCCGAGGCGATGGCGATGAGGGCGGCGGCGGACATCGCCAGGATCGGAGTGTGTTCCCACTTTGCGGCGACGTACGCCACGACCAGAATCGCTGCGAGCACTCCGAAGAATTCGTTACGCATGCGCCAGCCGGAGAGCGCGGCCGCGGCGGCGAAGACGAGAATCGCTTCGATCTTCCTCTGGCTCGGCAGGCCGAAGATGAAGGCGAACGTGCCGAAGAGCCAGAGCGATGATTCGACACCGGTGCGGAAGAAGTGGTGCTCGCCGATCATCCACTCCGCGGCGCCGATGGCCAGCATCGCGGTGAGGATGCCTTTCGGCAGCATGAGCAGGGCGAAGAATCCGAATGCCATCGACACCGCAATCGCGGCGAGGACCATGAACACGATCCGGAGCAGCAGTCCATTGTGCTTCCACGGCGTCGCCGGCTGCGAAGGCACGAGCTTCCTCAACGCCTCCGCGCGCTCCTCGGCGATCGACGGTCCCGCCGGCCAATTCTTCATGCCGCCCTCCGCAGCCGCGCGTGCGACAGAAAGAGTCCGACGATCGCGGCGATTGTCGAGACGAGAAGGTAGAAGGTGATGAAGATTTCGTCGTGGATCGCATTGCAAACGGCGATGTCGATCGCGATCGTTCCGTACACCCACGCATAGATGACGAAGGTTCCTTCGCGCGTGCGTTTCGCGTAGAGCATCGCGGCCGCCGCCAGCACGATCGTGATCGCGCAGCCGAGGAGTCGCGTGTCGTCTTTGAATGCAAGGATCAGCGAGCCCCAGAATGCGAGGTTCGCCGCAGCGTGATCGAAGAGGGAACTGAACGTCGTGGCGGGGCGCAGCTTGCGATCGATGACGCGCCAGGCAACGACGATCGCGGCGCAGGCAAACGCGCGGCTGGCCGTGCTTGCCGGCGAATCGAAGAACGTATCGACGCTGCGCCGTTCGATGCCGAGCCAAGCCGCGAGCGACGCCACCGACAACGAAAGCACGAGGCGCGATTGAAAAAAATACGCAGTGACGGCATGCAGGATGGCCAGAAAGAGGAAGTGGCGCGGCCAGCTGTCGCCGAGGAGGTGATAGTGGTGCTCGATGTATCCGATGTCGGCGCTGGCGAGTAGCGCGGCGAGGAGCAGGACGTAATCGTCGATCAGCGCGGCCTTGCGGCTGCGCTTCCAGTACGCCCACGCGTAGAAGGCGGCCGCCGCGAGTCCGATCACCGCGGCGATGGCGAGCGGTCCGATGTCGTCGAGGTGCTTCGTGATGTAGACGCCGACGCCGGTCGAAATGAGCATGACGCCGGCCCAGGTCAGGATACGAAGCTCGGGATAGATGCTGACAGCGTCGCGGCGCTCGCGCGCGATGAGCACACCGGTATGGGGCAACTGCGCCAACTCAGGTTCGAGGGAGATCACTGGCCGGATTGTAATCTGCGTTTCATCTGCGACATCTGCGGATAAACTCGCCCCCGTGAAGGCCATCCGCCTCCTGCGTCCGGCGCAGTGGCTGAAGAACGGATTCGTAATCGCGCCGCTGATCTTCTCGCGGTCGTTCGTTTCGCCGTCCGCGGTGGCGCATTCGCTGGCGGCCTTCGTCATCTTCTGCGGCGCGGCGTCGGCGGGCTACATCATCAATGACGTCTTCGACCGCGAGAGCGATCGCGCCCATCCCGTGAAACGCCTGCGCCCCATCGCCGCGGGGGAAGTCTCCGTGAGCGTTGCAGTAACGATCGTTACGATCCTGATCCCGATCCTGCTGGTGGCAGCGTGGTTCGTCGCGCCGAAGTTTCTCCTCGCCGTCGCGCTGTATCTCGCGCTCGCCACCGCATACTCGATCTATCTGAAGACGATGCCGATCATCGATCTCTTCGCCATCGCCTGCGGATTCGTGCTGCGGGTATGGGGCGGTGCGGTGGTGATCGACGTGGTGCTGTCGGTGTTCATGTTCATCACCACGCTGTCACTCGCCCTCTACCTCGCCGCGACGAAACGGCGGCAGGAGCTGCTGTCGACGACGACGGCGTCCGACTTCCGCCCGGTGCTGCAGCACTACAGCGTCAAGTTGATGGACGACTATTCGGAAATCGCCGTCGTAGCCACGTTCGTCTTCTACGGCCTCTACATCGCCACGGTGCGTCCGCAGCTTGCGGTGACGGTGCCGGTGGTGCTGTTCGGAGTGTTCCGTTATCGCTACCTGATGGAACGTTCGCACGACGAATCGCCGACCGATCGGATGGTGCGCGACCCGCAGATGATCGTCTGCGCGGTGCTGTGGGCGGCGATCTCGATCACGGTGCTTTACCTCGCATCGTGATGCGGCTCGCCAACGTTGCCTTCGCAGTCATTTTCGCGGCCTTCGCGTTCCTGCACCTGCACCGCATCGCGTCAATTTCGCCGACATGGGACGAGGGGACGGACATCGCCATCACGCAATGTCTGACGAAAACGCACGACCCGTTCGCCTGCCTCGACGACGTCTCGCAGACGCGGCTCCCCTACTTCATTCATGCGTTTGTTTCGTCATCGATTAAGGCCCAGTACGTCATCAGCTTCATCGCCAGCGCGCTCACTCTGCTGATGCTCTACGCGTTCGCGCGGCGCGAATTCGGAGTCGCCGTAGCGACCATGACGGCGGCGCTGTATGTGACCTCGCCGCAGATCCTCGCCTCCGGGCGGATGCTGATGACGCATTCGAACATCCTCTTCACGTTGTTCACGACTGCGTCATTCATCGCGTTTTACTACTTCATTCGCGGTCGAATGCCCAGGCCGCCCACCCGCACAGACAAGAGTGTCTGTGCCACACCAGCCGATGTCTCTGCGACAGCCACTGCCGCTACAAATACCGCGGAGCGGTGTGGCACAGACACTCTTGTCTGTGCTTTCGGCGCAGCCGAAAGTCGCAATCCGCTGATCCTCAGCGCCGTCGCCTTCGGACTGGCCACCTCCTGCTCGATCCTCGGCGTCTTCAACGGAATCGCGATCGCTGTCTTCTATGCGATGACGCGGCGCTTCGCCTGGCGCGATTTGCTCTTCATCCCGGTCGCGATCGCAACCTTCTTCGCAACGTCGGTGATCTATCTGAAACCGGTGCTGCTGGTGAAACTGATCCGCGCCTGTACGCTGACCGACGTCTACCCCTTCTGGAACTACCTGAACCTCGGATCGCCGCACGCGCCCTGGTACTTTTCGCTGCTTCTCTTCGTCATCAAGATCGGACCGTGGTGGCTGGTCCTCGCCGCCGCCTGCTACGCGACGACGCTTCATCGTCCGCGGCGATTGCAGATGACGTTTCTGGCGGCATTCGGAATCGCGCTACTCATCAATTTCGCGCTGAAGGGATTCGTATTCCGATACGACGCGCCGCACCACCAGGTGCAGTTCCATCCGATCGTCTGGCTCGGCATCGCCGCCCTCATCCTCGAACACCGCATGACGAAGCCGCTGATCGCGGCGATCGCGATCTGCTTCGCGGTGCAGATCTACGACGTCATCCGTTTCTTTCCCAACTACCTTTTCTACGGCGCGCAATACGGCGACCGCTTCATCGGCGAGTTCTACGGACCGGCGGTCATGCACGCGCAGGATCGCGGTCCGGTCAATGCGTATATCGACACGCTGATCGCGCGCAATCTGAACGTGAAGATCCTCGTCGCCGATCACAACGCGCTGGAGCGGCCGGAGGCGAATTTCGTTCCGTTTACGAAACGCGATCCTGCGGTGCGTTACGAGTACGCGTTCGTCGATCGGCTGTTCGCGACGCATCTTCGTTTTCCGGAGCGGGATGCGTACAACGCGTACGTTCGCGCCCATTACGCAGGCGATTACACGTATTACTTTCCGACGCACAAGTGGATGTATCGGGTGATGAAACTGTCATCCTGAGCCGCCGGAGGCGTCGTAGCCGAAGGCGGAGCGCCGGAGAGCCTGCCCTGAGCGCTGCCGAAGGGACGGTCGAAGGACCCCCCAAGTGCTTGCATCGTTCAAGTACCACCACCCGATCCGGGTTAAAAAGAAGGGGGTCCTTCGACCGTCCTTCGCCGGCCGCGCTTCGCGCTCCTCGGCTCCGGCGGCTCAGGATGACAGCTACACCACATACGCCACCGCGAACCCCACCTGTGCGGCCATCATCATCAGATACATGTGCCGCCACGATGGATGGTTCTCCGTCGCCGTCAGCTCGTCGGGATTGCGGACGATCAGCCAGACCGTGTACGCGCCCCAAGCCGCGAGGGCGATGCCGAGGATCGTCAGGAACTTGCCGTTGCCGGTGAGGATGTGCGTGGCGGCGCCGAGCGGCATCAGCAGCCAGGGAAAGATGAAGAATGGGGCGATCATCCACGCGGCGCGTTTCACGCCGAAGGCGATCGGAAGCGTGCGGCAGCCGCCGGCGCGGTCGCCTTCGATGTCGCTGAAATCCTTGGTCGACGCGGCGCCGAGGAGGAAGAGCATGAAGACCGAGCCGATGAACCACGGTTCGGCCGTCGTCGCTCGCGCCACCATCGTCCAGCCGGCCACTTTCAGCAGCAAGCCGCGCGGGATGGCGATGGTGAGGTTCGCGCCGATCGGATGCGCTTTAGTCCGGCCGAGGGCGGGGACCGAATAGACGAATGTTGAAATGAACGCGATCAGGTAGATGGCGATGCACTCGTGTAGCGGCAGCGGCGCGAAGAATTTGGCGCGCCAGCTGGTGTACGGGTAGACGACCACGAGCCACGTCGGCACCAAGCCGAGCGCGTACATGATCCACGTGAAGATCCAGGCGCCGCGCCGCGACACCTCGCCAGTCACCAGCGGCCGCTTCGGCTTGTTGATGCGATCGATCTCGAGGTCGTAAATCTGATTGAGCGAATTGTTTGCCGCGTTCAGGAACGACGCGCAGAGCGATCCGAGGACGATCGTCCAGATCACCGACGACGTCAGCGCCCGAGACGGATCGGGATTGTGCGCCGATCCCCATGCGCACACTGCGCCGGACACGATGCCGAGGAGTGGCGGGAGCAGCGTGAACGGACGGGCGAGGGCGATGTAGTGCTTCAAGTTGCGGGAGTTTAATCCGCAGATCGACGCAGATGGAGCGCAGATAAAAACAAACCGGCTGTGATTGCGCCGAGTGCGATCCATCCGCGGCGTTTGTTCAGCTCCAGCGCGATGCTCGCATTCGTCGAGCGGTCGTCGAAGACGCCGTGGGCGCCGGCATCGCCGGGAAGCGGAGCGTAGAGATTGTCGGGACGTCCGGGGACTTCCGGCTCGTCGATCATCTGCGCGTCGTAACCGTGCTTCGCGAGGTAGTGATCGGCGTAGCCGGGCGCAATGTTGTTGCCGATGATCGCTTTCGATGCGGGCCAGCCGACGTTGATTTCGCGGCGTCCGCTGTACGCGGCCCACACGATCGCTTCCGCCGCGACCTCGGGTTGAAAAATCGGCGGCACCGGCTGCGCTTTGCGCGGCAGCCGCGACTTCACCCAGCGGAACTGCGGCGTGTTCAGCGCCGGCATCTGCACCATCACCACGCGCACGTTGCTGCCGTCGTGAATCAATTCGCTGCGCAGCGAATCGTGAAATCCTTGCACCGCGTGCTTGGCCGCGCAATACGCCGACTGCAGCGGGATGCCGCGGTACGCCAGCGCGGAGCCGACCTGCACGATCGCGCCGCGGTCGCGCGGCTTCATCCGCCGCAGCGCCGCCAGCGTGCCCCACACGTATCCGAGGTACGTGACCTCAGTGACGCGGCGATAGTCGGATGCGGTCATCTCCATGATCGGCGAGAAGACGGAGAGCATGGCGTTATTGATCCAGATGTCGATCGGGCCGAAGGTGCGCTCGACTTCCGCCGCCGCCTGCTCGACGGCGTTTTCATCCGCGACGTCGAGCGGAAGAACGATCGCTTCGCCGCCGAGCTTTTCGATCTCGCGCTTCGCGGCTTCGAGTCCGTCCCTGCCGCGAGCGATCAGACCGACTTTCGCGCCGCGTTTTCCGAACGCGCGCGCCGTGGCGCGGCCGACGCCCGCCGAGGCGCCGGTGATGACGACAACTTCCGGAGGTTGCATGCTCGTTTAGCGAGCAAGACGCGGACCTATGTGGCACAGACACTCCTGTCTGTGCTCGTGGGAGGCTGGCGCCTGACTTGCCAGGTTGCGCGGCTTCAAAAGCACAGACAAGAGTGTCTGTGCCACGCGAGCCTCACGTGCGCCGCGCGATGAGCACCGCGTTCGTGCCGCCGAATGCGAACGAGTTCGACATCACGCAGCGGAGGTCTTGATCGCTCCGGCCGCGGCCGGGAACGTAGTCGAGATCGCAGTCGGGATCCGCGACGTCGAGGTTGGCGGTTGGCGGGACCGCGTTGCGATCGAGCGCCAGCAGCGCGATGACGAACTCCAGCGCGCCGGCGCCGCCGAGGAGGTGGCCGTGCATCGACTTGGTCGAGCTGACAGGGATTTTGTACGCGCGTTCGCCGAAGACTTTCTTGATGGCGCGCGTTTCGGTGACGTCGTTCAAGACCGTCGCGGTGCCGTGCGCGTTGATGTAGCCGATATCGTCCCCGGCGATCTTCGCGTCGTCGAGCGCCAGCGTCATCGCGTGCGCCTGGCCCTCGACCGACGGCTTGGTGATGTGCTGGTGGTCGTTGCTCGATCCGTAGCCGATCAATTCGCCGTAGATGCGCGCGCCGCGGCGCATTGCCGATTCGCGCTCTTCGAGAATGACCATGGCCGCGCCTTCGCCGAGGACGAGGCCGTTGCGATTTTTCGAGAAGGGGCGGGAGGCGGTGGAGAAGTCCGCACGGTCCGGCATCGCCAACACGTGCATCGCCTGCCACGATTTGTAGAAGCCGAACGTCAACGGCGCTTCGGCTCCTCCCGCGACCATCACATCCGCGTAGCCATGACGGATCTGCCGGAACGCCTCGCCGATCGACACCGACGACGACGAACAGGCGCAGGAGTACGTGAGGTCCGGTCCGGCCAGTCCATGCTCGATGGCGATGTGGCCCGCGGGCGCGTTGTTCATCACCTTCAACACCGTGAGCGGCTTGACGCGATCCGGATCGCGCAACAGCAACTGCGCGAATGTCTCTTCGAGTCCGTTCGCCGCCCCCATGCCGGTGCCGAACGAAACGCCGGCACGCGCGCGATTGGCGTCGGTGAATTCGATGCCGGCATCCTTCACCGCCATCGATGCCGCGGCGATCGAAAATTGCGTGACGCGGTCGTATTGGTCGGGACGCGGAACGAACGGTGCGGGATCAAACTCGGCAGCGCCGCCGGCGTTGGAGTTCGTCCCTTTCGGTCCGTCGGTGATTACTTCGCGCACGCCCGAACGCCCCTCCATCAAGGCGGAGAAGAGCGCATCCGGATCATTGCCGAGCGGCGAGATCACGCCCATTCCCGTAACGACAACGCGTCTCATGTCCGCTGAGCAACGTGAAGAGATCAATGTTCATTCTTGAGAGTTCGTTCACCGGAGACGCCGGCGCGCGACGCGATGGCCGGGATTCGCCGCAAGAAGCGTGATGGCCTCGCGGTAGCCGTGCAGCGTTCCGACGTCGACGTAGGCGGTGCCGGCGCAGACGGCGCGGGCGCGTCCGCCGCGCGCGATCCAACGATTCACGAGCGTCCCGATGTAGTGCTCGGTCGCGCCGGATTCGAGCCACAGATCGCGCAGATCGGAGAGCACCGATGCGCGAACTTTGAACGCGCCCCAGATCCAGTTCGAACGCGCCGCCGGAGTCTTCACCTGGATCTCGACCACGTCGTTCTTCTCATCAAACACGACCGCGTCGAAGAACTCGGGACGCTCGACCGGGAAGCAGAGAAACGACAGGTCATCGTCGCCGAGCGCGCCGAAACCGTTTGCGGGGAACCAGACCGTGTCCGGCAGACCGACGAGCACATGGTCCTCGGGCGCGATGAACGGCAGCGCCTGAAAGATCGCGTCGCACAACCCTTTCGGCTCGCGCTGCACCGCGTAGCAGACGGAGGCGCCGCCGATCTCGCCGCCGTAGTACGAAACGATGTCCGACTTGCCCGAGGAGATGACGAAGCAGATACGCGTGGCGCCGCCGGCCAGCATGCGGTCAATCAGATATTCGCTGACCGCGCGCGGCCGCTCGGCCTCGCCGTCGAAACGGCTGCCGACCGGGAGCAGTTCCTTGCTGAACGCCAGCGGCTGAATGCGGCTTCCGATTCCGGCCGCCGGAACGATGCCCCACATCACGAACCTCCCAGCATCGACAGCAGTTGTTCCGCGCGCCGGCCGGCGGTGTGATGCGCGAGAACGCGGCTGCGCGCGTTCGCCGCGATCGCGGCAAGCTCCGCATCCGGCTTCTCCATCGCCTCGACCGCTTCATCGGTCGACCGCGCAAGCAAGATCTCTTTGCCGGGCTCGAAGAATTCCTCGAGGCCTTCCCACGTGTCGCTGAGGATCGGCGTCCCGCAGGCCGCTGCTTCGAAGAGCCGCCCCGAGGGGCAGTAGCCGAAGGCGGCCATCGCGCCGCGCGTCACGTTGAGCGTCAGGCGCGACGAACAGTAGAACGCCGGGTGCTCGCCGGGCGGCACGTGATCGATGAAGCGGAGGTTGTGCGTGCGCGGAAAATCGCCCGGATACAACGAGCCGCCGATGACAAATTGTTTGTCGGGAAGCGTTTGCGCCGGATGCAAGAGGAGGCGCTGCACGCCTTCCTGCCGGTCGGCCGCGTACGTGCCGAGGTACGAGAGATCGCAGGCGTAGTGCGCGACCGGCGGAACCGGCTGATGCGCGTCGATGTCCGCCGACCCGTAGAGCGGCAGCGCGGTGCGTGCCCCGAGGCGCGAGCGAAGTTCGTCCAGCGCACTGCCGCCGGTGAAGCTGAGCACGAGGTCGAACCTCCCCAACCCATCCTTTGGCAGATACTCGACCGCCTCTCCTCGGCGCAACCGTTCCAGCGTCACCGGCGTATCGAGGTCGTAGAAGACGCGGGTAATTTCCTTCTGCGCCAGAATAAGTTCAGCAGCAGCAACGGCATCGGGACAGTACGACGTCACGATGCCGGCATCGGCGCGCGCCAGTTCAGTCTTCGCACGCGCCGCGATCTCATTCCAATCGCGGTACAGGACCAGCTCGTAGCCGTCGCCTTCGTGGAGGTCGCGCGCGGCCGCATACCACGGCACATCGCGCTCGAAGAAGATGACGTGGTGGCCCATGGCGCCGAGCGATCGCAGCAATCCGCGCCAGACCGTGGCGTGGCCGTTTCCCCATGACGAAGTGACGGTGAGACCGAAGATGACGATGTGTCTGCTGGCGTTCGGCACACTTGCGCAGCGTGCAAAAAGCGGCGCAGGAAAAGGCGACGGTTTTCGTTTGCTGCTGGCGCAACGTTTGCTAAAGCGGAAGTCGCCCAATGCAAACGAGCGCGGCGGCAATTCGTAGTTGAACTGTCCCCGCGGCTCGCATTGAAAATCCGGAAAAAGAGAGCGAAATGAGTAAGACGATTCTGATCACTGGCGGGGCCGGTTTCATCGGGTCGCATCTTGCCGATGACCTCCTGCGGCGCGGCCATCGCGTGCGGATTCTCGATTGCCTCGATGCGCAGGTTCACGGTCAGGAGCGGCGCCGCCCCGACTATCTCGACGATGACGCAGAGCTGATCGAGGGTGACGTCCGTGATGCCGATGCCGTCGCGAACGCGCTTGCCGGCGTCGACGTCGTCTTCCATCTCGCCGCCTGCGTCGGCGTCGGTCAGAGCATGTACGACGTCGCCCGCTACACCGACGTCAATAACCGCGGCACGGCCGTTCTGCTCGAAGCACTGATCGCGAAGCCGGTGGAAGCGCTCGTCGTCGCATCGAGCATGAGCATCTATGGCGAGGGTTTGTACCGCGACGCCCACGGCCGCATCGTGCCCGGCCAGGAACGTTCGCTCGACGATCTCAAAGCGCGGCAGTGGGAGCTGACCGATTCCGGCCGCGCGCTGACGCCTCTCGCCACTTCCGAAACGAAGCAGCCGTGTCTCTCCTCGGTCTACGCGCTCTCGAAATACGATCAGGAGCGGCTGTCGATTCTCATCGGCCGCGCCTACAACATCCCGACCGTTGCGCTGCGCTTCTTCAACGTCTACGGCACGCGCCAGGCGCTTTCGAATCCGTACACCGGCGTGCTGGCCATCTTCGCGTCGCGGCTCTTGAATGGAAATCCGCCGCTCGTCAATGAGGACGGATTGCAACGCCGCGATTTCGTCAGCGTTCTCGATGTGGCGGAGGCGTGTTGCCTGGCCATGGAGAAAGCGAAGGACGCGGCCGGACAGGTTTTCAACGTCGGCAGCGGCCGCAATTACACGGTGCTCGAAGTGGCGCGGCGGCTGAGCGAAGTCCTCGGCAAAGAGTCGATCGAGCCGGAGGTCACGGGCAAATACCGCGTCGGCGACATCCGCCACTGCTTCGCCGACATCTCGCTCGCCCGAGCGCTTCTCGGATACGAACCGAAGATCGATTTCAGCGACGGACTGGCCGAGCTCGCGCAGTGGCTGCAGAGCCAGATCGCGGTCGACAACGTCGCGCGCGCCGCCGACGAGCTGTCGTCGAGAGGTCTGACCGTATGATCGCGAGAAGGCTCACCGAGGCGGACGATTACGTTCTCATCACCGGCGGATGCGGCTTCGTCGGAACGAACCTCGCGCACCGGCTGCTGGAGAACGGCGAGCGCGTTTGCGTCTTCGACAATCTTTCGCGCGAGGGCGTTTCGCGCAATCTCGAGTGGCTTCGCGCCACCCACGGCGACGCGCTGAAAGTCGTCATCGGCGATACGCGCGACCCGCGCGCAGTCGACGCGGCGATGCTCGGCGCCACACGCGTCTTTCATTTTGCGGCGCAGGTGGCGGTGACGTCGAGCCTCGACGATCCCAGCTTTGATTTCGACGTCAACGCACGAGGCACGTTCAACGTGCTCGAGGCGGCGCGTCGCTCGCCGCTGCAGCCGCCGCTGATTTTTACGTCGACGAACAAGGTCTACGGCGGACTCGATGACGTCGCGCTCGACGAAGGCGATCTCCGCTACAGCCCGCGCGCCGCGGCGCTGCTCGCGCACGGCGTCAGCGAGCGCCGGCCGCTCGACTTCCACAGTCCGTACGGCTGCTCGAAGGGCGCTGCCGATCAGTACGTCCGCGATTACGCGCGCAGCTACGGATTGAAGACCGTCGTCTTCCGCATGAGCTGCATCTACGGACCGCACCAGTTCGGAAATGAGGACCAGGGCTGGGTCGCACACTTCCTCATTCGCTCCCTGAAGCGCCAGCCGATCACGATTTTCGGCGACGGCAAGCAGGTGCGCGACATCCTCTTCGTCGACGACCTGGTAGACGCGTTCCTGCTCGCGTCGCGCAACATCGACAAGGTCTGCGGCCGCGCCTTCAACATCGGCGGCGGACCGTCGCAGACGATCAGCCTGCGCGAACTGCTGCACATGATCGGCCGGCTCGACGGCCGTGCTCCGCGCGTCGAATGGAACGGCTGGCGCACCGGCGATCAGAAGTACTACGTTTCCGACACGCGACGTTTCGGCCGCATCACCGGCTGGCAGCCGCGCGTCGCGCCGCGCGAGGGCATCCGTCAATTGCGCGCATGGCTCGTCGCGAACGGCGTCTTGGAAATCGTGCAGCAGGCCGACGAACGCGTGGCGCAGAAGCGTCCGCGCGCAGCGTCTGTGACGTCGCTCGCCAACCATCGCGCGTCGCTGTCGCCCGAGAAGTAGCCATGCACGCAGCCGTGATCGCAGGAGAACGGACGCTGCGGATCGCCGAGGCCGAACTTCCGCAGCCGGGGCGCGGCGAAGTGCGCGTGCGGCTGGAGGGTTGCGGCGTCTGCGCGTCGAATCTCCCCGTCTGGCAGGGCCGGCCGTGGTTTCAATATCCGCTCACGCCTGGCGCTCCCGGCCACGAAGGTTGGGGCGTCGTCGACGCGGAGGGCGATGACGTCGCGAACGTCCGCCGCGGCGACCGCGTGGCCATCCTCTCCAATCGCGCCTATGCCGAATACGACATCGCGGCCGCCGATTCCGTCGTACCGATTCCGGATGCACTGAACGGCCGGCACATCCCGGCCGAGGCCGTCGGATGCGCGATGAACATCTTCCGGCGGAGCGACATTCATCCGCAGCAGACCGTCGCCGTCATCGGCGCCGGCTTTCTCGGCAACGCGCTCG
Organism: Thermoanaerobaculia bacterium; assembly: GCA_035995985.1. GTDB lineage: Bacteria > Acidobacteriota > Thermoanaerobaculia > Gp7-AA8 > Gp7-AA8 > JADGNZ01. Next base: position 17,658 of record DASYJY010000024.1, on the reverse strand, counting down.
TGCAGCTTGCGAATGCGGCCGGCGCGCGCGTGATCGCCGTTTCGCGGCGCGACTCGGCACGCGAGCTTGCCGCTGCCTGCGGTGCCGTCGAAACGATTCCGATGGACGACCACACGCGCATCGTCACGCGCATCCGCGATCTCACTGGCGGCGCGGGCGCGGAACGCGTCATCGAATGCGTCGGCACGCAGTGGCCGCTCGACATCGCCGGCGACGTCGTCGCCGAAGGTGGCCGCATCGTGATCGCCGGCTACCACCAGGACGGACTGCGGCAGGTCAACATGCAGCAGTGGAACTGGTTCGGAATCGACGTCATCAACGCGCATGAACGGAATCCGAAAAATTACGTTCGCGGCATGCGCGAAGGAATGGATGCGATCGTCGCGGGCACGCTGAATCTCGATCTCCTCCTCACGCATACCTACGCGCTCGATCAACTCGGGCAAGCGCTCGACGACGTCGCGGAGCGGCCGGACGGCTTCGTGAAAGGAGTGCTCCTCCTTTGACCGTCGCCACGCTCCCCCGGCTCGGCTTCGCCGGTCTCGGATGGATCGGCCGCCATCGCATGAACGCACTGCGCGACAGCGGCGCCGTCGACATCGCACTGCTTTGCGATCCGGTCGCCGACCTTTCCGCGGATGACTGCCAGTCGACGCAATCGTTCGACGAGCTGCTCGCAAGCGATGTCGACGCGATCGTGATCGCAACGCCAAATTCATTTCACGCGACGCAGGCGATCGCCGCACTCGAACGCGGCAAAGCGGTCTTCTGCCAGAAGCCGCTCGGCCGCAATGCCGCCGAAACGCAGCGCGTGATCGATGCCGCGCGCGTCAACGATCGCTTCCTCGCCGTCGATCTTTCCTATCGCTACACCGCCGCGATGCGCGCGGTGCGCGACGCGATCAACAGCGGTGAGCTCGGGGACGTCTTCGCCGCCGAGCTGACGTTTCACAATGCCTACGGTCCCGACAAAGCGTGGTTCTACGACCGCACGCTCTCCGGCGGCGGCTGCCTCATCGACCTCGGCGTGCACCTCGTCGACCTACTGCTCTGGACGTTCTCCGACGCGCGCGTCGTGAACGTAACCTCGCGACTCTTCGCGAAAGGCGATCCGCATTTCGATCGCGAGCACACCGTCGAGGACTACGTCACCGCCCGTCTTGATCTCGGCAGCGGTGCTACCGCGAACATCGCGTGCTCGTGGAACCTGAACGCCGGGCGCGATTGCGTGATCGACATCCGCTTCTTCGGCACGCGCGGCGCGGTCGGATTCCACAACGTCAACGGTTCCTTCCACGACTTCGTCGCCGAGCGCTACGACGGGACGCGGACGACGCGTCTGACCGAGCCGCCCGACGCATGGGGCGGACGCGCGGCAGTGACATGGGCGGAGCGTCTTCGCGACGATCCATCATTCGATCCTGCGATCGAATCGGTCGCGAGCGTCGCGCGCGCTCTCGACGCCATCTACGACGCCGGAGCGCGGCCATGAAAGTGCTGATGACAGCCGACACCGTCGGCGGCGTCTGGACGTACGCGATAGAGCTTGCGCGCGCCGCGAGCGACGTCGAATTCGTCATCGCAACGATGGGCCGTCTTCCTTCCGAATCGCAACGCGTCGCTGCCGGCGCGTTGCCGAACGTGACCCTCGTCTCGAGCGAATGGAAGCTGGAGTGGATGGACGATCCGTGGACAGACCTCGTGCGCGCCGGCGTCTGGCTGCTCGACCTGGAGACCGATCATTCGCCCGATTTCATTCACCTCAACGGCTACGCGCACGGCGTGCTGCCGTTCACGCGTCCGAAGCTGATCGTGGCGCATTCGTGCGTCCTGTCGTGGTGGGATGCGGTGAAAAACGAGCCGCTGCCGCGGTCGTGGAAGCGCTATCACGATGCGGTCGAGCGCGGCCTCGCCGCCGCCGATCTCCTCGTCGCTCCCTCGGCATGGATGCTCGGCGCGCTGCAACACCACTATCGATTCGCCACGCCGTCGAAGCTGATCCACAACGGCCGCTCGCCGTTGCCGCTCGTGCCGCAGCGCCGCGAGCGCCGCTCGATCTTCGCCGCGGGACGCATTTGGGACGAGGCGAAGAACCTCAGCGCCGTCGTCGACTCAGCGCCAAAACTCGACTGGCCCGTGCGCATCGCCGGCGACGGCGGTTCGAACTCCGCGAACGTGGAGCACCTCGGCATCCTCGACGAAGAATCGATCGCGGACGCGTACGCTGATGCCGGCATCTACCTCTTCCCCGCGCTCTACGAGCCGTTCGGCCTCTCCGTCCTCGAAGCCGCGCTCTCCGGCTGCGCGCTGATCCTCGGCGACATCGCGTCGCTGCGCGAGATCTGGGGCGACGCTGCGATCTACGTTCCGCCTCGCGATGTCTCCGCGATCATCGAAGTCACGAACGCGCTCATCGCCGACGACGATCGCCGCCGCGCTCTCGCCGCCGCCGCAACGGAGCGCGCTCACCAGTTCACCGCCGAACGGATGGCGGCGCAGTACCGGCAGGTCTACATCAATCAAACGACACGCCCGCGGATCATCACCGGAGAAGCGTCCACCGAGGCCCGCGCGTGAAATTCGCGCTCTTCTATCACTCGCTCATCTCCGATTGGAATCACGGCAACGCGCATTTCCTGCGCGGCATCGTGACGGAGTTGCTCGATCGAGGTCACGACGTCGCGGTCTACGAACCACGCGACGCATGGAGCGTGCAGAACCTGGTCGCCGACCATGGCGTTGCGGCAATCGCAGAGTTTCATCGCGCGTTTCCGAAGCTGTCGTCGACGCGCTACGACCTCGATGCGCTCGATCTATACAAAGCGCTCAATGATGCCGACATCGTCATCGTTCACGAATGGAACGATCACGAGCTGGTCCGCCGCATCGGCGCGCATCGCGTCCGCAATCGCGATTACCGTCTCTTCTTTCACGATACCCATCACCGCGCCGCGACCGATCCCGATGCGATGGCCGCGTACGACCTCAGTCACTACGACGGCGTGCTCGCGTACGGCGGCGTGATTCGCGACCTGTATCGGAGTCGCGGTTGGGCCGCCGATGCGTGGACGTGGCACGAAGCAGCCGACGTGCGCGTGTTCCATCCGCGCGACGCCGAACGCATCGGCGATCTCGTCTGGATCGGCAACTGGGGCGACGACGAGCGCACGAACGAACTGCGCGAGTTCCTCATCGAACCGTCACGCGATCTGAAACTCCGCACGCGCATTCACGGCGTTCGCTATCCCGAAACAGCGCTGTCGGAACTCCGCGATGCGCACATCGATTACGCCGGCTATCTTCCCAATCACCGTGCTCCGGAAGTCTTCGCACGCTATCGCTTCACAATTCACGTTCCGCGGCGGCCGTATGTCGAGACGCTGCGCGGCATTCCGACCATCCGCCCGTTCGAAGCGCTGGCCTGCGGCATTCCGCTCATCTCCGCGCCGTGGGAAGACTCCGAACATCTGTTCACGCCCGGCGCCGATTTCCTCGTCGCACGAAACGGCGCCGAGATGCGTCGCCACATGCGCGACATCCTGCACGACGACGAGCTCGCTTCTTCGCTCGTATCGCACGGACTGGCAACGATCCTGGCCCGCCACACCTGCGCGCATCGCGTCGATCAGCTGCTCGAAATCGCCGCCGTGCGCGAACCGGCGCTCGCGGAGGTCCGATGAAAATCGCCTTCTTCGGCAGCAGCCTCGTCTCCGCCTACTGGAACGGCGCGGCCACGTACTACCGCGGCATCATCCGCAACCTGAACGCGCTCGGGCACCACATCACCTTCTTCGAGCCGGACGCGTACGGCCGCCAGCAGCATCGCGATTTGCCCCAAGATCCGGATTGGGCGCGCGTGGTGGTCTATGCCGGCGAAGGGCTGGACGGCGTTTCGAAAGCGCTCGACGCCGCGCGCGACTTCGACGTCATCGTCAAAGCGAGCGGCGTCGGCGTCTTCGACGAGCTCCTCGAACGAGCGGTCGTCGAGCAACGCACCGCCAATCAGATCACCATCTTCTGGGACGTCGACGCGCCGGCGACACTCGAGCGAATCGCCAACGATGCCGCCGATCCCTTTCGCGCGCTCGTGCCGTGCTACGACCTGATCCTGACCTACGGCGGCGGCGCGCCGGTCGTCCGCAAGTACGAGTCGTTCGGCGCGAAGCAGTGCATCCCGGTCTACAACGCGCTCGATCCGGCCACGCATCATCCCGCGCCGCCAAAGAAAGAGTTCGAAGCCGATCTCTCCTTCCTCGGCAACCGACTTCCGGACCGCGAGGCGCGCGTTGAAGAATTTTTTCTGCGCGCCGCCGCGCTCCTGCCCGATCGCCGCTTCCTCCTCGGCGGCGCCGGTTGGGACGACAAGCGGATGCCGCCGTCCGTCGCCTACATCGGCCACGTTTTCACCGGCGACCACAATTCCTTCAACTGCACGCCGCGCGCGGTGCTCAACGTCAGCCGCGACAGCATGGCCGCGAACGGCTGGTCGCCCGCCACGCGCGTCTTCGAAGCTGCCGGCGCCGGCGCGTGCCTCATCACCGACGCGTGGGAAGGGATCGATCTCTTTCTCGAACCGGACGAAGAAGTGCTCGTCGCGCACGACGGCGCCGAAGTCGCGGAGATCGTGCGCACACTCGACCCCGATCGCGCGCGGCGCATCGGCAATGCCGCGCTGCAACGCGTTCTCGCACAGCACACATACACGCATCGCGCGCGGCAGGTGACCGAGATCCTGGAAGGAGGGCAATCCCCCAGCCGTGAACATCGTCATCCTGGGACTGTCGATCACTTCGTCGTGGGGTAACGGCCACGCCACGACCTGGCGCGCGCTCGTCCGCGAGCTTGCCGCGAACGGCCACGACGTCACGTTTCTCGAGCGCGACCTGCCGTGGTACGCCGATAACCGCGACATGCCGGAGCCGGACGGCTGTACAGCCCTCCTATATCGCTCGCTCTACGCGCTGAAACGCTCGCACGCGCGCCGCATCGCCGACGCCGATCTGGTGATCATCGGCTCGTACGTCAAACAAGGCGTCGACGTGGCCGAGTGGGTGATGTCGATCGCGCAAGGCATCGTCGCGTTCTACGACATCGACACGCCCGTCACGCTGGCCAAGCTCCGCCGCGGAGACTACGAATACCTCTCGCCCGATCTCATCCCACGATTCGACCTCTATCTCTCGTTCACCGGTGGCCCGACGCTGCGGCGCATCGAACAGAACTTCGGCTCGCCGATGGCGCGCGCGCTTTACTGCTCATTCGATCCCGCCGGCTACTATCCCGAGGATCGACGCACGCGCCGGGACCTCGGCTACCTGGGGACGTACAGCGATGATCGCCAGCCGGTGCTCGAACGGCTGCTGCTCGATCCGGCGCGCGAGTGGCGCGACGGAAAGTTCATCGTGGCCGGCCCGCAATATCCCGACGACATCGCCTGGCCGCGCAACGTAAAGCGCGAGATGCACCTCGCACCAAGAACGCATCGCAAGTTCTACAACTCGCTGCGATTCACGCTCAACGTGACGCGTGCCGACATGGTCCGCGCCGGTTGGTCGCCGAGCGTCCGCCTCTTCGAAGCCGCCGCCTGCGGGGTGCCGATCATCAGCGACTGGTGGGAAGGCCTCGACGAGATCTTCGAACCCGACCGCGAAATCCTCATCGCCCGCACCAGCGACGACGTCCTCCGCTACCTGCGCGACATCCCCGACGCCGACCGCCGCGCCATCGCCGCACGCTCACGCAAGCGCGTCATGCACGAACACACCGCCGCGCATCGCGCCGCGGAGTTGGAGCGGTATGTGGCGGAGGCGATGGGGAAACCCGTCTCGGTGCGCGCCTAGTTGAGCACCCACACTCGGTGCGCGCGGATCTCGTCATACATCGCATCGGGCGCTAGATCGATTTCGCCGGGCCACTCGACCGCGCCGAGGTGAGCCTCAGCGCGTGAGAACAATGATGAATCGCGCAGCGGCTCGAACATCGTGCCGATCACGCGATCGCTCTTGAGTAGCTCGCGCATGTCAACAGTGCCCTCCGTGCCGTCAATGAAGCGGACATCTAGCAATCCATGGTCGATGACGCGCACGTCGCTCACGCGCCAGGGAGCGGTCGGTTCAACGGCCGGCACTACTTCAGAGGAGCGATCTTCTTCGGCGGCAGCATTCGTTGACATAGGTTCCAATTCTCCATCATTTCGTCGCGATGTTCGGTCACCCACTCCAGAACGAGTGCCATCGCGCGGCGCGGCAATGAGCCTCGCATCAACCTCATGTCCCGCAGATCAATCACTGCTTCGTACTCCGCGTATAGCGTATGGAAATGAGGAGGCGGATGATCTCCTGCAAACATCTGGATCACGACGCCATAAAAACACTGATGGTCGGCATCGACACGCATCATGCCATCACTATGGCCAACACTCATCACGCCACCACCCAACTAACCACCAACGCCACCGCCGCGGCGCATACACATCCGGTCGTGATCCAGCCAAGGATCGCGAGCGGGCGGCCGTTGACGCGGGTTCCCATGATGGACGCGTCGCCGGTGACGCGCATGATGGCGATGAGGAGCGGGACGGCGATGAAGCCCATGATGATCGAGGCGGTGAAGAGCGCTTTGATCGGATTGGCGCCGTAGAAGTTCAGGCCCATTGCGATGACCGTCGACGCTGCGATGACCGTGTAGAACTGCGGCGCGCGGCGCGCATTTTCGTGGAGGCCGGAACGCCAGCCGAACGTGTCGGCGAGCGCGTAGGCCGCGCCGGTCGTGAGCACCGGAATGGCCAGCAGCCCCGCGCCGACGACCCCGATCGCGAAGAGCAGCCCGGCCGCGTTGCCGGCCAGCGGACGGAGCGCGGCGGCGGCAGCGGCGGCGGACTCCACATCGTGATTGCCGGCGCGGTACAGCGTCGCGGCGGCGCAGAGGATGATGAAGTACATCACCACATTCGAAAAAAACATCCCGATGTTGATGTCCCATGCGGCGAAACGCAGCGCGCCCGTTGATGAGCCCTGTCGGTCCAGCAACCGCCGGCGGCCAACGGCGATCTCCTCCTCCACCTGCTGGCTGGCCTGCCAGAAATAGAGATACGGCGAGAGGGTCGTGCCGATGACCGCCACGATGATCGAGAGGAAATCCGCATTCCGATGAACCGACGGAATCAGCGTGCCGGCGAGCACGCGATGCGGGTCGGGATGCGCGAGCAGCGCGGCGCCGATGTAACTCAGCAGCGCCAGCGCGAACCACTTGAAGATCTGCCGGATCAATCGGTACGAGCCCCAGATCTGCAGCACGAGAATCGCGGCCGTGATCAGCAGGATGAGGTACGTCGTGTGGATCGGGACGACCAGTTGCAGCGAGGCCGCGATCGCTCCGATGTCCGCGCCGGCCTCGATCACATTCGCAACGAGTAGCGCCAGCACCATCGGGTAGAGCACGGCCCGGCGGTAGCGCGTGCGCAGAACGCCGGCCAAACCGACGCCGCTCACCATCCCGATTTTCGCGCTCAGGTAGACCACCGCCGCCATCATCGGCAGCGTCACCGGCGCCAGCCAGAGCGCCGAAAATCCAAGCGACGCTCCCGCCTTTACGTACGTGCCTATCGCGCATGGATCGTCGTCGGCGGCGCCGGTGATCAGGCCGGGCCCGAGGCGGCCGGCGATGCCGCGGAGTGTGAGCGTGTATCGATCGGCGTAGCGGAGAAAGCGCCGGTCCTTGAAGTTCCGGCGCCGCTCGGTCGTGTCGTCCATCGCGTCACGCGTAACGCTTCGTCATTTCCGCGCAGAAATCGGCGAACTCCTCGATGCGCTGCGGCGGCGAGGTGTAGTGATCGCGTACGCCGCGCGAGCCGGGCGTGAAGCAATAGGTCAGCGTCACATCGAAATCGGCCAGCGCCGTCATCTGCCGGTCGAACCATTGCAGCGAATTCGGACGATGATGGTCAGCCCAACTGAGGCCCGTCCGCAGGCGCTTCACGCCGAGTTTCTGCAACCACTTCACCGCATCATCGAGACGCGGATCCTCGAAGTGGAACCACTGGCAAACGCCCAGCTGGGGTGTGTAATCGGCGAAGCGCTGCAGCGCCAGTTTCGGCGTGCCGTCCTCGCGCAGGATGCCCATGTAGAAGTGCCGGTAGTACGACGACCCCTCGGCCTCGCGATGCCGCGTCGTCGCCGGCCACGCCTTCGGAAGATCGTAGAGGCTGTACCAATGCACGCGCGGCGATTCGTGCAGGATCAGCTGCGCCGTCCGCTCCAACCCGAAGAGTTGCACCTCCTCGGCGCCAAACGTCGACACGCCCACCTCGCTCACCCACAGCGGCAGATCGATGATGTTGCGGATCTCGTCGAGCTTCTGCGGCCATTGATCGATCTGCCAGTGATTCCAGTCAAGCGGAAATCCGTGCACCGCCACGGCGTCGACTTTTTCGAGCACGCCCTGCCGCTGCATCCGCTCGATGAAGAGCGGATCGATCGGCGAGATCCCGCCCAGAACGCAGGTCATGCTGCCGTTCGACGCGCGCACCGCGTCGGCCGCGAGGCGCGTCATGTCCGAGAACGTCTGCCACTCGGGGTCGAGCTCGAAATCCCAGTGCGAGAGATTGTTCGGCTCGTTCCAGAGCATTACCGCTTCAACCGGCATGGACGATTTCCTTGCGGCAGATGTAGACCTCGTCCTCGGGATGGTCGACGATGCGGAAGCCGCTGCTGCGCAACATCGCTTCGACGCAGGCGCGGTTCGGAATCCACCAGTTCGTCGGGTCCTCGGCGTACTTTTTCTCGACGAAATACATCAACGGATAGCCATCGCGCTGGAAGACACCGTGGTCCCAGAACGGATAGTCATCTGCGACGCCGGCCACGTTGCTGCTGCCGCGTTGCATGCTCTGAAAAATCATCACGTCGCGTACGACGGTGTCGTGCAGGATGTCGAGCGCGAGCAGCGGGTGACGAAGGTGGTAGAGCACGCCCATGAAGATGACCACGTCGAACTGCTCGCCGAGTTTTCCAACGTCGTAGACATCCATCTTGCGGAACTCGATGTCGTCATAGCCGACGACGCTCGCGGCGAAACGTCCCTGCTCGAGGTAAATCTCATCGCTGTCGATGGCCACCACGCGCGCGGCGCCGCGCTTCTTCATCTCGATCGAATAGAAGCCAGCGTTGCAGCCGACGTCGAGCACCGACTTGCCGCTCAGGTCCGCCGGAATCGCGTGCGCGAAGTGCTGCCACTTGATGTTCGGATAGTCGCCAAGGAAGTGGTCGGGCGCGGTCTTCACGCCGCGCAGGTCGATGTTGTGAAACCAGCGGCCGAGCGAGCGAACGCGTTCTTCAATCTGCACCGGCGACATTTCCATCATGCGGCTCCTTCTTCATCGAGCAGCGCGCGAACGTCGTCGCGAAGCCGCATCGACTTCGTGCGTGCGCGCGCCGCGGCACTCATGCGATTCCAGGTCCAGGCGACCTTCTTCCGCGTCTGCTCCGGACCGAAGTAGTGCGCATATCCGCTGCTGTTGAGCGAGAAAAACGACAGCGCGTCGGCATCATTGAGAGCAGCCACCTCGGCATCGTCCGAGCGGCGCTCGTGCGCGACGATGATCGCCGCCGCGCGGTCAGCGATTTCAATCGGAATGCCCGCGCCGCGCAGCACCTGACGCGCGACCTCCGCTCCCTTGCGCGCATGCTCGTCCTTGAAGACCTGGTAGTCAGGCGCGTGCTGCTCGACGCGCACGTCCGCTTCGGAGAGCAGGCGTTCGACGTCGTGAAACAGCGCCGCGAACTGCAGCGCGGGCGAAGCTGATGGATCGAGACGGAGAATCCACTGCCAGACGTCGAGCGCGTGGTTGTAATCGGCGCGGACGAGCGGCTTATCGAGATCGTGCAGCGCGCGATGGGCCAGCAACACACGATCGAATTGATGCGATTGCGAATGCCGGTTGCGGCGGCCGACCGTGCGTTGGCAGCGGATCAGGACTTCGAGAGGGAACGTGGTGCCGTCGGAGCGATCGTCCGCCAGCGTCAGCGTGAACGGCTGCCGCGCCAGCTCGTCGACCGCACAATCGAATTTCCAGAAATCGAACGACGCCTCGGCCCACTCGGACGCGTGCAGGTGCGGCGCCGCGTCATCCCGCGAAGCGTCGAAGCTGACGAAAACGGAGGGAAATTCGGCGGATAGCGCCGCAGCCACAGCGCCTCGCGCCGCGGCGGATTTCAGACCCGTCAACGTCACTTGCTCCAACACGAATGGTTGCGATTACTGCAAAACATGCGCACAACTTTTTGCAGAGACTGGCGCGGCATTTGCGAGCAGAGCAGCTCGTGAAACGGCCTGATGTGATCGAGCCTCCGTCCGGAAAACTGGGAGTGCTCACGCCGGGTCTGGGCGCCGTTTCCACGACCATGATGGCCGGCGTTTTCCTGGCGCGCCGCGGTCTGGCCGAACCGGTCGGATCGCTTACGCAGCTCGGCACGATCCGCCTCGGCAAGCGCACCAAAGCCGCCACACCGCGCATCAGCGACTTTCTCGGCCTGGCCTCGCTCGACGACATCGTCTTCGGGGCGTGGGACATCTTCCCCGAGGATGCGTATGAATCGGCGGTGCACGCCGATGTTCTTTCGGCGAAGCATCTCGATCTCGTTCGCGACGAACTTCGCGCAGTGCGGCCGATGCCCGGTGTTTTTTATCCTGAGTACGTCAAGCGCCTGAACGGAACGCACGTCAAGAAAGGTGCGAGCAAAGCGGACATGGTCGAGCAGTTGCGCGACGACATCCGCCGCTTCATCGCCGATAACAACTGCAGCCGCGCCGTCGCCGTGTGGTGCGGATCGACCGAGGTATATGTGTCCGCAAATGGCGTACACCACACGGTGGAGACGTTCGAGAAGGCGCTGCACCACGACGATCCGACCATCTCGAACTCGCAGCTGTACGCGTGGGCCTGTCTGAAAGAAGGCGTTCCGTTCGCGAACGGCGCACCGAATCTCGCGCTCGACTTTCCCGCGGTATGGGAGCTGGCGAAGCGCAATCGGATCCCCATCGCCGGCAAGGATTTCAAGACCGGTCAGACGCTGATGAAGACCGTCGTCGCGCCGGCGTTGAAAGCACGCATGCTCGGCGTCCGCGGCTGGTTCTCGACCAACATCCTCGGCAATCGCGACGGCGAAGTCCTCGACGATCCCGGCTCGTTCAAGTCGAAGGAAGTGACGAAGCTCGGCGTCCTGGATTACATCCTTCAGCCGCACCTCTACGCGAAGCTATACGGCGATCTCTTTCACAAAGTGCGCATCGAGTACTACCCGCCGCGCGGCGACGCGAAAGAGGGATGGGACAACATCGATCTCTTCGGCTGGCTTGGCTATCCGATGCAGATGAAGATCGACTTCCTCTGCCGCGATTCGATCCTGGCCGCGCCGATCGTCCTCGATCTCGCGCTGCTGCTCGACTTTGCGAAGCGCGCCGGCTTTCACGGCATTCAGGAGTGGCTGAGCTTCTACTTCAAGTGCCCGATGACCGCGCCGGAGCTGTATCCCGAGCACGATCTCTTCGTGCAGTTGATGAAACTGAAAAACACGATGCGCTGGGCCATGGGCCACGAAACGATCACGCACCTCGGGCACGAGTACTACGACTGACCAATAGGCTGATCATGCGCTACCACTCGATCCGCGATCTCCCGTTCGTCTGCCAGTACAACCTCCCGGAGGCGGCGCTGCACGTCTATCGCGACGCCTACAACGCCGCGTGGGACGCTGCTGCCGTCGCCGCCGACCGCGACGTCGCCGCGCGCCGCAGCGCCTGGATCGCAGTGCGGCGGACGTTCGAAAAAGATCCGCGGACGGGCCGCTGGAACGCGCGCGAGATTCAAACAACCGCCACTCACCCAACCGGCAAACGCGCGCAGCGCTGATCGGCAGCTACTCCTTTCGCAGGAACGCGCCGCTATTCGCGTAGTCGGGATTCGTCACCGTGATTTCTTCTCCAAGTCCGGTGAGCGCGTTCACCAGCTCGACGCCCTGCATGAACGAATGGTCCTGATTCGAGACCTCGTACTTCCACGCGCCGAAACGGCCTCGCGAAAAAATGCGGTCCTTTTGGAGCAGCGGCTGCACGACGCCCAACGCCGCATCGCGGTTCGTCGACGGCACCGGATAGCCGTACGTCTCGCGGTGATACCAGCGGCTGACGATCTCCGACTGCGATCCGATGAGGCGATCCTCGCGAAGCGCGCGCACGACGTCGTCGAAGATCGTCGCCGCATCGACGGGCTTCGCCGCCGTCTCGCTGACCTCGGCCATCAATGACCAGTAGCCGTCGCCTTCGGGCACGTTGCGCGGCGAGTAGTGCGAGAACATCGTCACTCGGTAGTACGGACTGTTCGCTTCCGGAAAATACATCCAGCATTTTTTCTCGAGCGCTGCCGGCCGATCGTGCCGAAGTCCGATGCCGAAGATGTGGACGGAGCTGGAGACGAGCGATTCTGCGGCGCGCAATCCCTGCTCTGGAAAATCTGCAACGAGCCGCGCCAGCTCGATCAGCGGCATCGTGTTGATGAGCGTGTCGTACGCGAGCACGCGTCCACTCGCCAAACGGACGCGTTTAGACATCGGATCGATACCGGTCACGCGATCGCCGTAGACGAATCGTTCCGCATCGAGCCGCGACGCTACGGCCTGCCAGATTGCACCGGTGCCGCCGGTGAGCGGAAAGCGAAATCGCGCGTTCGGTCCCCAAGAGACGTCGTCGCGCTGCTCGCGGATGTTGGCGCGGATGCGATCGAGGTCCGGCACCGCCACTCGTTCGCCGACCCAGCGCGTGCCGAGCACCTCCAGCGGATATCCCCAGACTTTGAAGTTGTACGGCTTCATGAAGATGTCCGCCAGCCCTTCGCCGAACATCGTCAGGATCCATTCGTGAAAATTTTCCGGCTTCGGCAGCGACACGCGAATCGCGGCCGCGTCTTCGAGTCCGCGCAATGCGCGTTCGCGATCGTCCGCGTTGAGTTTGTGGATGTTGTTCTGAAACGGATAGGGCACGAACCGGTTGCGGATCCACACCCACGATTCGCGCTCGTGATGCAGCCACTCCAGGCCGAGAGAATCGAGCACGTCGTCGTAGTAGGCGTAATGACTGAACTGCACGTGCCCGCCGATGTCCCACGTGAACCCGCGTTGGTCGACGAAGCTCGCGGCAAGACCGCCCGGACCGGCGCGGCCATCGAGCAGAACGTGATCCGTGTGGCCGAGCTCCTGCAGCCGGTGCGCAGCGCCGAGTCCGGCCGGACCCGCGCCGATGATGACGATGCGGCCGGGATCGTTCATCGGAGACGCCGGCGCGCGACGCTGGCCGTATCGATGACGGCGCGCACGGCTAGCCGCGCGATGCGGCGGAAGTTGAGCGACGTCTTCCCGCTGCGCCGGGCCACGTGCGCGACGGGCGTGGAGAAGATGCGTGCGCCCGTCTTCGCGGCAAGTCCGGTGAGGATGATGTTCGGCACCGCGGCATCGGCGGGAATCAACGGCAGAACGCCGCGCAGCCAAGCGCTGCGCATCAAGCGGTACGGCGAGTTGACGTCGGCGACCGCTCGTCCGAAGAAGAGTGCGACGACGGCGCGCGAACCGGCGGTCAGCACTTTGCGATGCATTGGCGACAGGCGCCCGACACGCTCACCGACCAGGAAGTCGAACCCGTCGCGCTCTGCCCAGAGACTGGCAAACGAGATTGCCTCGATCTCGCCATCGCTGTCTGTTTGAAACACCCACTCGCCGCGCGTCTCGGCATAACCGCGCATGAGCGTCGGTCCGTGTCCGCGATTCTCGTGCGTTGTCTCGATGATCCTCGGATTGTTCGCGACGAGATGCTGTAGGACTTCGGCTGTGCCATCGCGCGAGCCGTCGTCGTAGATGCGCAGCTCGTAATCGATCGACGCGGCATCGAGCATCGCCACCCACTCCGCGACGACGCGTTCGAGCGCCTCGGCTTCGTTGTAGACCGGCATCACGATCGAGAGCGCCGGCATCATCAGCTCGCCGTCCCGCGCATGCGGATGGCCATCGCCGAGGCGGCGAAGGTCCAGAGAAAGGTCCAGCCGATCCCGATCGTGAAGGCGTTGACAGGCCGCGCCGCGATGGATGGATCGGCGTACGACGGCATGACCCACACCGGCGCTTTCGGGTTGTGCGGATTGCTCTCGACCAATCGCACGCACCAGTACTCAGCCTCTATGCGGCCGCGGACCCGCCGCGTGAATTCATCGCCAGTCATTGCCGGTCCCACCCTCGCCCACACGCAACCTGCGCCGAGGAGCAGCGCCACCACGAGGAGCGGGGCACAAACAGCGCGACATTGAATCGGCGTGACCGGCGCCGTCTCAACGAACGGCCGCGGGCGACGCAGCATCTGCAACATGGCGATGACGAAGAACGCGATTGCGATCAGCGGAATGATCACGTCGCCGCTATAGAACACGATCTGCGACTTCTCGGAAAGGCTCGTCATCGGCGGCGCAAGCCAGGCGAAACGCCGCAGCGGCGCGAACGTGCCGAGGTTTTCGAGATTGCGGCCCAGCGTCCCGGGAGCCTGGTAATAGAGGAGCAGCGTGATCGCGCAGACGAAGTTGTACAACGCCGCAAACGCCAGGTCGAACGACACGATCGCGAACGGGACAATCCACGTCAGATACTGCGGCGCGGAGCCGCACACACCGAGCACGACTGCGAAAAAAAGAAGCATGGCGCGTTCGCGCGACAGCCTTCCCGACCAGTACGCGGGAAGCAGCAAGGCCAGAGATACGAGTCCGATGGAGCGCGGGACATCGTTGAACATCGGGAAACCCATCAACTGCACGCCGTGCTGCGCATAGCTGAAAATGAATCGGATTTCGGCGATACCGAGCCGTGTGCCTATCGCCCGCAGCAGGAGGAGATACGCGGCGGTTGTCGCCGCCATCGCCACGATCAGCGTGACAGTTCTCATGCGTGCGTCGCGGTCGTGTCGCCGGCCGAAGAGCAGCCACGGCGCCGGAAACAGAAAGAGAAGGAGCGGCACAGCGACCGGCTTGGCGATCACGGAAAGGACGAACGCGACGCCGGCGAAAACGTCGCCGCTGCGCGTCCCGAGTCGAAGAAGAAAAGTCGACAGGATGAGGAAGTAGAGAAAAACGCCATCCCACTGGCCGTGCAGCGCCGCGATGATTACCGGCACCGGCGCGAACGCGTACAAGTATCCGAGCCGCCGTCCTGCGCTCCCGGCGATCAAAACGGCGATCAGGCTGTCGAACAGGCAGGGAAAAACTTTGTAGCAGAACGCAACGGGAAGAGCGGAGCGGACGGCCAGTTGTCCGCCAAGCCACAAGAGAAGGTGGACGCCGGGAAGGTACGGCACGTGCGCGCTCAGCAGCGAGCCGTCGAGCATGCTCGCGCTGTCGACGGTGTCATTGACGATGTCGACTGATCCGAGAAAGAGGTACGCGACGACGAGCCGCGACGCAGCGGCGACGACGACGAGCAATCCGTACGGGAGCAGCGCCGCACGTTTTTCGGAGGTCATGAACGCGAGAACGTCTACCGCGGGATGAATACGCGATAGATCAGCGCGGTGCCGAAACCCCAGGCGGCGTTGACGAGCGGGCCGATCATCATCGCGCGCGGCTTCCATCCGCCGGCGATCGGCTGATGCTTGATTGGCGAGACGATGAACCACGCCACCAGCGTCGGGAAGATCGCGCCGAAGAGAATGGCAGCGATCCAGAACGACGCGCCGCGGCGGCCTTCGATCATCGGCATCATGATCACGCCCCACACGCCGCCCCAGAACGCCAGCGAGATCAACGCCGGAATGCCGAACGGCGGCACGGCCTGCATCGGCCAGGCCGGTTTCGGCGCGATGCTGAGCGCGTGCAGCAGCGCGAGCACGCATTGGTGAAAGACGAGCGTGGAGACGAAGCCGGCGGCGAAGGCGATCACGACGCGTTTGATCATCACAGCACCCTTCGAAAGTAGTCGATGGTCTTCTGCAGCCCTTCTTCGAGCGGCACGACCGGCTCCCATTTCAGGAGCGACCGCGCCTTGGTGATGTCGGGCCTGCGAATCTTCGGATCATCCTCGGGGAGCGGGCGAAAGTCGATCGGCGAGCTGCTGCCGGTCAGGCGTTTGATCTCCTCGGCGAATTGCAACACCGTCATCTCGTTCGGATTGCCGATGTTCGTCGGATTGGCGTCGTCGGACATGAGCAGCCGGTAGATGCCTTCAATCAGGTCGGTGACGAAGCAGAACGAACGCGTCTGCGAACCGTCCCCGAATACCGTCATCGGCTCGTTGCGCAGCGCCTGCGAGATGAACGCCGGCACGACGCGGCCGTCTTTGATACGCATCCGCGGACCGTAGGTGTTGAAGATGCGCACGATGCGCGTCTCTACGCCATGGAAGCGGTGATACGCCATCGTCATCGCCTCGGCGAACCGCTTCGCTTCGTCGTAAACGCCGCGCGGACCGACCGGGTTCACGTTGCCCCAGTAGTCCTCTTTCTGCGGATGCACGAGCGGATCGCCGTACACCTCGGACGTCGACGCGATGAGATAGCGCGCGTTTTTGTCCTTGGCTACACCCAGCGTTTTGTGCGTGCCGAGCGAGCCGACTTTCAGCGTCTGGATCGGCTTTTCGAGATAGTCGATCGGACTCGCAGGCGATGCGAAGTGCAGGACGTAATCGAGATCGCCGTCGATGTGGATGTAGTTCGTGACGTCGTACTTCACGAACGAAAATCCCTCGCGGCCGATGAGGTGCTGGATGTTGGCGGGATTGCCGGTGATGAAGTTATCGATGCAGATGACTTCGTGGCCGCGTTCGAGGAACAGCTCGCAAAGGTGCGAGCCGAGGAAGCCGGCACCGCCGGTGATGAGCGCACGTCCCATCAGGCGGTGACCTCTTTGCGCACGTCTTCGGCGCGGCCGACCGAGGAGTAATAGAAACCGAGCGCCTTCATGCGCAGCGGATCGTAAACGTTGCGAAGGTCGATCAGGTTCGGCACTTTCATCGCTTTCTTGATGCGCTCGAAATTGAGCGCCCGAAACGCGTTCCATTCGGTTGCCAGCACGATCGCATCGGCCCCCTCGGCGGTTCCATACGCGTCCTCGCAATACCCGACGTTGTCGAACATCGCGCGGCTGTTCTCCATCGACTGCGGGTCGTACGCCTGAATGCGCGCGCCGAGGGCCTGCAGTCCTTTGATGACCGGGATGGCGGGCGAATCGCGCATGTCGTCCGTGTCGGGCTTGAACGCGAGGCCGAGGATCCCGATGGTCTTCCCCTTCACGTCGCCTTCCAACGCTTCGACGATCTTCGTGACCATGCGCTGCTTGATGTCGTCGTTCACGCGCAGCACCGCTTCCATGATCTGAAACGGATAGCCGTACGCGCGGGCGATCGTGGCCATGGCCGAGCTGTCTTTCGGAAAACACGATCCGCCGAAGCCGGGACCGGCCTGGAGAAACTTCGGCCCGATGCGACTATCCAGCCCCATGCCGAGTGCAACATCCTGCACATTGCCGCCGACGCGCTCGCAGATCTGCGCGACCTCGTTGATGAACGAGATCTTCGTGGCCAGGAAGCCGTTCGCCGCGTACTTGATCAACTCGGCCGACTCGACGTTCGTGACGACGAA
>DASYJY010000023.1:0-53805 GCA_035995985.1 Thermoanaerobaculia bacterium | reverse complement strand
CCCGAAAAAAGAATGGACCAACTTCTCCCACCGCCTCATCGCCCACGGCCGCACGATCTGCATCGCACGGAAGCCGAAATGCGCGCAGTGTGCGTTGAATGATTTGTGTCCGAGCGCCGAGGAGCCGCCGGAGTAGGCTGGAGTTCGAATTCAGCGGCGTTTGTTCTTGCGTGGTCGCCGGGTCTGAGATCCAGGAGCGGCGGTGTGGAAACTTTGACGAGCGTCACTCCTCTTGTGAGGTGGGTATCATGGAGATTGGTGATTGGTTACAACTTGTCCAGACGGTTTGCCTTCTCGGCGCATTCGTCGGTCTGATTGTTCAACTTCGTTTTACGGCCAAGATCGCAAAGGCGGCCGCCTATCAAAGCTTGGTATCTCAACTCGAGTCCCTTCACGACCGCCTGTACACTTCCGACGACGCGCAAGTTCTGAAAGACGCCATGGCGCCTGATGTTGACGTTTCGCCTCGACAGATGGTGCTAGCGCTATCGCTTCTTAACCTGCTCGAAAGCGCGCATTTTCAGTATGGCTTGGGAGTAATACCAAAGAAGTTGTGGGCCGGCTGGCAGGATCAGATTTCGACATTCTTCAAGATGCCATTCTTCCGCAAGATATGGCGGGCCAATCGCGCCGCTTACAATAAATCATTCAGGGTTCTATTGGACGAAGCTGACGCTCGAGCCATTGGCGCGCCCGAGAAGCCGGGCATGGAGGAGTAAATGGCTCATACAAGGCGAACCACAATTCGCCGCTGCAAGCGCGACGAACTGACACGCGTTCACGAACTCGAAATCGAGTGTTTCCCGAAAGGCGCTCTTCCACTCTTCGCTATCGTTCAGTACTTTGACCTCTTCGAAACAACGTTCTTTGTGGCGTTGAGAAGTGAAGACTGCGTCGGATTCGTGATTGTGGGCGCATCGTCGGACACGCCAAACGTCGCGTGGCTGCTCGACATCGCTGTTTCATCAGCTCACCGAAAGCAGGGCATTGGGCGGGCCTTGATGGCGGCTGTAATCCCTGTCCTCTGCGGTCGCGGTGTGTCTGGAATTCGAGCAACCGTAGCTCCGCAAAACGCCGCATCGCTCGCGCTCTGTACTGGTTTGGGTTTTGAGATTGAGCGCGAGGAGCCGGCCTATTTCGGGCCCAATGAATCTCGTCTTCTAATTCGCTCAGCTATCGGGTGAATGAACACTACGGCGGATCGTGCGTCCCCAACTTCGTCCAGGGCCCGCACCGCACAATCCTCCAAACCGTCTTCGCGCCGCCGATGAGGAACCCGTGTTTGCGGATGGACTCGTGGCCGTACCAGGAGCAGGTCGGTTGGAAGCGGCATTGGATGACTCCGTGGAGATGTGGCGAAACCAGCGCGCGGTATTCGTCGATGGCGGCGAGGGTGGCGCGGGCGTCGAAGGCGTAGCGGGGCGGCACGAGGAGGTCGTGGGCGATCCAGGCGGCGAAGATTGAGACGACGATCAGCCGCGTTCCGCGGCTTTGGCTTCGTCCCATAGGGCGTCCATTTCGTCGAGGGTTAGTTGGTCGACGTTGCGGCCGGTTTCGCGGACTCGCGACTCCATCGATTCGAATCGCCGCGTGAACTTGCGGTTCGTCGACTGCAGCGCCTCCTCGGCATTCACATTCAACTTGCGGGCGATATTGGCGATCGTGAAGAGGAGGTCGCCGACTTCCTCCTCAACGTGCGAGGCGTCCCCCGAGGAGATCGCTTCGTGCAGTTCCGCGATCTCTTCGTCGAGTTTGTGAAACACGTCCTCGGTGCGGCGCCAGTCGAAGCCGACGCGCGCCGCTTTCTCCGTCAGGCGCGATGCTCGTAACAGCGCGGGCAGCGATTGCGGGACGCCGGCGAGGACGCTCTTGTTCTCCGCTTTGCGCTCCTCGTTTTTCTGCTTTTCCCAATTCACCAGGACCTGATCGGCGTCGTTCGCTTCGACGTCGCCAAAGACGTGCGGATGGCGGCGAACGAGTTTATCGTGAATCGCGGTGATGGCGTCGTAGATGTCGAACGAGCCTTCTTCGCGCGTCAGCTCGGCGATGAAGACGGCTTGCAGCAGAAAGTCGCCCAGCTCCTCGGCCAGCGACGCGCGGTCATCGCGGTCGATGGCGTCGACGACCTCGTACGACTCTTCGATCACGAACGGTTTGAGGCTGGGCAGCGTCTGTTTGCGGTCCCACGGACAGCCGTTCGGTCCGCGGAGGGTTTGCATGAGCTGCACGAGCTCGTCGAAAGAACGCTTCGCCATGAAAGCATTCTAAGCGGCTGGTGGTAGCATCTCGCGCCGATTCATCAGCGCCAATTTCCATGTCAAACCAGGTCTTGATCGTGGCCTCTGACGCGGCCGCAAGAGCGCCGGCCGAAGTGGCGGCTTCGCTCAGCTTCACGCCGGTCGTCACCGCCTCGGAGCAGGAGGCGCTTGATCTTCTGGACCGGCAGACGTTCAGTGTGATCGCGGTTGCCGGCGGCGATGGATGGCAGCGCGTTCGCGACGAAGCGGAGCGCAAACAGCCGGCGGCGCGTGTGCTCGAACTGCCCGATGGCGACGGCGACGACGGCGCGGTGCGGCGGTTGATGATTCGCTATCTCGACCGGCGCTCGCGTCCGCGGCATTTCGATTCCGAGGAGCGGTACCGGTTTTTGTCCAGCATCCTCGAATCGTTCACGGCCACGCTCGAATTGAAGGAAGTGCTGCGGCGAATCGTCACGATCACGCGGCAGGAGTTCGGCGCCGACCGCGCGTGGCTGCTGCATCCGGTGAACGAGAAGGCGGACGTTGCGAACGTCCGCTTCGCCGTCAGTTCTCCGGAGTTTGCGATCGAGCCGGATGCATCCGTGTCGTCGTTGTCGCTGGCGCGTTCGGGAAATCTGATCCAGCGCCTCCTCGAAGCGGACGGCCCGGTCACCGTCAGCGAAGGTGATCCCGATCTCGATGCCGAGCACGCGGCGCGGTTCCAGGTCCGCTGCGAAATCATTCAAGTCCTTCGGCCGCGTGACGACGAGCCGTGGGCGTTCGGGCTTCATCAATGTTCGTCGGCGCGCGAATGGACGGACGAGGAAGTCTCGCTGTTCGCGGAGATCGGCCGCTACGCGACGCTCGCCCTCAACAACACGCTGCTGCATGAGCGTGCGGTGCGCGAGATGGCCAAGGTCACGGCGATCCTCGACCAGATTCCGGAGTCTGCGGCGATCTACGATTCGAAGGGGCAGCTGGAGCGGATGAACGCGGCGGCGCAGCGCGAGCCGGTTTCGCTCTTCGCGGCTGATCCCGAGGGGCGGCTGCGGAAAAATCAGCATCGGTACATCGATGGGAGTCCGCTCGAAGCTAACGATCTCCCGTCGGTTCGAGCGTTGCGGGGCGACATCGTCAAGTCGGACTACCTCGTACACGACGCGCGCAGCGGCGACGATCGCGTCGTCAATCTGAAAGCGGCGCCGATCCGTGACGACCGCAATCACATCATCGGATCGGTCGTGCTTTCACGCGACGTGACCGATGAGCGCCAGACCGCCGAGCGCGAAGCGTGGCGCCGGCGCCGCGCCGAATGTCTCGCCAACCTCGGCGTCGACACGGTCACCGTGCAGCCGTCGTTCGAAGAGCTCGACGATCCGGCCCGCCGCGTTGCGGACGCCGTCGGCGGCACGGCCATGATTTACCTCTACCACTCGCCGTCGAGCGAGTTGCACATGGTCGGTATGGCCTCCGTCGCGCCGGTGGCGAAGGAGGTGCAGCGCTTCCGCGAGTACCTTTCGCACAACCCGTATCACGCCGGCGAAGGCATTCCGGGCACCGTTTTCCAGATCGGACGTCCGTTGCTTTACTCCGAGTTCGGCGGGAAGGCGGCGGCTGATTTCGCGCGCGACGCGGACGAAGGCGTGCTGGTTTCCGCCATGAACGAGCAGACGCTCATCGCCACGCCGATCGAGTCGTACGGCGACCGCATTGGCGCGCTGGTCATTGCGCGCTCGGATACGCGGCGGAGTTTCGATGCCGAGGATCTCGAGTTCGCGCAGGCGGTGGCGGAGCGGATCGGCGCGGCCAGCCACATCCATCGACTCACGCGCATTTCGCAGGAAGGACATCGCGCCGCAGAGGAGCTGGCGAGGCGCGAGGTCGACGCGCGTGTGCGATTCGAGGCCGTCATCGAAACCGCGCCGATCGGCGTGGCCGTTTTCTCCGCGGACGAATTGCGATTCGAACTTGCCAACGCGCGGTTCGTTGATTACGTCGAGCGGCTTGGAAAAATCTCGCCGGATACGCGGCTGATCGGCTTGCGCGTCGACGAAGTCATTCCGTCGCTGGAAAAGCCGCTGAAGCAGGTGGCGGAGTCGGGCGAGATGCGCTTCGACGAAGCATTCAAAGCGGAAACGCGGCCGACGCCGACGTACATCAACCGCATCGTCTCCGCCGTGCGCGGACGTTTCTCCGGCATCACGCAGAGCCTGACAGTTCTGATTCAGGACGTGACCGATCAGGTCAATGCGCGGCGCGAGATCGAAGACCTGGCGCAGGCGATGGCCGAGCGTTCGGCGCGGCTCGATTCGATCCTCAGCTCGATGACGGACGGCCTGTGGGTCTACGACGCCAGCGGACAAGTCGTCTCCGTCAACGAGGCGGCCATCACATTGTTTGGATTCGGGTCGCGTACCGAGGCGGTCGAGCATGGATCATTCGCCGTGCTGAACCTTCGGTATCCCGATGGCCGCGGCATACCGGCCGAGGATCTGCCGCATGCGCGTGCGCTGCGCGGCATGACCGTGCCCGACTATCTCGCCATCGGACGGCACTTCATCACCGGCAAGGATCTCGACCTCTCCATCGCCGTCGCGCCGATCGAGAGCAACGGCATCGTCGGCGCGGTTCTCGTCATCCGCGACATCACCGCGCTGCAGGAGCTCGACCGCAAGAAGGACGAGTTCCTCTCCGTCGCCTCGCACGAGCTGCGCACGCCGCTGACGACGATCAAGGGTTACACCCAGCTGCTCGCACAGACGATCAACGAGCTGCAACCCGAGGAGCGGGGAACGTATTTGAGCGCCGTCCTCGGCGAAGTCGATCGGATGATGGGGCTGATCTCCGAACTGCTCGACGTCTCACGCATCGAGACGAACCGGCTGCAGATCGATCGCCAGCCGATCTCGTGGCGCGAGTTCATCGACCGGCGCGCAAACGCGTTCCGCGTGCAGAACCCGGCGCGCACGATCCGCTGCTCGGCTGACGTACCGGAGACGACGCTGCATGTCGATCCCGACCGGATGCGCCAGGTTGTCGACAACCTGATCTCGAACGCCATCAAGTATTCAGCCGACGGCACTGACATCGACATCGTCACGCAGATCGACGGCAATCACATGCTGACCGCGGTCATCGATCACGGCATCGGCATTCCGACCGACGAAATCTCGAAACTCTTCGAGCGTTTTCACCGCGCCCGCAACGTTTCCAGCCGCTACTACGGCGGCCTCGGCCTCGGCCTTTACATCGCGAAAGCGATCGTGGAAGCGCATAACGGTTCGATCAGCGTCGTCAGCGAAGAAGGAAAGGGCGCGACGTTTACGATCCGGTTGCCGCTGCCGTAATGCTGGGAACGCGGGCGTCTCGCCCGCAAGAACCCGCAGCGACCGTTCTTCACGAGCGGGCGAGACGCCCGCGTTCCCAGGAGATACAATCCGCGCTCTTTCGAGGAGGTCCCGCCGTGCGCTTTCGCCTTTTACCCCGTGAAGAGACGTTTTACGCCGACTTCATCGCCATGGCTGACCAGCTCAAGGTCGGCGCGCGGCTGCTCGAAGAGATGTTCGCCACCGATCCTCCCATCGCGGACAAGGCGCATGAGATCAAAGAGGTCGAGCACAAGTGCGACTTCCTCACGCACGAGATCATCCAGCGGCTGAATAAGACCTTCGTGACGCCGATCGACCGTGAAGACATCCACTCGCTGGCGCGCACGCTCGACGATGTGATGGATGCGATCGACAACGCGGCCGCCCTGGTGCCGCTGTACAAGATCGACCGCGTCCGCTTCGGCGCCCGCGAGCTGGCCAAGATCATCTCGGCCTCGGCCAATGTGGTCCGCGACGCGGTCATGGCGCTCGAGAAACACAGCGGCGTCCTCGAATGCGCGGTCGAGATCAACCGCCTCGAAAACGAAGCCGACCGCGTGCACCAGAAGGCCGTGGGCCAGCTCTTCGACGACGAGCGCGATCCGATCGCGGTGATGAAGTGGAAAGAGATCCTCGACCTGCTCGAGGACGCCACCGACCGTTGTGAGGACGTGGCGAACCTGCTCGAGAACGTCGTCGTGAAACATAGCTGATGCCGAGTCACCTCTTTTTCATCGTGGCCGGTCTGATCGGCGTCGCGTTGGTGTTCGACTACATCAACGGCTTCCACGACGCCGCGAACTCGATCGCCACGATCGTCTCGACGCGGGTGCTCTCGCCGGGGCAAGCCGTGATCTGGGCGGCGTTCTTCAATTTCGTGGCGGCGTTCGGATTCGGAACGGCGGTGGCGAAGACCATCGGCAAGGGGATGATCGACATCCACTCCGTCACCTTCGGCGTGATCTTCGGCGGGCTGATGGGCGCGATCATCTGGGACCTCATCACCTGGTACTTCGGCCTTCCGACGAGCTCTTCGCACGCGCTCATCGGCGGCTACGCCGGCGCGGCGGTGGCGCGCTCGATGTCGTTCAGCGTGATCGAGCCGAGCGGCTGGTCGAAGACGCTGATCTTCATCATCCTGGCGCCGATGATCGGACTGGTGCTCGGCCTGGTCATTACGTCGATCACGTACTGGACGTTCCGCCGATCGTCGCCCGCGCGCGTCGACCGCGTTTTCCGCAAAGCGCAGCTGGTGTCGGCGGCGTTCTACTCGCTCGGCCACGGAACGAATGACGCGCAGAAGACGATGGGCATCATCGCCGGCGTCCTTTTCACCGCCGGCTACATCAAGGCGTTCACGATTCCGATCTGGGTCATCCTCATCGCCCACACCGCCATCGGCCTCGGCACGCTCTCCGGCGGCTGGCGAATCATCCACACGATGGGCTCGAAGATCACGAAGCTGCAGCCGGTGGGCGGCTTCGCGGCCGAGACCGCGGGCGCGATCACGCTGTTTCTGGCGAGCTCATTCGGCATCCCGGTCTCGACGACGCACACGATCACCGGCGCGATCGTCGGCGTCGGCGCGACGCGGCGCCTCTCCGCCGTCCGCTGGGGCATCGCCGGCCGCATCGTCTGGGCATGGATTCTGACGATTCCGATGGCCGCGTCGATGGGGGCGTTGATGTACTGGGTGGCGGCAGCGTTCGGGGCGAAGTAGGGTTATCCTCCCACCGTGAACGAAACGATCACCCTGGACGTCGAGCTGCGCGCATTTGTCCGTCCCGATACGGAGGAGCGCTGGATCGCGGTCTGCCCTTCGATCGGTGTCGCATCGCAAGGCACCGATGCAAATGACGCGCGGCGCTGTATCGACGAAGCTGTCCAACTCTGGTTCGAGAGCTGTATCGAGCGAGGGACGCTCGAGCGCGCGTTGCAGGAATCGAATTTTCGGCCGTTGCATACCGCGGAAGGCGATCAGCAGGAGCGGAATGCCGATAGGCTATTGGGCGAACCGTTCATCGTTCATGTGGCAATCCCCGCATACCAGGCGATCGCTTAGGAGCTCGTGAAACGCGTCACCTGGCAGGAGCTCCGCGATGTCTGCCGGCTCCTCGGCTGCGTCGAGTCTCGAATCAAGGGCGATCACTTGATCATGATCCGGCCCGGCTGACGAGACCGGTGGTCATCAAGATGGACCGAGACCTGGGCGAAGACATCGTTCGATCGAATATGAAGACTCTTGGAATCGATCGCTCCTAGTTCGAACGGCAGCTCGATATCGTCAGGAAACCTCGAAGCTGAATGAGGCGGTACCCGGCAATATTTTTCGTATACTGCCCGTTTCCAGAGCGACCCTGAAAGAGTCCTGATCGAGGTAAAGCCAATGAAACCAGAGATTCACCCGAAATATCAGCAGGTTCAGGCGCACTGCGCCTGCGGCGAAACGTGGACCACCGGCTCGACCAAAAAAGAGCTGCGCGTCGAGATCTGCTCGAAGTGCCATCCGTACTTTACGGGCAAGCAGAAGCTGCTCGATACGGCCGGCCGCATCGACCGCTTCCAGCAGCGCTTCGCCAAGAAGGCCGGCCCGAAAGAAGCCGCGGCAAAGTGATGTCCCGGAAGGCCTGGGTTGGCGCAGCGAAGCTGATCAGCGGAACCTTCAACGCATTCACGAACGGCCTCACGTCGGCGATGCCGGCAGCGACCGCTGACCGCAACGTCGACATGCTCATCGGCGGACAGGCCGTCCTCGAAGGCGTGATGATGCGCTCGCTGACCGGCTACTCCGTGGCCGTGCGCCAGCCGAACGGCGAAGTCGCGATCAAGAAAGACAAGCTCGTCTCGATCACGGCCAAGTATCCGTTCCTCAAGTTCCCGGTCCTGCGCGGCTCTGTCGTCCTGATCCAATCGCTCATCCTGGGCATGCGCGCGCTGAACTACTCAGCGAGCGTGGCCACGGAAAACGAGGCCGGCGAGCAGGAGATGTCGAACTGGGCAATGGCCAGCACGATGATCGTGGCGTTGGCCATGGGCGTCGGCGTCTTCATCCTCGCGCCACTCGGCATCACCAACCTGATCCGCCACTTCTTCGCGCCGCACATGGGCAACATCGCCTACAACGCCATCGACGGCCTGCTGCGCGCGATCTTCTTCTTCGTCTACATCCTCTCGATCTCGTTCATGGACGAGATCAAGCGCGTTTTCCAGTACCACGGCGCCGAGCACAAGACCGTCTACACGTTCGAAGCGAACGAGGAGCTGACGGTCGAGAACGCGCGTACGAAGTCGACGCTCCATCCGCGCTGCGGCACCAGCTTCCTGATGTTCGTGATGGCCATCTCGATCCTGGTCTTCTCGCTGGTGCCGTCGACGGTGCCGTTCGCGGTCAAGTTCCTGGCGCGCGTGGTGCTGATCCCGCTCATCGCCGGCCTCGCGTATGAGGTCATCCGCTTCTCCGCCCGCCACCTCAGCAATCCGGTCTGCCGTCTGCTGACGCGCCCGGGCATGCTCCTGCAGAAGATCACGACCAAAGAGCCCGACGACCTCCAGCTGGCCGTCGCCATCACCGCGCTGAAAGAAGCGCTGATGTTCGACGCCGTGGACGAAAACCTGGCCGCCGTCGCTTAGCTACGCTTCTGGAATCGACCGTGGGAAGGCGCATGACGCGTCTTCCCATTTTTGTTTTTGTCAGGACTGCACCATGTACGAAAAACTCGACGAGATCGAAAAACGCTACGAAGAGCTCCAACAGAAGATGGCCGATCCGGGCGTTGCCACGGACGTGGCCGTTTTCCGCGACACCATGAAGGCCGTCTCCGAAATCGACGATGTCGTCTTCAAATACCGCGAGCTCAAAGACACCAACAAGCGCCTGGCCGACGCGCGCGAGCTGCTGAAGTCCGACGACGACATGCGCGAGCTCGCCGAGATGGAGATCGCCGAGCTCGAGCCGAAAGCGCCGGCGCTGGAGAAAGAGATCCAGCTCCTCCTGCAGCCGAAGGATCCGAACGACGACAAGAACGTCTTCGTCGAAATCCGCGCCGGCACCGGCGGCGACGAGGCCTCGCTCTTCGCCGCCGAGATCATGCGCATGTACATCCGTTACGCCGAGACGCACCGTTGGAAGGTCGACATGACCGACGCGAACTACTCCTCGGTCAACGGCATCAAAGACGCCACGCTGCTCATCGAAGGCAACAAGGTCTACTCGAAGCTGAAGTTCGAGTCGGGCGTCCATCGCGTGCAGCGCGTTCCGCAGACGGAGACGCAGGGCCGCATCCACACGTCCGCGATCACGGTGGCGGTGCTGCCAGAGGTCGAAGACATCGACATCCAAGTCAGCGAAAAGGACCTGCGCATCGATACGTTCTGCTCGTCAGGTCCCGGCGGCCAGTCGGTCAACACGACGTACTCCGCGGTGCGCATGACCCACCTTCCCAGCGGCGTAGTCGTCTCCTGTCAGGACGAAAAGTCGCAGATCAAGAACCGCCAGAAAGCGCTGAAGGTGCTGAAGGCGCGCCTCTACGACATCGAGCGCCAAAAGCGCGAAGCCGAGCTGTCTGCCACGCGCAAAGGGATGATCGGCAGCGGCGACCGTTCGGAGAAAATCCGCACCTACAACTTCCCGCAGGACCGCGTCACCGATCATCGCATCGGACTCACCGTCCACAACCTCCCCGACATCATGAACGGCAATCTCGACATCCTCCTCGACCCGCTCAGCGGCCACTTCCAGGCCGAGAAGCTGCGCGAGGCGGTCGAGGCGCGGTAAGAACGCTTCGCTTAGAATCACCGAATGACCACGATCGAAACTCTCGAAGCTGCGGCGATGCAACTGCCGGAGATCGACCGGATTCATCTTGCGCACAAGCTGGCGCGCAGCGTGCGCCACAGCGCGCCGGAGATCGAAACCGCGTGGCTCGATGAGGTTGAGAGACGAATCGCTCTTCAGGAGGCTGGCGCAGTTGAGGACATTGATGCCGAGGATCTCTATCGGGAGTTGCGCGGGCGATAAAGGTGAGGCGCGTTCGTTACACAAGTCTCGCGCGTCTCGACATTCGTCGAGGCATCGGATTTCTACACGAAACAAGGTCCCTCCGCTGAAAAGCGATTCTTTGATGACATCGAGCGCACAGCTGCGATCCTGATCGAGTTTCCGACCATCGGAGAGGAGCGTCGCCGCGGAATTCATCGCTTCTCACTTGAGACTTTCCGTACTTCCTCTACTACGTGATCCTCCCCGACGCGATTCGCATCGTCGCAGTTGCCCACCAGTTGCGGCATCCAGCACGTTGGGATGACCGCTTGCGCTAAGATTTCGCCCTGTCGTGAGGATTCGAAGACGTGCGGAATCTAGCGATGGCATTGACCCCCGAAGAGCGTGAACATCTCGCGGAAGAACTGCTCGACAGTGTTGAGGACGAAGGCATCGAATGGGATGAAGAGTACGCGGCGGAGATCCAGCGGCGGGTTGCAGAGATCGACGCCGGAACGGCCGAACTCGTTGATTCAGACGAGGCGATCGCTGCTGCACGGCGTGCTATCGATGATGTGCGGCGGACTGCACCAAGAGGCTAAGGGCGAGATCATCGAAGCTTCTGCTTACCTTGCGGCCGAGCAGCTACGCGATGACGCACGGTAGAATGGTCCAATCCTGAAAGAAGGCGCTCTCGCTCTCACAAGGCTGGCCATGAAACCTTTCCACATTTCCGACGATCGCCGTCATCAACTCTCGGGGATCGCGGCGTTCATTCTGGTCGCGAGCGTCGTCGTCACGCTCGTCGCGGTGGTGCTCGTTCGCTTTGGCCACATCGTCTACGGCAAGCCGTACGGTTACGAGGTGATGGACGCGGCAGTGAAATGGTTCGATCCGTCATTCTTCGTCTACAACCTGCTGCTCTGCGCCTTCGCCGTACTGATCGTTCCTTTCCTGACGATTCATTACGTCGTCTCGATGCGGCGCGAAAAAATGCGGCGGCTCACGCGCGAGCTGTGCGGCGGCCGCGCGGCCGGCTCCAGGCCCGAGACGCTGTGGGGCGAGAACGAGCCCGATTGTGAGCGAAACATCCGTACGCTGATCCGCCCGCAGTTTCGGCTGCTTAACTATCTACCCAGCATGATCGGGATGTCGGCGACGGTGGCCTTTGGAATCTCCATCCTGCTCCTGGCGAAGCCGGTCTTTGTCCCGCCGGATGCCGCCAATCATCTCGCGCCGAACGGCGTCAACTATGCCGTCGGCGCGAACATGCTGCTGCTTGGACCGAAGGTCGCCTTCTACTCGACTTCCGATCCGGCCACCTTCCGGCAGGTACTGACCTCGCTCTGCGCGTTCCAGTTCGGCTTCCTCGGCGCGTTCGTCTACGCGATCAGCAGTCTCGTGTGGAGCTACTTCAACGTTGATCTCACGCCTCACACGCTTGTGGCGGGATCGGTGCGCATGGTGACGGCGAGCGTAGTGTCGCTCGTGCTGAGCTTCTTCATCCCGTTCATGCCGGCATTCAAAGGGAACGACAGTTACTTCGTGCAGATGCTGCCCGTAGCCGCTTTTTTCCTCGGATACTTTCCGGACCGCGCTCTCGTTCTTCTCCAGCGCGCCGGAGGCATCCTTCTGCAACTGAAGACGGACTACGCGTCGTTGCCGATGCACTACCTTCCCGGCATTGGCATCAGCGACGAGGGGCGGCTCAGCTACGAAGGCTTCTCCAATCTCGAACAGGTCGAGCACAGCGATCCGCTCGATCTGGCGATCCGCACCGGTTACTCATACACGCAACTCAACAGCTGGCGCGAGCAGGCTTGGCTGGCGAGCCGTCTTCGCGAGCAGTATCCAAAATGGATTCTGTGCACCGGCATCCTCGGCCGCGACGATCTGATGACCTACTTCCAGCGCGAGGCTCGACGGGTCGAGGACGCGATCGGAGAGTTGAGCGCAGAGTCCGGCGTACCGAAGGTGAAGCTGCGGGCACTCTACCTGCTGCTCTGTGAACCGGTCGATGAGCCAATCGTCGCGGCGCAAGCACAAACCCTGTCAGCCAGCGGCGACGCATCGAAGACTCCGACAACACCCATCGTCGACGTCTCTCCGCCGAAGGTTTAGCGGAGCTTCGGCGCGAGCCAGGCGAAGCGCGCGCAGAGTGGGGCGAACCACTCCGGGTAGGCGGCGCCGATTCCGATGTGGCCGCCGTGCGGCGTCTCTTCGACGTGGACCAGCGGCTGCGACTTCGCAGCGGACGCGAGCGACTGGAGCGCCACAGGCGGAAAGACCGTATCGTCTCGCGCTCCGATGATCAGCAGCGGCGCGAGGATGCGTTCGAGCTGCGTCGACGGTTCGGCGGTTTCGATCAGCGAGCGTCCATCCGGGCGAAGCTCTCTCGTTTCATCATCGAGCCAGGCCACGAATTGACTGAAGAGCCGTCGCGGATCGGGTTTCAGACCGGCCGACTTCATGCGGATCGTCAGCGCCTCGTGGAAGAACTGGCGGATGAAGGCCAGGAACGGATGACGGAGGAAGCCGGGAGGCTGATCGAGATGCGGGATCACTTGCGCCAGTGCGGCCGGAGGCGACACGGCGATGCCGCCCGCGAAGAGGCGCTCTCGATCGCGCGACATCGTGTTGATGACGTAAAGTGCGCCGAGACTGAAGCCGAACAGGAGCAGCGGACTGCCGGGGAAACGGTCGCGAAGCACGTGCCCCCATGCGATGGCGTCGCCGGCTTCGCGGATTCCCAACGTCGGTCTGCACGAGTCGTTGAAATGCTCACCGTGCCAGCGCAGGTCAGGAATGGCCACGCCGAGGCCGTTGGAGGCGAGCGACGACGCAGTCACGTGCATGTACCGGCTTTGCTTGCTGTCGTACATGCCGTGCAGCATCAGCACGATCGGAGCGCCGTCACGCGACGGCCGGCGTACGTAGCTGCGCAACGGCGCGGCATCTCCGCAGTCAACGACGAGTGATTCAAAACCTGTCGGCACCGCGCCGCGTCCGGCGGTGTCGCCGTACTGGTCGAGCAGCTTGCGTTGGTTATCGCGGCGGACGACGGCCATCGTCGCCTTGAATCCGGACATATGGCTAGGCGGAGGGTCGGTGATCTTCAGCAGCCTCCACAGATCGGCAGGAGTCTCGATCGTCTGCGGAAGAGGCGGCACCGCCGTTGATACCGACGGCAGCGCGCGCACGATGAAGGTCAGGACCGCTTCGGAGGCAACTGCTCGTGCGGCAATACGCAGTCGTGGGGCAGTCACCGGTCTATGATCTCACGCATGAAATCGCGCATCGATCAGGTCATCAAACGCGTTCAGGCCGACTATCTCGACACGCTGCTTCCGCCCCGCGATCCGCTGCTGGCGCGGATGGAAGAGTTTGCGGCGGAGCATGGGCATCCGATTGCGGATGCCGAGGTCGGGCAGCTGATGCGGATTCTGGTAAGGGCGAAGCAACCGAAACATCTCATTGAGGTCGGCACGAACATTGGCTACTCCGTCGTCGTCCTCGGCCGCGAATGCGCGGCGGACGCGGTGCTGGAGACGATCGAGCTCGATCGCGACATCCTCGCCACGGCGAAGCAGTTCGTGGCGGAGGCGCAGCTTGCGTGCGAAGTGCGGTTTCATCAGGGCAAGGCGCTCGAAGTGCTGCCGACGCTCGACGGCCCGTTCGATTTCGTCTTCATCGATTGCGTGAAGACCGAGTACGAGCAGTACCTCGATCAGCTCCTGCCGAAACTCAACAAGGGCGCGATGATCGTCTGCGACAACCTGCTCTGGGGCGGCAAGGTCGCCGAGGGCATCCACGATGCGTCGACCGATGCGTTGCGCGCGTTCAACAAACGGATTACGACTGACCCGCGGCTGACGACGATCGTCCTCGCCGCCGGCGACGGCGTGGGCATTTCGATCGTGAACTAAAAAGGCCGCCCTCGCGGGCGGCCTTTCGATTGAAGTTCGATTGAGTTGCTTTACTTCGACGCTGCGGCGGCCGGCGTGGCGGCTTTGATCGTCGCTTTCAGCGGGACCTTGACGATCGGATTGACTTTGTCATTCGTGTAGATCGTCACGGCGCCGTCGACATCGCCCGGCTTCGCGTCTTTGGCGATCTGCAGGGTCACTTCGTACTCGCCCTTGTTCGCGCTCGGCTTCACGCTCGTGGTGATCGCGGGAACGCTCGACTCGGCCTTCGAGACGATGAACGACTCAGGCGCCTTCAGGTTGTTCGAGTGCAGCATGACCATGCGCGTGGCGGAGACGTCGTTCGGCGTCACTTCGCCGAAGTTCAGCATCGTCGGCTCGATGCGAAAGGTCGGACGGATCACGCCGGAGATGCTGACGAAGTAGTCCGGCTGATGCTTGGAATTCGTGTAGATGTGGACCTTGTCGGCCAGCGCTCCGACATTTGCGTTCGTACCGCCGACGGTGATGTTGACCTTGTACTGATCCTGACCCGGGCGTCCGACGTTCGGAGCCTTGTCCGCGTCGGCGACTTTCTCGAAGGTCGTCTTCACCCACTTGACCGGCTCGTTTGTTGCCGGATCGACGGGAAGGTCGACCTTCGTGACCTGGAACGGCTCATCCTCTTCCGAGTAGAGCATCACCGACTGCGTGTCGGCATCGCCCTGCAGGAGGTTGAAGCGGACGAAGCCGGCCGGGAACGCCTCGACGTACGGCTTCACGATCGCGTGGATCGTGAGCTGTGAGGTCGGCGTGGTGGGATCGTTTGTCTCGAGGGTTACGGTCTTGGCGATCGGACCAGCGAAGGCGGTCGTATCGACGTGCGCCGTGACCTTGCCGGTCTCGCCGGGCTTGATGACCTTATCGAAGTCGGCGACCGTGCATCCGCAGCCAGGCTTGGCGGCGATGATCTGCAGATCGGTGTCGCCGGTGTTCTTGACGAGGAACGACCAGTCGAGTTTCTCGCCCTTGGCGATCGTGCCGTAGTCCTTGACGGGCTCGACGATCGTGAGGCGGGGCGCCTTCTCTGCTTCCTTTGCGGCTTCGGCTTTCTTCGCCGCGGGAGCCGCCGTCTTTTTCGCCTTGGCCGGCTGATCGGCGGCAAAGGAAAGGGTGGCGGTCAACGCGACGAGGACCGCGATCATGACGACAAGAATTCGCTTCGACGACATGGACAAAATCCTCCTGTGTTGAACGGATAAAAAGTTACTCGTGGACGCGGGTTCGAACATCCCATCACGAATGACGATTCCCTCGCGAACGGGCCGGTCATTCTACAATCGGCGCCCGCGGAGCATGCTTCTTGCTCAGTTCGCACCCGCAATGGCTCACGTCAAAGAACTACCACCTCTGAAAAAGGTCTACCTCATCGGGATCGGCGGTACGGCCATGGCCTCGCTCGCCGGAATGCTGAAGGAGCGCGGCTACGAAGTGGCCGGCTCCGACGAGCACGTCTATCCGCCGATGTCGACCTATCTCGACCGCCTCGGCATTGCCGTACTCGAGGGGTATACGAAGGACCACCTCGTCACGTTCCATCCAAATCTGGTCGTGATCGGCAATGTGGCGGCCTCGACCAACGCCGAAGCCGCGGCGACGCTGGAGCTCGACCTGCCGTACACCTCAATGCCGGAGGCGATTCACGAGCTCTTCATCAAAGAGAAGCATTCGATCGTCGTGGCGGGGACGCACGGAAAAACTACGACGACATCGCTGATGGCATGGCTGCTGGAATCGGCCGGACGCAATCCGAGCATGGTCGTCGGCGGGATTCCGCTGAATTTCAATCAGAACTTCAAGCTCGGCGACGGGCCGGAGTTCGTGATCGAAGGCGACGAATACAACACGTCGTTCTTTGATAAAGGTCCGAAGTTTCTGCACTACCACGCGAACACGTTCCTGCTGAACAACATCGAGTTCGATCACGCCGACATCTACGCGAACCTCGATGCGATCATCGAAGCATTCCGTCACGGCGTGCAGCAGGTCGCGCCCGAGGACGTGATCGTGGCGAATGGCGACGACGCGAACGTCATCGCGCTTCGCTCCGACGCCCGTGCGCGCTGGTTCACGTTCGGCATGTCGCGCGGCTGCGATATTTTCGCGACGGACGTCGAGTTCGCGCCCGAGGGGAATGCCTTTACGGCGTGGTGGGAGGGGAGCGAATGGTTTCGCTTCTGCACGAATCTCTCCGGCCAACACAATGTCGTCAATGCGCTTGCCGTCATCGCCATCGCCCGCATGCGCGGCGTTTCGGCCGAGGAGATCCAGCGCGGACTGGAGACGTTTCAGGGCATCAAGCGGCGGATGGAAGTTCGCGGCGTAGAACGTGGCGTCACGGTCATCGACGACTTCGCACACCATCCAACGGCGATCGAGACGACGCTGGCCGGTGCGAAGCGCCGTTTTCCCGGTCAACGGATCTGGGCGCTGTTCGAGCCGCGTTCGATTTCGTCGAGCCGCAAGGAGTTTGAGAGCGGCTACACCGATGCCTTCCACCAGGCAGACCGTGTCATCGTCGGTCCGATCTTCCACAAAGGCCGCTACGAAACGCGCTACGGCCTCGAGAAGATGATGTCGGTCCCGGCGATCGTGCAGCGCCTGAACGCGGACGGCATCCCCGCCGAACAGACCGACGACATCGATGCAATTGCCGATACCGTCGCGCGCGATGCGAAGGCGGATGACGTCATTCTGGTGATGTCATCCGGATCGTTCGAAGGCGTGCACGAGAAGATTCTGGAGCGGCTGCGAGCGTGACGGAAGACTCAAACCACAGAGACACAGAGAGCACAAAGGGGTTCTTCTGTGTCCTCTGTGCCTCTGTGGTGAACTGCTTTCGCTACGACAGCCACCACAGTCCGGCCCAAACCTTCACATCGATCAGCACGCCCTCGCCGTTTTTTCGTTTCAGCCAGTCGGTGACGCCGTTCCGCGGGATGCGGTGGACGGTGATGTCCTCGCCGCCCACGCCGCCGCCCGCGTTGCGCTGTTCGAGTCCCGAGGCGGCGTAGAACGCGACCGTTTCGGACGTGATGCCGGGCGAGGTCGGGCCGGAGGTGAGGCGTTCCACGTGCGCGCAGGCGCAGCCCGTTTCTTCGAGCAACTCCTTCTTCGCGGTTTCGGCGGGATCGTCGTGGCCTTCTTCGTCGCCGACCAGGCCGGCCGGAAAGTCGATGACACGCGCATTGACGGGACGGCGGAACTGCTCGACGAAGAGGATGCGGTCATCGTCGGTAACGGCGAGGATCACCACCGCCGACTTGCCTTTCCTGCGCTCGATGAATTGCCAGTTGTCGCGCTCGAGAACAAGCAGGTGCTTCCCTTCGAAAACTTTCTTCGCGTCGTCGCTCATCGTGCGGACGCTATCGCAACGACGGGAGGAAATCCCAGTGCGCGCTCGTACTCCTCGAACATCGCGCGGTAGCACTCGCACGATGCTTGTTCGAGCTTGACGCGATCGATGACGCGGACGCGTCCGCGTTCGTGCTGAATCGTGCCGGCCAACTCCAGCGCCTTCATCGCCGCGTTGATGCCGGCGCGGCGCGTCGAGAGCATGCGCCCGAGGAACTCCTGAGTCATCGGCATCTCATCGGAACCGGTGCGGTCCTGCAGCAGCAGGAGCCAGTGCGCGAGCCGTTGTTCGACCACGTGCAATCGGTTGCAACATGCCAGTTGCGAGACGTGGGCGATGGTCGCGTAGACAAAGCCGTGCAGGATATGACGCAGCGCCGGGTCGGCGTCCATCTGCCTGCGAAGCTCTCTTCCGCCGATCGATGCCACCAGACCGGCTCCCTGGATCAGCCCTTCAACCGGATTCTCCTCGACGCCGAGAACGGCGTTGATTCCGGCCAGTCCTTCCGCGCCGACCATGCTCACCTCGAGTGACTCGCCGTCCTGCAGGTTCCGGATCAGCGAGATCACCGCGGTCAACGGAAAGTAGACGTCGGTGCGTGAGTCCTGCTCGAAAAGACGTTTGCTGACTGGCTGTTCATGAATCTTGAAATGACCAGCCAATGCCTCGAACGATGCATCGGGAAGTGCATTCAACAGCAGGTTCTGACGCAACGTAGAACGGTGCATGAGCCTGACTTGGTAAGAACAAAATTCATGCCGACGTACGCAAACGGACAGACACGGAACGTCGTCCCGTGCAAAATCCGCCATCCCATGATCCTCATCATCGACGACGACCCCGGTATCCGCGAGCTCCTCACTGTTGTCCTTCGCCGCAAAGGTTTCGATTGCGACATCGCCATTGACGGCGCCGAAGCGGAGAAAAAACTTCGCACCCGCGACTACGACGCCATCCTCCTCGACCTCATGCTCCCTCGGCTGAACGGATTCGAAATCATCCGTTTTCTGAAAGCCGAGCGGTGCGCAATGCTGGAACGCGTCATCGTCGTTACGGCCGTGGCGGAAATCACGCTGCGCGATTTCCACGATCAGCAGTTGGTCTGGGCGCTGCTGCGCAAGCCCTTCGACCTCCACAATTTGATCGAGACCGTCACCGAGTGCGCGGCGAACGCGATCGAGCAGCGCTCAAAAGAGGCTGCCCTGCGGTGTTGGACGCCGGAAAGCCTCAGCGCTTAGGTCGTAGCGTTTCTCGTTGAGATGGAGGCGCCGGCACGTGACTTCGAACATCGACGCGATCTGATCGGCGAAGATCCCTTTGCCGCGCTGCCGGACTCCCCACTGCGGGTCGTACAGCTTCCCCTCGCGTAGGTCGCGGACGCGGTTCATCACCTTCTCTTTGCGGTCGGGGTAGTGCTCTTCGAGCCACTTCTCGAACAGCGGCGCGACGGCCCACGGCAGACGCAGGACGACGAATCCAGCGCTCGTGCCGCCGGCGTCCGCGACAGCCTTAAGGATGTTCGGCATCTCGTGATCGGTGATGGCCGGAATGATCGGCGCGACCATCACACCGACCGGGATGCCCGCCTTCGCCAGCATCTCGATCGCCGCGATGCGCAGCTCCGGCCGCGACGCACGCGGCTCCATCAGGTTGGCGAGATGCGGGTCCAGCGTCGTCACGGAGATGTGGACCGACACGGCGTTGTGCGCCGCCAGTTCCTGCAGGACGTCGATGTCGCGCGTGACGAGGTGGTTCTTGGTGATGATGCCGACTGGATTGCGGAACTCCGCCAGCACCTGCAGGCATCGCCGCGTGATCTGCAGCTTCCGCTCGATCGGCTGATAGGGATCGGTGACGCCGCTGATGGCGATCATGCGCGGCTGGTATTTCTTCGACATCAGCTCTTCGCGAAGCAGCTCCGGCGCGTCGTCCTTCACCAGGATCTTCGTTTCGAATTCGAGGCCCGCCGAGAAGCCGAGGTATTCGTGGGAAGGGCGCGCGAAGCAGTAGATGCAGCCGTGCTCGCAGCCGCGGTACGGATTGATGCTCGTGTCGAAGCCGACGTCCGGGCTGTCGTTGTGCGCGAGGATCGTTCGCGTCGGATCGCGCAGAAAAATCGTGCGCGGCAGCGGCGACGGCTCATCGTCGTCGTGCGCATCTTCGTCGTGAACATATTCGATTCGTTCGAAGCGGTTCTGCGGGTTCCAGCTCGCGCCGCGGCCTTTGATCGGGACATTGGGATCCGGGGTCAACATCGCACCGAGGCTATCCCGCGCGTGAAGAAATCCCGATGAATTTTCGCTACGTCTCTCTGTGCCGGAGTAGGTTTTCTACTGCCTGAAGAGTGACTACAAAAGCGTTAAACGTTTTTGACTTCATCGATCTCGCGCATCTTCCGCAGCTGCGGCGCCCACGTCATCGTCAGCGCGACGACGATCAGCGTCATCACGCCGCCGAAGATGACCGATGGGACGGTGCCGAGGAGGCGGGCGGCGAGGCCGGATTCGAATGCGCCGATCTCGTTCGATGAACCGATGAAGATCTGATTCACGGACGACACGCGGCCGAGCATGTGCTGCGGCGTCAGCGTCTGCAGCAATGTTCCGCGAATGATGACGCTCACGTTGTCGGCCATCCCGCCGATCGTCAGCAGCGCGAACGAAATCCAGAAGCTGCGCGAGATTGCGAAGCCGATGATCGTCACTCCGAAGATCGCCACCGAGGTGAAGAGCGCCGCGCCGGTGCGCCGCATCGGCCGGCGGTGCGCGACGATGATGCCGGTCACCAGCGATCCTGCGGCCGGCGCCGCGCGGAGGATGCCGAGGCCTTGCGGTCCGGCGCCGAGCAGGTGCGCGAAGACCGGCAGCAGCGCGACGGCGCCTCCGAAGAGGACTGAAAAAAGATCGAGCGTCATCGCCGCGAGGAGAATCCGCTGGCCGAGGAGGAAGCGGATTCCAATGCGTAGGCTCTCGCCGATCGGCATCTGTTCGCCCTCTTGCGGCCGCGCATCGTGCGCGATCAGCCAGAGTGCGCCGAGCGAGAGGGTCATCATCACGATGACGACGGCGTACGCGGTGGCGGCACCCGCGAAGCCGTAGATCAATCCGCCGATTGCCGGACCGAGGACGGCCGCGAATTGCCACGTCGAGCTGCGCCACGCCACCGCGTTTGCAAACAGGTCGCGCGTCATGACCTCGGCCGACAAGGCCGTGAATGCGGGACGGATGAAACTTCGCGCGATGCCGCTGAGGAAAATGACGAGGTAGATCGGCCAGACGTGTCCGTGGCCGATCATGCCGCTGGTGGTGAAGAGCAGCAGCGCGATCGCGGAGAGCAGCATCGCGAACGTGCCGGCGATTGCAATCGGACGCCGCGGAAATCGATCGGCCACATGTCCCGCATACAACGCCACCGCAATGAACGGCAGCGCCTCGGCGAGCCCGATCATCCCGAGCGCCAACGGATCGCGCGTGGCCTGGAAGACCTGCCACCCGACGACGACGATCTGCGCCTCGCGCGCGACGGTGGAAGTGGCATAGCCGAGGATCAGCCAGAGAAAGTTTCTGACGCGAAGCGCGGCATACGGATCGTGCGTGGCCAAGCGGCTGCGGAGGGTACCATCGCGCCCAATGACGTTCACGAAAACGCAGATTGCGTACGCGCTGCTGATCGTCTGCGCATCGGCGCGCCTGCTGTTGCAGATGGCGGCGATGCCGCCTTACGCGGGGCTCGATGAGGTCTACCACGTTGCGCGGCTGGCGTTCGTGAGGGCAGAGCATCGCAATCCGACGACGACGGAGCCGTCGATCCCGCCATATCTAATGAGGAGCATCGCGGCCGCCGCGCAGAACGTTGAGCGTCTCCTTCTTTCTGACGGCGTCGTGCTCAGGATGGGAGGACCGGCTGATGTGTCGACCGTGGGGCGAGAAGTAATCGCCATCGACCGGCCGCTGATTCAGGCCGATCTCAAACCCTACGTCGTCAAAAACTACGAAGCGCAGCAGACAAGCATCTATTACTCGCTCATCGCGCCGCTCGTGCCCGCGCGCAACGCGCTCTTCGAATTGCGCGCCTGGCGCGCGATGTCGCTCCTCTTCGCGCTCATTACCGTCGTCGCAATCGCCGAAATCGGACGGCGCTGGTTCGGACCGATCGGTATCCTCGGCGGTGCGATCGTCGTGTCGCTGCCGACGTGGGAAACACTCGTCATCCGCGCGGGCAACGATGCGTTCGCGTGCATGCTCGCAGCGATCGCGGTGCTGATCAGTGTGTGCGCTCCCAAACGTGCGTTCGGAATTGCAGCCGAGGCGATCGTCTGGGGACTGGCGCTGAACGCGAAGATGTACACGTGGCCTTTGCTGGTCATCCTGCCGGCGTTGTGGTTGCGACAGCGAGCTCCCAAGAAGCGCTTCATCGCCGTGATGGTGATTTCGCTGATCGCGGTGCTCTTCACTTTCGCCGAGCTTTCTTCGCGTACGCGCAATCCGTTGGGTGTCGTGGCGTTCGATAGGCCCGGTGGCGTGGTTTACGAGGCGAAGATCAGTGTCAGCGAGATCGTTCGCGTGACGATAGCCAGTGCGGCGTGGACGTCGGGACAGTTCAATGATGCGTTGCGACCCGCGGCGATTGCGGTTTACCTCGGGCCGATCGTCCTCATGCTGCTCCTGGCGGTTTGGCTGCGGAGCACCAGCGAACGAGGCGCCGGAAGTCCAGCCTTCCTGGCGTTTGCCGCGCTTGGTTTTTTTGCGCTGGCTCAGGCCTACAACGTCGTCGCCTGCGTGCTTGCGCGGCGCGGGGGCAACGACATACCGATCGGCGGCAAAGAAGGTTGGTACTGGTATGTCCTCGCGCCGGTGATCATCCCCGCGTTGCTCGTCCCGGCCGTAAAACGCTGGCGCGCCGTGGCGTGGTGGATTGTGATTTGGGACGTCATCATCACCGAGGGCGCGCTGTTTCACGACTTCGCCGAGATGACTTCGCCCACGCACGGATCGATCATCTTTCGATGGGGTCCGCTGCACGCGCCGTTCACCGCGCCGCTCGACGGCATCGGAGCGGGTCCGCTCGCCGCGTGGACTACCGCCATTCGCATCGTCCATCTGGCCGCGTTCTTCGGCTTAGAATCGTTCTTGCAACACATGAGGCTGAATGACCGAAACACTGACGTTGCCGACGCGCGCTGAAACTCGAGATCGCCGCATCCCCGTGGCCGTCCTCGGCGCGACCGGCTCCGTCGGCCAGCGTTTCGTGCAACTCCTCGAAGCGCATCCCTGGTTCCGCTTGCACGAGGTCGTGGCCTCGGAACGGAGCGCCGGACGCGCGTACGGCGACGCCGCCGGCTGGCGTCTCGACACGCTCCTTCCCACCTCGGCATCCGAACTCGAAGTGATGCCGCTCGGCGCGAGTCTCGAATCGCGTCTGGTTTTCTCCGGACTCGACTCTTCCGTCGCCGGCGAAGCCGAGGATGACTACGCGAATCGCGGATGCGTCGTCGTATCGAATTCGCGCAATCACCGCATGGACACCGACGTCCCGCTGCTGATCCCCGAGATCAATGCCGATCACCTCGGCGCGATCAAGCGCCAGAAAGAACGCCGCGGCGGCAATGGCTACATCGTCACGAATCCGAATTGCTCCACGATCGGACTGGCGATGGCCATCGCGCCGATCGAACGCGCGTTCGGCATCGACCAACTCCACGTCACCACGATGCAGGCCATCTCCGGCGCCGGTTACGCGGGCGTTTCGTCGTACGCGATTCTCGACAACGTCATCCCGTTCATCGGCGGCGGCGAAGAGGAAAAGATCGAGACCGAACCGCGCAAAATACTCGGGCGCTGGGACGACGATCGCTTCATCGACGCACCGTTCCGCATCTCCGCGCAGGTCAATCGCGTCGCGACGATCGACGGTCATTTGATGACGATCTCGCTCAAGCTCCGCGACGGCGCCGTCGATCTCGACGCGATCCGCGACGCGATCCGCAACTTCACCGGCGAGCCGCAGCACCTGAACCTCCCCTCGGCGCCGAAACAGCCGGTCCACTACGTCTCCGAACAGGATCGCCCGCAGCCGCGACTCGACCGCGAGCGCGAGCGCGGCATGGCCGTCACCGTCGGCCGCCTCCGCCCCTGCCCCCTCCTCGACATCCGCATGGTCGCCCTCGTCCACAACACGATCCGCGGCGCCGCCGGCGCAGCGCTGTTGAACGCGGAGCTGTTGGACGCGAAAGGGATGTTGTGATTCAGCACTGGCCGGGCGGTGGCGCGTGATCGTCATCAAATTCGGCGGCACCTCGGTCGGCGATGCGGAGCGCGTCGCGAACGCGATCGACATCGTCGCCGAGCGGCGCGAGTTGAATCCGATCGTCGTCGTTTCCGCGCTTTCGGGCGTCACGAACGATCTCGTCGCGGCCACCGAGGCGGCGTGCGCGGGTGATGGCGATCGCGTCAAAGCGATCGTCGATCGCGTGCGGCAGCGTCACGAAGATGTGGCCATGCGCCTCGTGCAGCAGAAGTTCGACTTCTTCGAAGCGTTCGTGAAGCGGCTCGACAAACAGATCGAGGAAATCCACACGATCCTGCGCGGCATCACGCTGTTGCGCGAGGTCACCGCCCGCGCGCACGACAAGATCGTTTCGATCGGCGAGAAGCTATCGTCCGTGCTCTTCGCGTATTCAATGATGATGCGCGCGCTGCCGGGCGAGCATGTCGAGTCCGAGGACGTCATTTGGACCAACGACCACTTCGGCGGCGCGACCCCGCGCATGGATTTGACCTCCGAGGCCGCGCGGAAAACGCTTCTTCCGATCATCGAGCGCAATCACATCCCCGTCCTCGGCGGGTTTATCGGACGTACCGTCGACGGCGCCACGACAACGCTCGGCCGCAACGGTTCCGACTACAGCGCGGCGATCGTTGCCGCCGCAGTTGGCGCATCCGAGGTGCAGATCTGGACTGATGTGGACGGCCTGCTGACGTGTGATCCGCGCTTCGTGCCGTGCGCGCGCGTCATCGATCACCTTTCCCACGAAGAGGCAGCGGAACTCGCGTCGTTCGGCGCGAAGCTGCATCCGCGCACGCTGGAGCCGGCTATCGAAGCGGGCATTCCGGTGCGCGTGCTCAACACGCACAATCCGGCCTCGCCCGGCACGCTCATCACGCGCGAAGGCACCGATCGCCCGCGCGGGCCGCGGTCCGTCGCGCGCAAACGGAACGTCACCGTCGTGCACATGACCTCGAACAAGATGCTCGGCGCGCACGGTTTTCTGGCGAAGCTGTTCGACATTTTCGAAGCGCTGAAAATCTCGGTCGATCTGATTGCCACCTCGGAGGTTTCGGTGTCGGTGACCGTCGACGAGCAGCACGATCTCGATGAATTGAAGACGCGGTTGGCCGGCGTCGCGGACGTCGAAGTGATCAACGGGCAATGCATCATCGCCATCGTCGGCCGCAATCTGCTGGCCGATGCGATGGTCGGCGCGCGCGTGTTCGAGGCGATGCAAGGCGTTCGGATGCAGATGCTGTCGCTCGGGCGCTCCGGACTCAATCTGAGCATCGTCATCGACGATGCCGAGTCGGACGACGCCATCCAGCGCATTCACGCGGCGCTC
This sequence comes from Thermoanaerobaculia bacterium, assembly GCA_035995985.1. Lineage (GTDB taxonomy): Bacteria > Acidobacteriota > Thermoanaerobaculia > Gp7-AA8 > Gp7-AA8 > JADGNZ01. The sequence goes on along the minus strand of DASYJY010000023.1, from coordinate 28,287 downwards.
TTCGAGCAGGCGGTGGCGGTGTGAAGATCGCCATTCACGGCTACGGCAAGATGGGGCAGACGATCGAGAAAGTTGCGCGCGAGTTGGGCCACGAAGTGGTCTGCATTCTCGATGTCGATCGCGATGAGCCGCTTGGTGATGCCGAGGTCATGATCGATTTCTCGCACGCGGGCGCGCTCGACGACACGCTGGCGCGCGCGTGCGACAACAAGGTGAATCTCGTCATCGGCACGACCGGCTGGAACGATCGGCTCGCCGAAGTGCAGGAGCGCGTGCAAGGCGCGGGCATCGCGTGCGTGTACGCGTCGAACTTTTCGCCCGGAGCGAACGTCGTCTTCGCGCTGGCGCAGCGAGCCGGGGAACTCGTTGCACGATTCCCGCAGTACGCGGCGGGGATGGAAGAGCGCCATCATTCGCAGAAGCTGGACGCGCCGAGCGGCACCGCGTTGCGCATCGCTGCCGCGACGAAAAGCGGCAGCGACGGCAAACTCGATCCGGCCATCGTTTCCTCACGCGTCGGCGCCGAGTTCGGCTTGCACACGCTCTTCTTCGACTCGCCGGACGATCTCATCGAGATCTCGCACCGTGCCCGCAACCGCGAAGGCTTCGCCCGCGGCGCGGTCATGGCCGCCGCACTCCTGCGCGGCCGCAAAGGATTGTTTCGATTTGAAGAGCTGGTGATGTCATGACCCTGCAAAATGGAACGTTTCGCGGCCTCGGAACAGCCCTGATTACGCCGTTCACCGAAAGCGGCGCGCTTGACGAATCGGCGCTCGAACGCTTCGTCGATTTTCAAATCGATGGCGGCGTCGATTTCCTCGTCCCGTGCGGCACCACCGGCGAGAATCCGGCGCTGAACGCGGATGAGCATCGCCGCGTCGTCGAGATCGTCGTCCGCCGCGCCAACGGACGCGTGGCCGTCCTCGCCGGCGCCGGCAGCAACTCGACGCCGCGCGCGATCGAGCTGGCCGAACAGGCCATCGACATCGGAGCGGACGGCGTCCTGACGATCACGCCGTACTACAACAAGCCGACTCCGGACGGACTGCGCCGCCATTTCGGATTGCAAGCCGAGGCGATCGAGAAAAAGAAATCCGGTTTCCCGATGATCATGTACAACGTCCCCGGCCGCACCGGCGTGAATATGACCGCGGAGACGACGCTGCGCATGGCGGCCGACATTCCGAACATCATCGGCGTCAAAGAGGCCTCGGCGAACCTCGAGCAGATCATGACCGTGATCCGCGATCGCGCCGACGGCTTCGTCGTCCTCAGCGGCGACGACGCCTGGACGCTGCCGCTCATCGCTGCCGGCGCCGACGGCCTCGTCTCCGTCGCCTCGAACGAAATCCCGCGGCTCATGTCCGACCTCGTCACTGCCGCGCTGCGCGGCGATTTCGCCGCCGCACGCGCCGTCCACTACCGCGTTCTTCCACTGCTCCTCGGCAACTTCATGGAGTCGAATCCCGGCCCCGTCAAGTTCGCCTGCAAGCTCCTCGATATCATTCCCAGCGACACCGTCCGCTCGCCGCTCGCGCCGATCACCGACGCGAATCGGAAGAAGCTCGAAGCGATCCTGAAAGAGTGTGGGTTGTCGTAATGGCCGACTCGCTTCAGGAACGCCTCGCCGCGATCACGCCCGCGACAGAGCGCTGGCAAGCGGTCAAGACGATCGGCGACTTTCTCGCGGAGTTGGAGCACGGCGCGATCCGCTCCGCAACGCGTGACGACGACGGTATCTGGCACGCGCAGCCGTGGGTGAAGCAGGGAATCCTGACGGCGTTTCGCATCGGCGTGATCACCGAGGCCGGCTCGGGCGCGCTGACGTTCATCGACAAAGACACGATGCCGACGCGCCGCTTCCGCGTCGACGACGGCGTGCGCATCGTGCCCGGCGGATCGTCCGTGCGGCGCGGCGCGTTCGTGGCGAAGGGCGTGGTGATGATGCCGCCGGCGTACGTCAATGTCGGCGCGTATGTCGATGAAGACACGATGATCGACTCGCACGCGCTGGTCGGCTCCTGCGCACAGATCGGGAAGCGCGTGCATTTGTCGGCAGCCGCGCAGATCGGCGGCGTCCTCGAACCGGTCGGCGGACTGCCGGTCATCATCGAAGACGACGTCATCGTCGGCGGCAACTGCGGCATCTACGAAGGGACGATCGTCCGCGGCCGCGCCGTCATCGGAGCCGGCGTCGTGCTTACCGGATCGACGCCGGTCTACGACACTGTTCGCGGCCAGATTTATCGCCGGACTGCCGATCGCCCGCTGGAGATCCCGTACGGCGCCGTCGTCATCCCCGGTTCGCGTCCGATGAAAGGCGAATTCGCGAACGAGCATTCGCTGCACGTCTACACGCCGGTGATCGTGAAGTATCGCGACGAAAAAACCGACAGCGCCACGGCGCTCGAGGACGCATTGCGGTGACGCGCACGTCAAAAGCTTTTAACCACGGAGGCACAGAGGGCACAAAGAATTCTGTGATCTCTGTGTCTCTGTGGTTCAACGTTTCTTCACGCAGGGTGAATTGACGTGACGCCCGCGAAGCGCTTCGCCCACATCGAAATCTCTCTCATTCGCCAGATCAACGCGCTCGCGACGCCGCTTTCCGTCAACCTCGGTATCGGCGAGCCGAACGTCGAGCCGGATGAGAACCTGCGCAAGCTTGCCGTCGATGCCGCGGCGAACGGTTCGTGGCACTACACGCCGAACGCGGGAACGCTTTCGCTTCGCAAACTCATCGCCGGAGAGAGTGGACTCGAAATCTGCGTCACGGCTGGCACCGAGGAAGCGCTGTTCTCGATTTTTCAGGCTTACGTCGATCCGGGTGATGAAGTGCTCGTGCCGAATCCGGGCTTCCTCGCGTACGCAACGCTCGCCCGTATCGCCGGCGCGACGGTCGTGACTTACGATCTCGAACCAGCGGACTGGCGCGTCGACATCGATGCGCTGCTGAAAAAAATCACGCCGAGGACGAAGCTGATCGTCGTCAACTCGCCATCGAATCCGCTCGGCAGTGTGATCGACGAAGAGACATTGCGGAAGATCGCCAACGCCGGACCGCTGGTCGTCAGCGACGAGGTCTATTCCGAGATCTGGTACGACGAAAAACCGCCGTCGATGCTCGGAATGTCGGACAACGTCATCGTCGTCGGCGGCATGTCGAAGAGCCACGCCATGACCGGACTGCGCCTCGGCTGGGCCATCGCTGCCGAGGCCGTGATGAAGCCGATCGTGACCGCGCATCAGTACATCGCCACGTGTGCGTCGGCGTTTTCGCAGTCGCTGGCCGAGGCGATTCTCATTCGTCCCGATTGGAATCGATCGTGGCTCGATCAGATCCGCGCGCAATTCCGCAAGCAGCGCGAAGCTGCGCTGGCCGCAATTTCGCGCGAGCTGGAAGTCGACATTCCTCCGCCCGCCGGCGCCTTCTACGCGTTCGTGCCGGTGCCCGCGTGCGACACTGTCATGTTCGCCAAAACGCTCGCCACCGATGCGGCCGTCCTCGTCATCCCCGGCATCGCGTTCGGCTCGCTCGGCGAAGGATTCGTGCGCATTTCGTACGCGGCGAACGTCGACGACATCATCTACGGCATCGGGCAGATCGGCCGTTGGCTGCGCGCGGCCGGACGATGAAACGCAACAGCGCCCGAAACTTGCAACGGCATCGCCGAGGATTCAGTACCATTCGCGCCGCGATGAAGTTGAAGTCGAAATCCGACGATGAAAAATTGCCGGTGCCACCGCCGACCGATTCGGTCGCAGCGTCGGAGATTTCTCTTTACCGCAACGTCCTCAAGATCAAGAAGGATCATGACCTCGAGGATCTCGGCATCTCGTTCTGGGACGCGCAGACGACGATTCAGTGGTCGTTCAACGCCGACCATTACTTCCACGCCGCGTCGACGATGAAGCTGGCGGTGCTCCTCGGCGTTTTCCGCGAAATCGACCGTGGCACGCTTGCTCTCGACTCGCCCGTTCACGTGCGCAACCGCTTCACCAGCATCGTCAACCGCGAGCCGTTCATGCTCGACCTCGGCCGCGATGCAGATCCCGACGTCTACGGCCACCTCGGCAAGACGCTCACGGTGAAAGAGTTGGCGTACTGGATGATCACGAAGTCGAGCAACCTCGCCACGAATCTGCTCGTCGACGTCATCGGCATCGAGACGATTCAATTCGCACTCGACGAGCTCGATATCGACGGCGTTCGCGTGCTGCGCGGTGTCGAAGATCAGGCCGCATTCGCGGCGGGCCTGAACAACGAAGTGACCGCGAACGGCTTGCTGAAAATGCTGCGCGTCATCGCCGACGGCAAAGCATTTTCCGAGGAAGCGTGCAAAGAAATGCTCGGCATCATGCTCGAGCAGCAGTACCGAAGCGGCATCCCCGCCGGTCTGCCGAAAGCCGCACGCGTTGCACACAAAACGGGCAATATCTCGACTGTGCATCACGATGCCGGAATCGTTTTTCTGGAAGGGCGCGAGCCGTATGTGCTGGTGATCCTCACGCAGTTCGGACCCGACAAAGCGCGCGGCACCGCCGTCGCCGACGTCTCACGCGACATCTACAACACGCTGGCCGGCCTGACGTATGAGTGATCAGGAGCCGATCAAGGTTGTCGACGCCTTCGATCTCGATGACGAGCTGCGGTCGCTGCTCAAACCGGGCGAGATGATGCGCGACGCCGACGGGCGGCGGCATCGTCTGCCGCGCTATTTTTACGAGATTCCCGACCACGAAGCCGCGGTGCGCATCCGTCTCTCGCATCATTTCGGCCTCAACGAATTCGTGCTCGTCGATCTGAAGGAAGCGCCGCGGCTACAGCAGTTTCCGCGCTACGTTCCGTGCGCGGTGCGCGTGCTGGCTTTCTACCTCGAGCAGTTCCGGCGCGAGGTCGGCGCCTCGGTTCACATCGCGGTCAACGGCGCCTATCGCTCGCCGTCGCACAAGCTTTCGCACACGGCGACGCCGCACATGTGGGCGACCGCCGCCGACGTCTACCGCATCGGCACGACCATCCTGCGCGGCAAAGAGTCGATCGAAAAGTACAACGGCATCGCCGAGGATTTGAGTGACGACATCCACGTGCTGCCGTACGGCCACGTGACCGGCCTCAATGCGGACGATCACGTCCACTTCGATCTCGGATACATCGGCGTGATCCCGCGCGAGATCTCCGAGGATCGAATGGAAGTGCCGCAGGAAAACCGGCCGCGATTTGCGTTCGAAGAGCGCCGCCGACGCGAACGGCGGAACGTGCCGGGCGAGAACGAAGGGTAGTCGCCACAGCTGCGGACTTAGGACGATGACAGTGCTTTCCAGATTGTCCTGAGGTCCTCCGTGAACCGGCGCATCTCCTCGTGCCGCGCGTCATCGGTCGGAGCGCGGAGGATCGACGACGGATGGACGGTGGCAGTCACGAATGGCGCAAGGTCGGACTCGACGAACTGCGCGCGCTGAATCGACACGCGGAACTTCGGTCCGATCACCGCCTGCGCGGCGGTCGATCCGAGGCAGATGATCGCGCGGGGCTTGATGACGGCCACCTCCGCTTCGAGCCATGGGCGGCAGGCGGTGACCTCGGCTGCATTCGGTTTCTTGTGGATGCGGCGCTTGCCGCGCGGCTCCCATTTGAAATGCTTGACGACGTTGGTGACGTAGACCGTCTTGCGGTCGATTCCGGCCTCGGTCAAGGCTTTGTCCAGCAGCGCGCCGGCGGGACCGACGAAGGGGTGGCCGCTCAGGTCTTCTTTGTCGCCGGGCTGTTCGCCGACGAACATCACCGTCGACGACGGCTTGCCTTCGCCGAAGACCGTCTGCGTTCCGATCTCCCAGAGATGACAGGCCTGACAGCCGGCGGCGACGACTTGCAGTTTCTTGAGGGTCGGACGCGAGGGGATCAGCGGTGCGGCGGTTTCAACATCTCTCACGACTCCGGTGAGAGTGCAATCGATGAACCCACCCAGGTGAACTGCTTGTTGAAATCGACGCCCAGCATCTTGCCGCGCGAGAGGCGAACCAGGTTCTGCGCGAGGATCGGTTTCGCTTCGTCGTCGGGACGCAGAAACATCATGCGGATTTCGATCTTCACGCCGCCGCCGTCCGCCGCCTGCAGCGCCGGCTCGTATTCGATCTTCTCCTGCACGCACCAGGCGTGGCGGTCTTCTGCCGGAATCGCGTCGAGATCAGCCGCGACCGGCTCGACGTTCACGCCGCCGCCGGCGAACGAGAAGAGCGGCTTGAGAACGTAGCGCGCGGTGAAGTCGTCGGGAACGCGATCGAGGTCGGAGACGAACGTCGCCCGCGGCACGGACGGATGATCGAGGAACGGCAGCGAATACTTCGACCAGGCCCAGTACCAGTTCGGATGCGGCGCCCATTCGACGTCGAGCTCTTCGCGGTAATCGAACGGAATCTCGATCTTCTTGACGATCAGCTCATCGAAGACGACGCGGTTGTAGATGCGGAGGATGCGTGTGTTGCCGAGGAAGAGCTGCTTGCCGCGCTTCGTGAGCGCCCGTGGATCGACGGCATCGACGCCGGTGAGCATCTTCGTGGCCGCGAAGTCGGGATACGTTTTCTGCTTCGGCGGATCGATGTCCATCAGGATCACTTCGGCGGGATCGTGGCTGCCGGTGATGGTGCGCTTGGCGAGCTCGATGAAGGAGTCGCGGTCAAGGCCGGAGAACCAGCAGGACCATTCGCGGTCGAGGCCGTCCATCGAGCGCATCGTGTCGCGCCACGCGTCGCGCTGCGTCACTTGCAGGCATGTCAGCGACGGAAATCCCTGCAGCTCGATCAGCTTCGGGACGAGCGTGCCGTTTTCGCGGACGACGGCGAAGTCGACCTGCGTGAAGCTCGGCAGCGAGTCCATGCCGGGCGTGTCCCAGCGCGCCGGAATGGCGCGCTTCATCTGTTCGATGCGCGCCGGATCGGAGAGTTGCGTGACGATCGCCTGCGCGGCGTCGACGATCGATCGCTTGAAATCGTCCGGCAGAAACAACGGCGACTCGGCTAACCGAAACTCGAACGTGCAGTCGAGGCGCGACGACAGCTCGCGGATGTACCACTCGTAACGCTCCGGTGTGATCTGCGAGTTGAACAAACCACGAAAGCGCGGATCCATGTGCTTACGCGATCGCGACTTCGCAGCGTTCGGCGATGAGCGCGCCGAGGTGATGGCGGAGCGGCCCGAGGAGCGAGTACTCCGAGGTGAGGCGGCTTTCGCGCTCGAGGTGAGCGAAAAGATCGCGCATCGTTTCGACGCGTTCGCGGTACCACGACTCCGAGACCTCGCCGTGCGCGCGCTTCTCTTCGAGCACGGTCATGATGTGCTCGCGGTCGATGATCTCGGGATGATGGTTGACGCCGAGGATGCGCGGGATGCCGTCCGATGTTCGCGCGAATTCGATCATCGTCACGCCGTCGCTCGACTCGTCTTCGCGCGCGATGACGGTGGCCGAGGATTGCTCGGCGATCAGATCGAAGAGGCGGTTGTCGACGACGCGGAAGTGGCGGCGGTCGGGGAGTTGTGTCGCGAAGTCGCCGAACCACGGATGCTCCGCCGCGTCATTCGTGAGGACGTTCTCCGGCATCCCGCTGCTTTTTTCGGCGCGCAACTCAGCGCGTGCGGCGCCGGACCAGCGGCACATCAGACCGAAGCTGTGACAGACGCCGAGTAGTGATGCCGAGGGATGCTTGGCGATGTCGTCGAAAAGGCGGAACAGCGGCGCTTCCCACGCCGGATTTTCGGCGATGCCCTGGCTCTCTTCGCGGACGCCGTCGTTCATGCGCGGATCGAGATGACCCGGCCCGCCGGTGCCGGCGTAGAGCCGGAAACGTCCGTTCGGCGACGGCGGGATTTGCAGCGAGCGGCGCACGTCGTACGAGATCACGCGCACTTTTGCGCCGGCGTCGACGAGCGCATCGCGATGCGGCTCGGCGGATTCGAGGACGGCGTGAACGAGCGAGTCGTGGCCAAGGTTCGGCCAGGCGTGGTTCATGTCGAGGATGGCCACGTCGATGCGGTCGCAATCCGGCGGCGGTTCGGAATCCGTCACGCGGACGTATTCGAAAAAATCGTAGGGCTGATGAATGTCGCGTCGTGGCATGTCAGATGACGCCGTGCTCGGTCTCTTCGATGATGTAGTCGACGACGGCGCGCAGGTCTTTCGTCTCTTCGTATTTTTTCAACTGCCGGTCCGCGCCGGTGCCGCGGGCGACGATGGTGCGGGCGTAGTAGACCGCCTCGCGCGATCCGAGGTGGTCGACGACGTCGTCGACGAACGCGAGCAGCTCTTCGAGCAGATCGGTGTACGGCACTTCCTCGCTGCGGCTGAAGTCGATCAGCTTTCCCTGGATTCCGAAGCGCGCCGCGCGGGCTTTGTTCTCGTTGAGGAGCATGCGGCGGTACAGGCGCCACCCCATGTTGCGGCTGTAGAGCGTCCACAGTTTGTAGGTGATGGCCTGGAAGAGCGCGGCGATGCAGATGGTCTCTTCGACGCGCATCGGGACGTCGCAGATGCGGTATTCGAGCGTCGGGAAGAACGGGTGCGGACGGACGTCCCACCAGATCTTTTTCGCGTTGTCCATGCAATTCGTTCTGATGAGCAACGCGACGTACTCCTCGTACTCGCTGTTCGAGCGGAACGAGTCGGGGATGCCGGTGCGGGGGAAGCGCTCGAAAACTTTCGCGCGGTAACTTTTCCAGCCGGTGTTCTGGCCGCACCAGAACGGTGAGTTGACCGACAGCGCGAAGACGTGCGGCAGGAAGTAGCGGGCCGCGTTCATGACCTGCATCCGCGTCTCCAGATCCTCGATGGCGACGTGTACGTGCAGACCGAAAATCAGATTCGCGCGGGCCACCATCTGCAGGTCGTAGACGATCTGGTCGTAGCGCTCATTCGATGTGATCGGCACGCTCGACCAATGCGAGATCGGATGCGTCCCCGACGCGGCGATGCGCAGTCCGCTCTCGCGGCAGAGGTTGATGATCTCGCGCCGGAGCCGCGTCACTTCGCGGCGCGCATGCTCGACGTCGCTGCAGATCGGCGTACCGACCTCAATGACGGCCTCGTGCATCTCGCGCTTGATCTCGTCCTTGAGCCGCTTCTCCCCCTCCGCGAACATCTCGGAGATGTGCGACCGCAGCTCGCGCGTCTTGGGATCGACGACCTGAAACTCCTCCTCGATGCCGAGGGTGAATGTAGGTTGTGGAGGCATGGTCGGGAGTCTACCAGTGTGAAGTGGCTAGTGGTCAGGCCACGATCTCAGTCAGCAAGCGGCGTTCCTGACCACTGACCACTCGAACTAAATCGCCGTTTCCACATCCTTGCTCGTATTCAACGTCTGCGGCCAGGTTCCGGTCAGCTCGAGCTTTCTTCCGCTGGTGACGATCTCGATCAGCGCTTCGGCCATGTTCTCGACGACCCATTTGAAGTTCTCTTCGCCGACCGAGGCGAGGTCGGCGTCGGGAGCGCAGTTCATGAAGTCAATGGCGATCGGGATGCCGTCGCGCACCGCGAACTCGACCGTGTTCATGTCGTAGCCGAGGGCATCGCAGAGCGCGATCGCGTCGCGGCGGACGCGGGCCTCGAACTCCGGCTCCATCGGCGGCGGGTTCTTCACGTAGCGCAGGTGGTGCGGCTGCTTCGGGTCGTAATGCATGATGTGGACGCGGTTGCGGCCGAGGACGTAGCAGCGGTAGTAGCGGTCGAACTCGATCGCCTCCTGCGCCATCATGGTGAGGTCGCGGGTCTGGTCATACGCGGCGAAAAACTCCTGCCGGTTGTCGCACTTGTAAACGTCCTTCCAGCCGCCGCCGTACGCGGGCTTCATGAAGATCGGGAAGCCGAGGTAGGCGAAGACTTCGTCCCAGTTCACCCAGCGCATGTTGCGGAACGACTTGGCCTCGGTGCTCGGCGGATAGTTCTTGTGCGGCAGGAGCACGGTCTTCGGCACGGCCACGTTGACTGACTTGGCGACGAGGTTGTCGAAGAACTTGTCATCGGCCGACCACCAGATCGGGTTGTTGACGATCTGCACGCCGGACGCCGCCGCGCACTTCACGTACGTGCGGTAAAACGGGATCTCGTGGCTGATGCGATCGAGAATCAGATCGTATGGAAAGACGCCGTCATCTTTGAGGTACGAGATCTCGGCGGGCATCGCTTCGACCTGATCGCCGCCGCGCGCGTTGATGGCGTCGATCAACGCCCAGGGGAAGGTGTCTTCCATGCCGAACACAAGTGCAATTCGCTTTTTTCGCATTGATTTCTCCGGGCGGCGGATCGTATAGAATCGCCCGCCCTGCCGCAAACGAGGCGCCGACGATCACATGTACACCGAACACGTGCAATGGCACAGCAACGCCCTCGGTCGCCCCATGGAGTTTCTCTGGTACGGCAAGTTCGGCCGGCCGGTGATGCTCTTCCCGACCTCGGCTGGACGCTACTCCGAAAACGCCGACCGCGGCATCCCTGACTCGCTCGCGGACAAAGTCGACAACGGTGAGATTCAGCTCGTGCTCGTCGACACCGTGAACGAGGAGAGCTGGTACAACCGCAACGTTCATCCGGCCGTCCGCGCTGCGCGTCACGCGCAGTACGACGCGTATCTTCGTCACGAGCTGACGCCGTACATCTTCAACCGCGCGCAACGCGGCGACCTCGCGGTTTACGGCGCGAGTTTCGGCGCGTATCACGCCGCGAATTTCGCCGCGCGCTATCCGGATGTGGTCAGCCGCGCCATCTGCTTCTCCGGCATCTACGACATCCACGCGCAACTCGACGGCTACTGGGACGAGAACTGCTACTTCAACTGCCCGACCGCCTACATTCCGAACATGGACGGCGAATGGGCGGGCAAGCTTTCGCGCGTCGACTGGATCATCGCCACGGGCGAGTACGACACGATCGTCGACAAGAACCGCGAGTTTTCATCGATGCTCTGGTCGAAAGGGATCCCGAATCACCTCGAGATCTGGGGCGGCGTCTTCGGCCACGACTGGCCGTGGTGGAAAGAGAACCTTCGGCGCTTCCTCTGACGGCCTGAGGCGTTATTGGCGGGAAATATCGCCCGCCGCGTGCGGCTTCAAACGATACTCAACGCACGCAGTTTGCAAGCCGGGAGTCCTCCTATGCGCCAGTCCGCGACTGTCATCGTCGTCTTTGCCATTGCTATCTCCGCCTCGGCGCAATTCATTGCCGACTCGCACGTCCGTGCGGAACGCGCGGACGGGACGGAAATCGTCCTGCCGTCTGGTCCGGAGCCGAGCCACGGATTCATCGTCGAATTCGTCGCGCCGCCGGTCGCGGCGAACGCGGCCGCGAAGACGGCCATCGACTATCGGGCGACGTTCACGCGGTTCCGCAACGACTTCGCCAACATCCTGAACGCGAAACGCAGCGCCAAGACGGCGATGGAACCGGAGATCCGCCGCGAGTTCTCCGTCGTCTTCAACGGTGTGGCCATCGACGCGCCGCGCGAAGCCATCGATCAGATTCGCGCGCTGCCGTATGTCAAACGAGTCGTGGCCGACGTCCCCATGCATGCGCTTGCGGACGGCCCCAACATCACACTCATTAATGCTCCGAAAGTGTGGTCGTCGCTCGGCTCGCGCGGCGCGGGCGTGACGGTGGCGATCATCGACACGGGAATCGACTACACGCATCCCGCCCTCGGCAACGGCTTCGGACCGGGATTCAAAGTCAAAGGTGGCTGGGATTTCGTCAATAACGATGCCGATCCGATGGACGACAACGGCCACGGCACTCACGTTTCCGGAATCGTGGCAGGGCAGTCGGAAACCATCACCGGTGTCGCTCCGGACGTGTCGCTCATGGCCTACAAAGTCCTCGGCGCGAACGGCAGCGGCAGCGAATCGAATGTGATTGCGGCCATCGAGCGCGCCGCCGATCCGAATCACGACGGCAACACAGCCGACCACGTGGACGTCGCGAATCTGAGCCTCGGCGGAGGCGGCAATCCCGACGATCCCGGTTGCGTGGCCATCGACAATGCCTCCGCTGCCGGCGTCACCTTCGCCATCGCCGCGGGAAACGCCGCGTTCGTTAACGGAATCATTACCTACCACAACATCGGCAGCCCTGGGACAGCGCGCAGCGCGATCACCGTCGGCGCGAGCGATCTCGGCGACAACATCGCCAGCTTCTCGTCGCGTGGGCCGAACATGAAAAATATGGCCATCAAGCCGGACGTGATCGCGCCGGGCGTTTCGATTCTGTCGTCGTTGCCCGGGAACAACTACGGCAATTTGAGCGGCACGTCGATGGCCTCGCCGCATGTGGCCGGAGCGGCCGCGCTCGTGAAGGCGCTGCATCACGACTGGACGCCGGCGCAGGTCAAGCTGGCGCTGATGAACAACGCCACGTTCGTGCGCGAGGAGATCATGTCGGACGGGGCTGGACGCATCGACGCCTTTGCCGCCGCGACCGGCACGACCCGGATCGACCCGCCATCGATCAGCCTCGGTCTGGCTCCGATTGAACTTCCCAACTGGACCGCGACGCGCTCACTGCATGTCACCAACAGCGGCACGCAGTCTGTGACCTACACCATCAAATCGACCGTGACCGCGGGCGAGAAGGTGACGCCGTCGGCGACATCGGTGACCATCCCCGCGGGCGGCGCAACCGACATCTCCTTCAACTTCGCGATCGACAACACCTTGACGCCGCCCAGCTTCCAGTCGTTGACCGGCGGAGGCCAGATCGTTCTCACCAACTCCGCCGTGGCCACGGACGTCCACAACATCCAATTCGCGTTCTCGAAAGCGGCGCGCGCGACGGTTACGTTCGACCGCGCCTATCCCGACGCGCGATGGATGAACAATGCGCGGACGAGCATCGTGACGGGCGCGTTCCTCGACGACAACACGTCCGAGGTGTTGATCGGATCGGGTTCGTATGACCTGGTCATCTACACCCCTGAATTCGACTTCACGACCGGCGCGATTACCGGCGCCGATTTGATCGCGCGCGATGCCGTAGCGCTCAACAAGGACACGACGATCGCACTGAGCTCGGACAGCGTTCCGCACACGGTGACATTCGCGGGACGCACCGAGACCGGTCAGACGCTAGCCGGCAACGGCCACGTCAGCAGCATGCGCATCCTGCTCGGCGGCGCAAACGCCACCTCGCTCTCCTACCCATGGGCTCCGGTTTACGCGATACACGCCTCGGACGTGAGCAACGGAAAGTCTCTGCTCGTTTACGAGGCGCTGCTCGATACGAAGGCCAACAACTACTACGTGATTCAGCACCCAGCGCTCGCCGGCGTGAGCGACGACGTGAGCCTGACGACTGGCGGCTCCGCTTTGCGCGGCGGCACTGTGCAGCTGGCTTTTCCCGCGGCATCGCGCGGCGACCGGCGGCTGTCCGTAACCGCAACCACTCTCTTGTCGGGCGGCGGCATTTCGACGACTGCCATTGTCGACGAGCCGATCATCAACGCGCGCGTCTTCGTCTCTCCCGATGTCAACCCGACCTACTCGTACGGCATCGGCTTCACCGCGTTTGCCGACACTGCCACGCAATACACAACACCACTGCTGCGCGTGATCGATGACAAGCTCGTGGCTCTGACGACACCGGCGCCGCTGCCGTGGACTTACAGCGGCTCGAGCTACGCATTCGGCCTCGGACCTCGCTTTCCCGTATCGCAGATCGTCCCGATGACCTCGACCCGCTTCAGTTGGACGACAGACATGATCGGACCACTCGGTGAAGTGCGCGTCGCTGACCGTAGCGGCACGAATACGATGTTCGTTGACACCAAAGGGTCGCGGTTCTCCAGCGTCGGATACTCCAACGGTGTCGATGTTTCCGCGAAAGGCCCGTACCACCTCGAGGCCACGAACAACGGAACTCTCTACCCCGGCGTGAATAAAACCACGCTCGTCTCGATGGATATCGATTCGACGCGCACCGACTTCCTCCCGCCGACGCTGACGACGATGATGATGCTCGACGGCAACGGCGCTCTGGCTACGAGGCTCGAACCGCACGGCAGCGGCTCGCTCCTTTTTTCCGCCGCCGATTTCGGGCCACTTGGCAACAACCGCGTGTATCAGCAGATCCGCACCAGCGCCACTGCGATTTCGTATCGCTACTCGGGCGAAACCGCTTGGCGTCCGCTGACGGCGACGCAGGTGACGGAGTCCGTCGGAAACGGAACGCTCTACCGCGTCGACCTCGCCAACACCGCGAACGTGGCCGCCGGATTGGTCGACCTGAAGTTCGACTTGGCCGACAACGCGGGCAACACGACGACCGTGACGATGGCGCCGGCGTTCTCAATCGGTCCCGAGCTGGCGCCGCGGCACCGCGCGTCGCGGTAGGGACGTAGCAAACCACAGAGACGCAGAGATCACAGAGATGTTCTTTGTGTCCTCTGTGCCTCTGTGGTGATCTGCATCGAGCCTAAATCAAGACGATGACCTCGTGCAGCGTCTTGCACACGCGCGTTGCCATCGACGCGACCTCCGGCGACGGCGGGACTAGATCGGGGACCATGATGACGTCCATTCCCGCGGCGCGCGCGGCCCGGACTCCGGCCTCGGAGTCTTCGAGCACGAGACACTCCGCTGGTTTGATGCCGAGGCGTTGCGAGGCGAGGAGGAAGAGATCGGGCGCAGGCTTCGAATGCGAAACCTCGTCGCCGAACGCCAGCGCCGCGAAGCGGGAGGCGAGATCGCCGAGGCAGCGAAGCGCGAGGACGCGCGGCGACGACGTTGCCAGCGCTTTCGGGATGCCGCGTTTCTCGAGCGCGGCGAGCAGCTCGATTGCTCCCGGCTTTCTTGCGATCGTGCCGAGACGGTTGGCAAAGTCGCGCCTCCAGAGGGTGTGGAACTCGTCGAGAGGAAAGACCTCGCCGAAATACTCGCGCAGAATTTGTTCCGCTTCCGCGTTGCCGCGTCCGACGAATCGTTTGTAGAGGACATCGTCGATGGGGAAGCCCAACGACAATCCCGCGGCCTTCCAGGTCACGCGGTAGAGCGGCTCGCTGTCGAGCAGCAGGCCGTCCATGTCGAAGATGACCGCGCGCGGATTCAAACCCACGCTCGCGGGACGAAGAGCCGCTCGTAAAGATTGATCGCGTAACGGTCGGTCATGCCGGCGATGAAATCGATGGCCCGCCGCTCGACTGATTCATCGCGCGACAGATCGAGGAACTCGGCCGGACTCGCGATCACGTGCTCGAACAGTGCCGTGAGCGTCCGCTGCGCTTTTACGAATTCGCCGAGCACCGTCGGCGTCAGGTACATGTTCTGAAACATGTATGTCCGCAACTCTTCGAGCGCGCCGAGGACCTCCGCCGACATCGAGATCTGCTCGTAATCGCAATCGAGCGTGGAGTCGATCACGTCGCGCACCATGCGGTCGATGCGATCGCTGCCCGTGTTGCCGAGCGCGTTGCGAATGTCTTTCGGGATGTCGTCCTCGGTCAAAACGCCCGCGCGGATGCCGTCGTCGATGTCGTGATTGACGTAGGCGATGATGTCGGAGATGCGGACGATGTCGCCTTCGAGCGTCAGCGCGCGCGACTTCGGACGGCGCCGCAGCAGCTCGCCCTTCTCGCCCTTCGAGTGTTTGAGGATGCCGTCGCGGACTTCTATCGTGAGATTCAATCCGCGGCCGTCGTTTTCGAGCACTTCGACGACGCGAACCGATTGGCGGTAGTGATCGAAGCCGCCCTTCACGAGCTTGTTGAGCGCCGCCTCGCCCGCGTGACCGAATGCGGAGTGGCCGAGGTCGTGACCGAGTCCTATGGCCTCGGTGAGCACTTCGTTGAGGCGCAGCGATTTCGCGATCGTGCGCGCGATCTGCGTCACCTCCAGCACATGCGTCAATCGCGTGCGGTAGTGATCGCCCTCGGGCGCGAGAAATACCTGCGTCTTGTGCTTCAGCCGGCGAAAGGCTTTGCAGTGAATGATGCGATCGCGATCGCGCTGATACGACGGACGAATGTCGTCCTCGGCTTCTTCGCGATCGCGCCCGCGCGTCTCCGCGCTTCGCGCCGCGCGAGCGACCAGCGTGTCGCGCTCGATGTTCTCGAGCATCTCGCGGATGGTCGTCAGAACGGCTTCTCCAGCGATTCCGACTGCGGCGTAAAGAGTTTCGCGCCGTCGGGCGTGATGTACATGTCGTCTTCGAGCCTCACGCCCAATTCGCCGCGGATGTAGATGCCCGGCTCGTCGCTGAAGGTCATCCCCGCCTGCGCGCGCAGCGACTTGGCCCAGCCGAACATGTTGTTGTTCACGAGGTAGGGCCACTCGTGGCCGTCCATGCCGATGCCGTGGCCGAGGCGGTGCGAGAAATATTTGAAGCCGGGGCCGTAGCCGGCGGCGACGATGACGTCGCGCGCGGCGGCATCGATCGATTCGAGCGGCGCGCCGGGCTTCGCCGCCTTCAGTGCCGCGCTCTGCGCACGTTTCACGATGTCGAAGACCTTGTTCATCTTGTCGGTCGCCTTCCCGAGGACGAACGTGCGGGTGATGTCCGATTGGTAGCCTTCGACGGTGCAGCCGTCGTCGACCATGATGATGGTTCCTTCGCGAATCACCTGCGGCGTCGACGAACCATGCGGCAGTGCGGTCCACTGCCCGGTCTGCACGCTCGCTTCACCCGAAAATCCGACGCGCTTGTACGCCTGCGAAATCAACTCCGAGACGTCGTGCTGCGTCATGCCGGGTTGCAGCGCTTCGTACACCGCCTTGTAGACCTTCAACGTCGCGGTGTTGGCGAGCTGCATCAGCGCCAGCTCGTGCGCGTCCTTGATCATGCGGCAGCCGGCGGTGATGGCCGTGCCGAGGACGACTTTCGACTGCGGCGCGGCGGATGCGATCCCTTCGCTCCATACCAGCTTCGTCGTTTCTTCGATGCCGATCGTCGCCGTGCCGAGGCCGCGATCCTTCAGGCCGTGCGCGACGAGCGCGTAGGGACTCTCGTCTTCGTTCCAGGTGCGCACGTCGGCGTGATCGGGTCCGAACGGACCGACGGCGATCTGTTCGCGTGCGCGATCCTCTTCGAACGCGGGACAGACGAAGAACGGCTCGCCCTTCACCGGAATGACGCACGCGAAGAGCCGCTCGCCGCCGCCCCAGCGCATGCCGGCGAAGTACATCAACGAGGTTCCGCCGGTGAGGATCAACGCGCCGATCTTGTGCTCGGCCATGAGCCGCCTGGCCTTCTCAATGCGCGCACGGCGTTCGTCATTCGTGATCGGCTTGGCCTGATCGCGCATCGACGTAAGCGCGGCGATGGAGGGCGGCAATTTGCCCCCCTCCGATTGAGCGAAAAGCGATGGCGTTCTCCACATCGCCGTCAGGGCGGCGGATGCGCCAATGAATTTGCGGCGGTTCATGGCCGCGATTCTAGTGCGGCTTTGAACCACAGAGACACAGAGATCACAGAGAGAATCTCTCCGTGTCCTCTGTGCCTCTGTGGTGAAAAAGCCTACCTTCCTCCGAAGAACACCGGATCGCCTGATGCGTTGTCGACGATCGAGCCGTAGGCGAAGAGGTTTGCGGGTCCGTCGGCGTGCGCGAGGAGCGTGAGCGTTCCGAAGCGCGGGGTGTTGGCGGCGGGAAAGAGAGCGCCGACGGCGTACTGGACTTGCGAGCGCGGCGAGAGGCCGATCTGCGTCATGCCGAGGACGGAGCCGGTGTCGGAGAGCAGCGTTGCGCTGACCGTCAATTGCGTGTCGCCGCCGTTCACGAATCCAACATTGGAACGGAACGAAGAATCGGAGCGGAGGCCGGGGACGAACGAGTCGTTGCCGAACGTCGTCACGGGATCGATCGACTGGCCGTAGCTGCCGCCGTTGTCCGTCGTGATGTACGTGCGGCTGGTCACGATTGGACCGGATGCCGTCGTCCACGAAACCTGCAGCGCGCCGGTGCCGGAGGAGATGCCTAGAAATTGCGCGACGTCCGCAATGACCACGGTGCGCGATGGTGCAATCGTGACGTTGTGCGACGTCGCGCCGCGGTTGTCCTGGCCGGCGGCGAGGTAGCGCAGCGCGACGTTCATCGTCGTCAGGCCGGGATTGAAGAGCGTGACGTCGCTGCGCCAGAAGGTGCCGTTGGCGCCGGGCGCGCGGCCGATTGCGGGGATTGTCAGCTCGGAGCCTTTCGGCGTGGGGACGGCCTGGACGTAGACAGGATCCTGCGTGCGGTTGTCAATGACGGAGCCGTAGGCGCTGACCGCGTTCGGCGTCGCGGAGTCGACGCGCATCGAGAGCGCGGCGAAGGTGCGGCCGTTGACTGCCGGGAAGAAGGAGCCGAGGGACGACTGCTGGAAATTGTTCTCGGGCACCGTCACCGAAGTTGTCGCCACCACGTTGCCGTTCGCGTCGTACAGCGTCAGGCCCGCGTTCACCGGCAGCGCGCTGCGATTCACGAGTCCGATGTTCGTGCGGAAATTCGCATCGGACTCGAGGCCGGTCAGCAGCAGCGTCGATGTGAGGTCGTCGCTGCTGACGTTCGGCACCGACTGTCCATACGTTCCGACAGTTCCGGTGGTAAACGTGCGGCTGGTGATGCGGATGGCGGGCGTCGTCGTCGCGCTCGACGCTTCGATCGCGATTGCGCCGGCGCCGTTGGAGAGGCCGAAGAGATCGTTGAGCGCGTTCGCGTATGTGATCGACTGATTCACGCCGAGGAAGAGGCTGCGCGTGAGGACGGGCGCGCCGCCGCCGGGGATGAACGTGAACTGTCCGCCGGCCGGCTCGCTGCCGCCGTTGAAGAGCGTCAGCTCCGTGCGCCAGACCGAGCCGCCGACGCCGTTCGTCTGCGCGGCTGCAGGAACGAGCGAGCGATAGGCCGTCGGTGGGAGGACGGTGACGACGTGCGACGCGCTCGAGGACGACGTCGCATTTGAGACGGTCAGCGAAACGCCGTACGACCCTTGCGTGGCGTACGCGTGCGTCGGGTTCTGCGCGTTGGACGACGATCCGTCGCCGAAGTTCCAGAACCACGACGCTGGCGAGCCGGTCGATTGATCGGTGAACGCGACGTTCGCGCGGACGGTCGCCGTCGATGGCGAAATCGCGAATGCGGCGGAAACCGGCGGCGCGGCGGGCGTCGCAGTCGTGACGGAGACCGTGTGCGAGATCGCCGACTGCAGTCCCGTGGACGTCGACACCGTCAGCGTCACCGGGTAGTTGCCGCCACTGCTATAGCGCTTCACCGGATTCGGAACGGTCGATGACGTGCCGTCGCCGAAGTTCCAGAACCACGACGTGATGTTGCCCGAGGAACGGTCGCTGAAGTTGATGTTCGTCTGCGTCGTCGGATTCAACGGCGAGAACGCGAAGTCCGCCGCAATTCCGGAGCTGACGGAAATGACGCGCGACGCGAACGACTGTCCGTTCGCGGTGAGCTGGATCGTGTACGTGCCCGGCGCGTTGTAGATGTGCGCCGGATTCTGCAACGTCGAGGTTCCGCCGTCGCCGAAGTTCCATGACCACGACGTCGCGCCGGTGGACGTATCGCTGCAGATGAACGTGGTTATGCCGGCCACGCCGGCCGAGGGGCTGACCACGAACGATGCGGTGACGGATGTTGCGATCGTCGCGGTGGCCGTGTTCGATTGCGTCGATTCGCCGGCGCTGTTGAACGCCGTGACATAGAAACGATACGTGCCGGCGCCGAGGCTGGAGATCGTCGCAGCGCGGCTGCCGGCGGCGAGGTCGGGCGACAGGCGGCTGAACGCGCCGCTGCCGCTGGCGAGGTAGACCCGATAGCCGTTTTCGTTCGTGGCGTTGTCATTCCACTGCAGGTTCGCGTTCGATCCGGATGGCGTCGCGCTAAGCGCCGACGGTGCGGCCGGTGTCGTCGCCGGGGGCGGAGGCGTGACCGAGCCGTTCGGATAGAGCCAGCGCGCGGCCAGCTGATCGTCGGCGCGCAGTGACGGCCCGAGCCCGGTGACCGAGGGGTACATGAGAGCGGAGCCGTCCGTGCTGTGGCCGAATCCGAGCGTGTGTCCGAACTCGTGCGCGACGATCTCCGCGAGCAGGTTGCTGGAGATGCCCGCGGTCGGCATCACGCCATCCTGGATCGTGAGATTTCCCTCGGTGATGATGAGCGCGCGATAAGTCTGCGACGTGTGTGTGCCATCTGCATCGAACGGCCCCGTCCAGTTCGCGGAGCCGGAAACGCCGTTGAATCCGCCCTGTCCGACGATGCCGCCCGTGGATGGATTGAACGTGCCGCTGATCTCGCCCTTCGGATCGTTGAAGAGAATTTCGTTGACGCCGTTCGGACCGGAGAGGCCGCCCGGCGCGCCCGTCGTGGCGCCGGAGTATGCGTAGTTGATCTTCGCGGCGGAGTAACTGTTCCACGCGTTCATCGCTGCCTGGATCTCGCTGACGCCGCCGCCCGAGTAGCCGGGCTGCGTTCCGGAGCTGAACCACTTCGCGCTCCCGCCGTTATCGAATGCGTTCCAGCGATACACGGTCCCTTCGGAGATCAGCGTGAACTGCGGCTTGATGACGCGGTTGTTCATCGCCGACGCCGCGACGTTGCGCTCGATGACGGGATTGGCGACGCCGTAGCTCTTGACGCCATCGCGTCCGGCCACGCGGTCGGTGACATACGACTCGAACGCGGTAGCGTCGCGCTGAATGTTCTTTGTCTCGATCGGCTGCAGCGACGAATCGAGTAGCAGCACGTCGCCGCCCTTGTCGTCGCGGACGAGAAAGCGGCGTCCGTTCGCGGCGCGCTCTTCGCTGAACTTGCCGACGAAGAGATCGATCGTCTGATAATCGCCGCGCGTCGTCGGCGTCAGGAATGCCATGACGCGTTCGCCCGGCTGGTACACCGGCGATCCGAACACTTTGGTGATGCGGTTATCGATCTCGCCGCCGACTTCGCGGATGGTGATCTCGTTCGCCGCATCGCCTTTCAACGTTCGATCGACAGCCAGCTTCGTTTCCGTCCAGATTCCCTCGCCGCGAAGAACGGGCGTGGAACTGACGACGATGCCTTCGACGATGACCGGCGATTTGCGAATGAGTTGATCGTCGGTGGGCAGAATGATGGTCGTCGCCGACGCGGCGGAAGCGAGAATCAACAAGACACACGTCGGCCAGTACACCCTGAAGTGCTTGAGCATTTGATCGGTCTCCTAGTGGTTGGGGCGGACTGCTCCCTGCGTACGCCGGCGTGAATCCGGGAGGGGAGCGGGTCTGGTCATTGGAACGAAGTTATTCGGCGTTAACCGGCGACCCCGCTGATACCATTCCTGCCAAGCCGAAATGTTGAATGTCGAATGTTCAATGTTGAATGTTGAATGAGGACGGCGTCTGCGTCTCTGGTTCATTCAACATTCAACATTCGCCATTGAACGTTCAACATTGAGGTTTTCTCACGCCCATGCTCGCGCCTGACGCAATGCTCGGTCCCTATCGGATCGTGAGCCTTCTCGGCGAGGGCGGCATGGGCGCTGTCTATCGAGCCAAGGACACGCGCCTCGGACGCGACGTCGCGATCAAAATCCTGACCGCGCTGACGCTCAGCGATCAGGAACGCGTGCAACGTTTCGAACAGGAAGCGCGCGCGACCGGGATGCTCAATCATCCCAACCTGCTGACGATCTACGACGTCGGCAACGAGGGCGGTACGGCGTACATCGTCAGCGAGCTCCTCGAGGGGGCAACGTTGAGCGAGCGGCTGGCGCGCGGTCCGCTGCCGCCGCGCCGCGCCGTCGATGCCGCATTGCAGGTCGCGAACGGTCTGGCCGCGGCGCACGAGAAAGGGATCATTCATCGCGATCTCAAGCCGGACAACATCTTCCTCACGCGCGACGGCCGCGCCAAGATCCTCGACTTCGGCATCGCCAAACTGAGCTCGAAATCGGACGACGGCGGCCTCTTCCAGCAGGCTGCCACCGAGCCGGGCATGGTCCTCGGTACGGTCGGCTACATGTCGCCCGAGCAAGTGCGCGGCGAGACGGTCGATACGCGCTCCGACATCTTCGCGTTCGGCGCGATCCTTTACGAGATGCTGACCGGCGTCCGCGCGTTCAAGCGCGGCTCGTCGATCGAGACGCTGAGCGCGATTCTGAAAGAGGATCCGCCCGACCTCGCCGACTCGCTGCCGAACGTCCCGCCGGCGCTGGAGCGGCTGACGCGCCGTTGCCTGGAGAAGGATCGCGAGCTGCGTTTCCAATCGGCGCGCGATCTCGCGTTCAACCTCGAGACGATGTCGACCTTTTCGATGCCAGGTACGCTGACGCCGGGCACGTTGTCGAACGTCGCCAATCCCGCACATTCGTCGACGATGCGCATTCAACCCGATGCGCCGCATCGCACCTCGGCCACGGCAGTGCGGCCGGTGACGTCGGCGATGCCGTCGACAGTGCGCACCACCGCGCGGCCGGCGACGCTGGCGCAGCCGAAGCCGCGCCGCGTTTCGCCGATCCTGCTCACGCTGCTCTTCCTCGTCGCCATCGCCGGCGCGGCGTGGGGCGGCTGGTATTTCGCCACCGATCGGATGAAGTCCGAGGCGCCGCCCGAGGTCGTGTTCCATCGCATGACGTTCCGGCGCGGTGAGGTGCGGTCAGCGCGATTCGGTCCGGACGGCGATTCGATCGTCTACAGCGCCGCGTGGGATGGCAATCCGTCCGAGGTCTTCGTCGCGAACCGGCAAAGCCCGGAGGCGCGGCCGCTCGGAGTGAAGGATGCCGACGTCCTGGCGATTTCGAAATCGACGGAGCTGGCCATCCTGCTCCATCGCGATCGTCTGACCGGCCTCGGTACGCTCGCGCGTGTCCCGCTCGCCGGCGGTACGCCGCGCGAAGTGGCCGAGCAGGTGCTGCAAGCCGATTGGTCGCCCGACGGCACGAACCTCACCGCGATCGTCGGCGGCAACGGCACGTTCCGTATCGAGTCGCCGCTGGGCCGCGTTCGCTACGAAACGCCGCACGCGCTGCGCGACGTCCGCGTCGCACCCGACGGCCGCATCGCGTTCATCGAAACGTACAACGGCAAGAACGACGTGACCGTGCTCGATCCGAAAGCCGCAAAGCCGGTGTCGATCGCGCGCGGCTGGGGACACGGCGCGACGGGACTGTCGTGGGCGCCCGGCGGCAGGGAAATCTGGATTACGGCCACAGACTCCGGCGCGCCGCCGGCGCTGTACACGATCGCTGTCGATTCCGGCGACACGCGCCTCATCAATCGTCTGACAGGATCGATGCGGCTGTACGACATCGCGCCCGCGGGACACGTGCTGCTATCGAACGGAATGTGGCGCGCGGCGTTGGAAGTTCAGGCTCCAGGCGAAACGGTGGAGCGCGATCTGTCATGGCTCGATTGGTCGATCCTCGCGGACCTTTCGCGCGACGGCCACACGATTCTTTTCAACGAACCGCGGGAAGGCGGTGGCGCCGCGAGCGCGATGTACCTGCGCCGTCTCGATGCGCCGACGCCGGTCCGCATCGCCGACGGCTACGGCGACGCGATCTCTCCCGACGGCAAGTACGTCCTCGGCCACAGCGGCGCGAAACTGGTCGTCGTCCCCACAGGCAGCGGCGAGGCTCGCGAGCTGAAAACCGACGGCGCCTTCGACCTCGGCGCGGCTTGGCTCCCGGACGGACGCCGCGTCGTCATCGCCGGCGCGCTGCCGAAAAAGGGCTACCAGTTGCTGGTCATCGACACGCTGGAGGAATCGGTGAAGCCGATCTCGCCCGAAGGCATCTGGGGCGATGCGTATCGTCCGTTCGCGGTGTCGCCGGACGGCCACTACGCGGCCGGCATGACGAAGCAGCAGACCATCGCGCTCTATCCGATCGACGCCACCGCGGAGCCGTCGATCGTCCCCGCGATTGAGCCGGGCGAGATCCCGATCGCCTGGTCCGCCGACGGAGCGTCGCTCTTCGTCCACCGCCCGACCGCCCTTCCGGCGCAAGTGACGCGCGTGACGCTCGCCACCGGCGCGCGCGAACCGTGGAAGCAGTTCTCGCCCACCGATCCCGCCGGCGTCTACAAGATCGCCCCGATCTGCATCACGCCAGACGGCACCGCCTACGCCTACGACGCGTTGCGCATGCTCGGCGATCTCTACGTCGCCGACGGATTGCGGTAATCACCCACCCGCGAACGCGACGACGATCTCAACTTCATCGCCATCCTTCAGCACGACGTCCTTCTCGCCATGCAGCACGAGATCCCCATTCACCGCGAAGTTGAACAATTCGTCGCGATCGTCGGAAAGATCAAGCTTAGCGATGATGTCGGCGAGGGAGGCGGCGGTCATGGTGATGACGTCACCCCGCCCCTCGCGCAGCGGCTCGGGGAGGCGGACGGTGATTCGGGATTGAGTTTTGAGCATTGGCGTTACGGGGAACGGTTCACGCGGAGGACGAGGAGGGGCGGAGAGTGCGGAGGGAGTTCACCTTCTATGCCGCGAATGCTGCTACTGGCGCGAGCCAGTGTGGCACAGACACTCTTGTCTGTGCTTTGGCAAGTTGCAGTATCTGATGTTGCTAACCTCGCAAGTAATCACGCCGTGAGCACTCCCTCCAACTCCTCGCGCCACTCCGGCGTCGGGACGCCTTCCTCGGTCAGATTCGAGATCGCGTAGAAGCGGGAGAGCATCTTGTCGAACTCGCCGCGGTCGATCTTTTCGCCTTTGTAGGGGCCGACGCCGATGGCTTCTTCGAACCAGCGTTTCGGGAGGGTGTCGTCGGCGCGGGTGATGCCGAGTTTGGCGTTGATGAGGCGTTCGACGCCCATTACGTTGAGGCCGATGTGGTCGATCGCTTCGTTCGTCAGCTCGATGCCGGTCACGTTCGCGACCTGATCGGCGAATTCTTCGTAGCCCGGAAGCGACGGTGAGTTGAAGAGCTTGGTGGTGAAGCGGCACATGCCGACGGAGTCGCCGACCGCGTAGATATTTTCGCAGCGGCGGACGGCGGTTTCTTTTCCTTCGTAGCTGTTTGGCTCGGCGGAGACCGGCCCGCCATACAGCTCCGCTTTGAAATCAGGGGAGTCGTTGATCTTGGCGTTGATCTCGAGCGTGACGCGGTTGCGAAGGTGATCCATGCCGCGCGTGGCGACGGCCAGGCCGAGGGCGAAAGCTTTCAGGATGCGGGCATCGTGCGGGTCGCTTTGTGTGAGACCTTTCACGGCCATCAGGTAATCGAGTGATTCGGCCGGGTACTTGCCGGTGGCGACGGCTTGCGACGAATCGGCGATGACGTGGCCGAAGCCTTCGCGCTTCGCAGTCATGAAGAGCAGCCGTTCGATCGTCTCGTAGTTGCCCCATTCGAGATCGAGCTGCGTCTGCTCGCGGGTGATGATGCCGCGCTGGTAAAGCTCCATCGCCCAGGCGATCGCGGAGCCGGTCGATGCTGTGTCGAGCCCGAGGTCGTTGCAGATGTTGTTGAGCCTCAGGACCTGCGTCACCTCGGTGATCCCCACGTTCGGACCGAACTTACCGAGCGTCACGTACTCGGGACCGTCCCCCTTCACGTATTGATCGTGGCGAACGTTCACGTCATTCGACATGTCGTTGAGCGGACGGCAATTCACCGGACAGGCGAAACAGCCCTCCATGCCGGGGCGGTACGGATCGATGTTCTCGGCGTCGAGTTTGTCGGTCCAGGTCGTTTCCTGATTGTTCTTGGTGCCCATCGCGCCGAGCATTCGCGACGGTTTGTAGAGAAACGGCGTGCCGCGTTTCTTCAGCGCGTTTTTCACGACGGATGTGCCGAGGAGCTTGACGGCGACATCGCGGTTGCGGAGTTTGTGAGGACGCGCGGTGGTGAGATCGGCAGTGCGTCCCTGAATCAGCACGGCCTTGAGATTGAGCGCGCCCATCTTCGCGCCGGGACCGCCGCGCGCGTAGATCGCTTTCGGCCCAGCCATGATGCCGGAGCAGAGGACGAGGTTCTCGCCGGCGGTCGTGATCGCGGCGAGGCCGTAATCCTTCCCTTCCACGCCGTTGAAATCGTTCGCGATCTTTGCGCGGAGGTCGATGTTGTCGAGGCCGACGAACGGCGCGGCATCGACGAACTTCGGTTGATCGCCTTCGAAATGCAGCAGCGTCCACTTCGGCGCTTTGCCGTAGAGCACGAGGTGATCGATCCCGTTCAACTTCATGAACGACGGGAAGTAGTCGCCGGCGTTTGAATCCATCAACACGCGCGACTCCGGCGACCACGACGTCACGTTGCCGCGCGATGCCGACGGCACCAGCGATGTCAAAATCCCCGTCCCGAATATCAGCGGGACCTCGGGATCGATCGGCTCCAGCGTTTCATCGAGCAGGTTGTGCAGCAGGAACATGTTCACGCCGCGCCCGCCGAGGAGCGCAGTGACGACACGGTGCGGAATCCAGGCGCGGCGGACTTCCTGGCGCGCGAGGTCGACGAAAATCGTCTGCCCCTGAGTCGGGAATTGCTGCTCGGACGCGAGCCGCGGGAAAAGCGCGTCGACGCGCTCTCTAATCGACATGAGCGGATCTTAGAACATCGTGTAACTGACACGCTGTTCCGGGAGCGCATATCATCGCAAAGGCAAGGTCATGCAGAGAGAGGAGAAGTCTGAGCGCAGCCAGCGGCAGGTGCTCGACGCCGCGCTGCAATTGTTCTCGCATCAGGGATATCGCGCCACCACGGTGCGCGACATCGCTGAGAGCGCTCACGTCTCGACCGGCAACGTCTATCACCACTTCCCCGACAAAGAGTCGATCTTCCGCTCGCTGCTCGACGAGTTCTGGCGCATCACCGAAACGAAGCGCTATCCGTTCACGCGCGCGCTCGCGATCGGACAGTTCCCCGACAACATTGAACAGCTCGGCCTCGCCGCACGCGAGTCGATTCGCGAGTTCAAGCCGTACTTCGCGCTGATCTTCGTCGACGTCATCGAGTTCGAAGGGACGCACATCCGCAAGTTTTACAGTGAGCTCGGCAAACGCTATGGCGCGTTCGTCGGCGAAGAAGCGCTCGGCGCCATGCGGCAGCGTCTCCGCCCCTCGGTCTCCGCCATCGACGCCCTTCTCATCACCGCCCGCGTCTTCTTCAACTACTTCACCATCGAGATCCTCTTCAACGTCCCGGAACCGTTTGGCAAAGACGCCGCGCACGTCATCAAAGAGCTGTCGGACATCGTGCGCAATGGGATATTGATGAGCGACCAACGTTAAGGAGATCGATTGAAACGTTTCGCGCTTCTCACCCTTCTCGCCACCGCTGCGCTCGCACAACAGCAGTACGACGCCGAATACACAAAGCAGATCAAGCAGTTCACCACCGGCCCGCAGTTCATCACCGAGATGGTCGATCATCTGCCGGCGTCTGCGAAGGTTCCGACGCCGCTGAAGTTTCTGGGCTACATCTCCGGCGCCGAGGGCCATTTGACGTATTCGGAAGATGTGAATCGCTACATGCGCGCACTCGAAGCGGCGTCGCCTCGGGTGAAAGTTTTCTCGATCGGTAAGAGCGAGGAAGGGCGCGAGATGATCGCCGTCGCGGTTGGTGCCGACGACACGATCGCTCATCTCGATCGCTATCGTGAGATCACCAACCGTCTCGCCGATCCGCGTTCGCTGACGGACGCTGATGCGTCGAAGTTAATCGCTGACGGCAAGCCGATCTACTACATCACCGGCTCGATCCATTCGCCGGAAACCGGCAGCCCGGAAATGCTGATGGAGCTTGCGTATCGGCTGGCCGTCGAGGAGTCGCCGCTCGTTCGCAAGATCCGCGACAACGCCATCGTGCTCATCACGCCGGTCGTCGAAGTGGATGGACGCGATCGTCAGCTCGACCTCTCCCGCTGGCGCGACGCCAATCCGAATCGTCCCGTGCCGCCGCTCGTCTACTGGGGCCACTACGTCGCCCACGACAACAATCGCGACAACCTCGGGCTCGCCCTCGCGCTGAGCCGCAACGTGCTGCATACGTTCTTCGATTTTCACCCGCAGGTGCTCCACGACCTGCACGAGTCCGTGCCGTTCATGTACATCTCCACCGGTACCGGTCCGTACAACCCGTCCATCGATCCGCTCGTCGTCGACGAATGGCAGCGCATGGCGTGGCACGAGGTGCAGGAGCTCACGAAGCGCGGCCTGCCGGGCGTGTGGACCTACGGTTTCTACGACGGCTGGGCGCCGAACTACATGATGTGGGCCGGGCAGGGACACAACGCCATCGGCCGTTTCTACGAGACCTTCGGCAACCGCTTTCCGATGACGGCGCACCGCATCGTGCGCGGCCAGAGCGACCGCGCCTGGTTCCGTCCGAATCCTCCGCT
>DASYJY010000022.1:0-60126 GCA_035995985.1 Thermoanaerobaculia bacterium | reverse complement strand
GGTCGAAGAATGACCGACAGGGAATGGCAGACCATATCGTGGACCTCTTTGAAGAACTCGTTTGGTCTCGCCGTGACACGCAGTCCGTGACCTTCGGCCAACACTACGACGCGCTCAGATCTTTTGCCTTTCGGCCGTCGGCCAGGACTGCCTTGCCGAGTTGACTTCTTCTTCTCCATGGTTGATTCCTCTCCACGGAGATCTTACGTGGTCCGCAGCGACAGCCCTCCGACGCACAGAACCTCGAGTCGAATGAGACGGGCCAAGGATCCGCCCAGAGCCTGAAGCTGCTGGGCGCAGGTGTCGCATCCACGACATTTGCTTATCGAAACAGAGATGAATGTTGGTCCACACCCGCAGAGCAACCGAGCATAGATGGGAAAGGATTGAAACGCTGCATTACGATCCGACGACTCGCATCGCGAAAGTCATGCATTGGCAAGCTACGCGAGGTCACGGAGAAAGCATCACTCCCGCGTGATTTCCACGATGAGCCTCTCTCGCGTCACGCGCTGCCGTACGACGCCAGCCGTTGACGCACACCTTCCCGGTGCTCATGCATGTGCTCCTCGGTCGCTTGCGTGAGTCGCGATCGCGCTTCCTTGTGGCCTTGTCCGTACGGAAGCGTGGGGAATGACTTCGAGGTGCCTTTCGTCAGGATCGCAAACGAGGTGCTTAGTGGCGAGCGCGGCCGATGAACGTCCTCCTGACCGCCATCTTTTTCGAGGAGGATGGCGGGGTTACCGGGCTTCGTAGAGGAGTTCCTCGGTGTCTCGGCACACGGTCGCAATCTGAACGACTCCACGATCGTGCTCCGTAGTTCGTCGAATACGCGCCGCGCGATCTCGTGCTCCATAGCGTGATAGCGAGCCTGTTCATGGGGCTCATCGGGCCACGTCATGATTCCGCTTTCCGCACAGGCTTCCGTGATCGCGCCAGAGGCACGAGAGACACCTCCTCACCAGTCGGCGAATGACTCGCCATCCTCATGCGTGACCACATCGACGAAGGTCAACCTCTGCGATTCGTCCATGCCCATCAGACCTCGAAAAGATCGGACATCTTGAGTCGCCGCTTGAGCAGCCGTCCGCATGCGTCGCGGATGTGCGTTGCCATCGCGATCGTCGGCTGCATCGCTCCCTTGCGCAGCCTGAGCAGGTGCTGTCGGCTGATCTCAGCCTCTCGCGCGACATTCAGCGGTTTGAGTTTGTGCTCGTTCATGAACCGGGCGAGTTTCGTGACGGTGATCGGTTCCCGCTTCTTTCGCTCTCGGGCCTTCATCGCCTATGTATTTTATCAACTACGTAAGCTAAAAGCGACTTCTTTCCGTGAAACCGCTCCTAGGATCGGGCGGTCATGGCTGCCTCGGCGCTGGCATTGCTCGGTCAGACCATCCGCGAGATTCGGATCGAGCGCGGCATGACCCAGCAGCAGTTGGCCGACCTTTGCGACCGGCATCGCACCTTCATCATTGCGATCGAGAAGGGTCGACAGAACGCATCAACCATGACTCTGATCCGCATCGCCTCGGCGCTCCGCGTTCTTCCATCGGAGCTGTTCGGCAAGTTCACGAAATCGGTGATGCGCGGACTCCCTACCGACTAAGGTCACGCCGCGAGGCGAGTTGATCGAACCGCTCAGAAAGGGCTCGCACCCCTTCGTCGATAGCTGTGCCAATGTGCTCGTTCGCGGGTACTTCGTTTGAGCCTCGTCGACAGGCACTGCGGCTATAAGCGGAAGAGAGTCTGCGTGATTCACCGCAGACGGCAGCGAAAAACTGGTGTTCCTGAACCAGAGGGGTCAGCAGCCGGGCAGGCAGCATCACGTCCACCGAAGTTCGTCGTGTCGTGGAGAGCTGAGGTGAGCAGGCGCGCCCAGCATCATCATTCCGTCAGGATTACAATCCGCCATCGAAGCTGTAGGGTATTGTCGGCGCGTTCTCCTTCCGCCGGTCCAGTAGGAGAGCACTTCTCATGATCAATAGAGGGATGAATGACGTCTAACACCTTGGACGTGTTCGCGCTTCGAGACGCTGTCGTCGATGACTATCGGCAGTTCGCGACATCCTTCACTACGATTCATGCTCATGACATCCGCGAGCAGGTGGATGCGATCTATGCGAAGGGGACCTACTGGCCGCAACCGCTGATCCAGATCAACCCGAGCTACAGGCGTACGGCGACGGTTCGGGGCCTGGCTGAATCGGGTCAGCTCGATCCCGCCACGGCGAGCATCTTCCAGGCCGATGGCGCTCCGCTCTCGCTCTATAAACATCAGGAACAGGCGATCGCACTGGCGTCGCAGGGCGAGAGCTATGTAGTCACGACTGGGACCGGCTCCGGCAAATCGCTCTGCTTCTTCATCCCAATCGTCAGCGCGGTTCTCGCGGAGAAGCGACGCAACGCGACGAGAAGAACGCGCGCCGTCATCGTCTATCCCATGAACGCGCTGGCGAACAGCCAGATGGAAGAGCTGGACAAGTTCATGGCGAACGTTCCGGGCGAGCGGCCGGTCACCTTTGCGCGCTACACAGGTCAGGAAGATGGCGACGAGCGGAGGCGCATCGCCGACAACCCGCCCGACATCCTTCTGACGAACTTCATGATGCTCGAGCTGTTGATGACCCGTCAGGACGACATCGATCGGACGGTCATCGGCAATTGCGAAGGGCTTCGGTTTCTTGTCCTCGACGAGTTGCACACGTATCGCGGCCGGCAGGGCGCCGACGTCGCCCTGCTGGTCCGACGTGTTCGCGAGCGCCTCTGTCCCGACAAGCTGCAATGCATCGGCACTTCGGCGACAATGGCCAGCGAGGGGTCGATCGAGGACAAGAACCGCGTCGTCGCTCGCGTGGCGTCGCGTCTTTTTGCCGCGAACATTCCGGAGAGCAACGTCATTGTTGAGACTCTCGACCGCGTGACGGACCCTGCGCAGAACCACGTATCCGTCAAGGCACGCCTTGGTCCGGCGCTCGATCAGGGGATTGCTGCCAATCTCAGCGATGCAGACCTGCGGAGCCACCCGTTGGCGATCTGGATCGAAACGCGACTGGGCGTTTCGTGGTCGGACGTCGATCAGCGCTGGGTTCGCGCGCGTCCCTTGAGCATTTCCGAGGCGGCGACGCAGCTCGCCGTGAACGCAAATCGCAGCGAGGAGGCCTGTCGCATTGCACTGCGTGCCCTGCTCCTCCAGGCGACTCTCCCCGAACGCGAACGCGTCGGATCGCCGGGCGCCAGCGGAAAAAGCTTCTTCGCGTTCAAGCTGCATCAGTTCATTTCCGGAGCGGGACACGCATTCGGGACGCTCGAACCGGCGGGATTGAGGACGATTACCGTCGAGGGACAGAAGTTTTTGCCGGGTGAACCCGACAAGCGTCTCTACCCAATTCACTTCTGCCGCGAATGCGGTTGGGAGTACCACCCGGTGAAATTCGTGTCGGACGACGGTGTGCGGATTTTCCTGACACGAGACATCGATGACGCTCCGCTGACACGACCCGACGACAACGATCTTGAAGATGACGACGATGACTTGCCCGCGCGCGAGGTGTTCGGTTTTGTCACGCTTCACCCGAACGATCCCGAGTTCACATTTGCAGACCGGGAGGAGGACTACCCGGAAACGTGGCTCGAGCTCGATGCGGCTGGCAATCCGAGGCTCAAGAGAAATTATCGGAAAGCCCGGCCTCGCGAGATGCTGGTCGCGCCGGATGGGAAAGTAGGCTCAGGGGCGAAAGCATGGTTCATCGCAGGCCGTTTCCGCTTCTGCCTTCGCTGCGGCAATACGCAAAGCACCGCCGCACGCGATCGGACACGTCTCGCGTCGCTCTCAGCGGAAGGCCGAAGCTCGGCCACGACGGTCCTCGTCGGAAGCGCGTTGCGGTGGATGCATGGGGATGACTCCGGCCTCCCTCAGTACACACGCAAACTTCTCGGCTTCACGGACAACCGCCAGGACGCTGCACTACAGGCCGGTCACTTCAACGACTTTCTCTTCGTCAGTCTCATACGCGCCGGCTTCCTCGCGGCGCTCGATGCCGCAGGAGACAAAGGGCTCCGCAGCGACGAGATCGGAGCCGCGCAACAACGAGCACTCGGGTTCGATCGTCCCTCCGAAGACCTGCGCGCTGAATGGTTGATCGAGCCGTCGCTTAAAGGCTTCAACTTGCAGGAAGCGGAAGCGACTCTGCGCCAGGTGCTCTCGTATCGTGTGTGGTTCGATCAGCGTCGCGGTTGGCGCTATACCAACCCGAACCTCGAGCAGCTCAAGCTCGTCTCCGTTGACTACCTCGGGCTCGAAGACCTTGCGGGCGATGAAGAGCTCTTTGCGACGGCACCCGAGGTGTTGCGCCTCGCGTCGCCTTCAGTCCGAGCCGCGGTGTATCGCGAGATCTTCGACCATCTCCGGAAATGGATGGCCATCCGAAATCAGGTGCTCGAACCAGCCATGATTGAGCAACTGCTTCAGCGCTCGCACAGCCGACTTCGAGTGCCGTGGGGCTTCGACGTCGACGAAAAGCCGCGTGGCGCTCGCTGGCTGCTCATCTCGCCACCGCCACGAAAGGCAACTAGCCTTCGCGATGAAGACCTCATCGTGCGCGGTGGATCGCGGAGTGCGCTGGGCCGAATCCTACGTTCGTCAAAGAACGCCGAAGGGAAGCCTCTCTGGTCCGATGCTGCCGCCGTTCGTGTTCTTAAGTCGAAGGACTTCGACACTCTGATTCAGTCGCTGCTCAAGGCGGCGTGTACACATGGGCTTGTGTCCGAAGAAGTCACCCCGCTCGGCGAGACAACCGGCTTCCGTCTCAACGACGCCTGCGTATTGTTCAAACGTGGCGAAGGCATCGCGGGCACAAACGAGAACGAATTCTTTCGCGATTTCTACGCAAGCCTTGCCGTCACGTTGAGGCAGGACGGTCATCCCCTCTTCGGTTTCGAAGCCCGCCCGCACACTGCGCAGGTCGATTCCGACAAGCGAGCTGTCCGTGAGAAACGCTTCCGATTTGGGGAGAAGGAACAACAGGAGCTCGTAGCGGACGAGAAACATCTGCGCGAGATCGGAGAGACGCGCCGTTTTCTGCCTGTGCTCTTCTGTTCACCGACGATGGAGCTCGGCGTCGACATCTCAGCACTCAACGCTGTCTACATGCGGAACGTGCCGCCGACCCCGGCTAACTACGCACAGCGCAGTGGCCGTGCCGGACGAAGCGGACAGGCGGCGCTCGTGCTCACTTACAGCTCATCGCAGAGCCCGCACGACCAATACTTCTTCCGCGACCCGAAAGCGATGGTGCACGGAGAGGTTCGGCCACCGCTCCTTGATCTTGCCAATCGCGATCTCGTCGAGAGTCATCTCCACGCCATCTGGCTGGCATGCACGCGAATTCCACTCGACGCGTCAATTGCGAAGCTGCTCGTGCTCTCCGAGCCGGGGCGTCCGCTGGACGAAGGCCTGAGGGAGTCGATGGCGCAGCCGGGGATTGCCACTGACGCGCAAGCCCGGATCGGACGTGTGCTCGACTCGCTGCAAGAGGATCTGACGCCAGCGCTGGCACCGTGGTACGAAGGACGCGATGCATTCGCCGCAGGCGTTGTGGCGGGCGCCCTCGAGAATTTCGAGGAAGCCTTCGACCGATGGCGCGATCTCTTCGCTGCGGCCGAGCAGCAGCGCGATGCCGCCCGCCGCATCATGGACGACTACTCCGCTCCTCAGGCTGAGCGGCGTGGCGCGAACAGCCGTCACGCACAAGCTATCGATCAGCTCAATCTGCTCCAGCAAGGGACGAGCGCCACGTCCAGCGATTTCTACACGTACCGCTATCTGGCCACGGAAGGTTTCCTGCCGGGGTACAACTTTCCCCGGCTACCGCTTATGGCCTACATCCCTGCAACGAGCGATGGACGCGGGCGGCAGACCTACTTGCAGCGCCCTCGGTTCCTGGCGCTCTCCGAGTTCGGTCCTCGCAGCCTCGTCTACCACGAGGGACGCGCGTACCGCGTGGTGCGAGCCATGCTGCCTCTGAGCCAACATGGAGCTGCACCGGCTGATGTGCGCGTCCCGACGCACCCGGTTCGTATCTGTCGTAACTGCGGGGCCGGGCATTGGGATGACGATTCCTCCATGTGCCACGCGTGTCGCGAGCCCTTGGGTGACGCCGAGATCGTCAACCACACGTATCGGATCGAGAACGTCTCAACGAAGGCGGCCGAGCGGATTACTGCAAACGATGAGGAACGGCAGCGGCAGGGTTTCGAAATTCAGACCACCTTCGAGTGGGCGAGTCGTGATGGCTTGCTCGATGTGCGAGATGGTGCTGCGACGCACGGTGATGACGAAGTAGCCCGCCTGGCCTACGGACAGGGCGCCACGATCACGCGTCTCAACAAAGGGCTGCGTCGCCGAAAAGACAGGACGAAGCACGGGTTCATGATCGATCCTGTTTCCGGCTACTGGGCGAAGAACGAAGACGAGGATCCGAATGATCTACCCGACCCGACATCGTCGCCGCGTCAGGTGATCGTCCCGGCGGTTCATGATCGCAAGAACGCGCTGCTCTTCCGCCCCATGCTGGAGGATCGCGAGGAATTCACGCTGCCCACGATCCAGCACGCGTTGCTGCGCGGTCTCGAGGCCGTGTTCCAACTTGAGCAGGGCGAGCTTCTCGCTGAGCCGATGCCGGTCGCGGCCGCACGCACAGGCTTCCTCTTCTACGAAGCTACAGAGGGAGGCGCAGGTGTCCTGACGCGTCTCGTGACGGAGCCCGAGCGGCTCGCGGAGGTGGCGCGCAAGGCGCTCGCAATTCTTCATTTTGACGTCGCAACGTTACCCGAGACCGGCAGCGCACTCGTCGATCTGCCCGAGACATCCTGCGTTGCTGCGTGTTATCGCTGCGTGATGTCGTACTACAACCAGACCGATCACGAACTGCTCGACAGGCGCGATGAGAACGCTCGCGAATTTCTGCTGGGGCTGGCTCGCTCGAGAGTGCACCTTGCCGAGGTAGCGGCGCAGAGTTCCTCGAAAGATGAGACGAAGGCTTCTGCGACGTATGGTGACCAACATCTCGATTCCTGGCTCGCCCTTGCGCGTTTAGCTGACGTGGTCTCTCCCGACCGCGAACCCATCTCCGTCGATGGCCACCGCATTCCACTCGTCTGGCGTGATCACTACGTCGCCGCGCTCATCGACCCGAGCATCGAGGTTCGCGCGAAGCTCGAGGACAAAGGCTTCGAGGTGCTCGTCCTTGGTCGTGACGAAACCGCGTGGCCCGAGCGGACCGCTGCGCTCGCGAAACTCCTCGGGACACAGGTGTGACGGCGATCCCTGCCTGGACTCCCGGAAGCATTGTCCGCGCGCGTCGCCGCGAGTGGATCGTCCTCACCGGCAGCAGCGAAGACTTTCTCCGCCTCCGCCCACTCGCCGGCACCGAGGACGATCACACGCTGATTCATTTGGGACTCGAAACGGAGCCGGTCGTCGATGCAACGTTTCCCTGGCCCGATGCAGCCCAGCGCTCGGGTCACGATGGTGCACTGCTCCTGCGCGACGCGCTCGTGCTCTCGCTCCGTCGAGGTGCCGGACCCTTTCGCAGCTTCGGCCAGATCAGCGTCGAGCCGCGCGCCTACCAGCTCGTGCCGCTGCTCATGGCACTGAAGCTCGAGACGGTGCGGCTACTCATCGCCGATGACGTCGGCGTCGGCAAGACGATCGAAGCTGCGCTCATCGCGCGGGAGCTACTCGACCGCGGTGAGATCGAGCGCATGACCGTACTCTGTCCTCCGCACCTGGTCGATCAATGGGTAAGCGAGCTGGAGTCGCGCTTTCATCTGCATCCGGTTCCGGTCACCGCGGCCAGTGCGGCACGGCTCGAGCGCGATCTACCGCAGGGTATGAGCATCTTCACCGTTCACCCGCACACCGTGGTGAGTCTCGACTACATCAAGAGCGATGGACGCCGCGCTGAGTTCCTTCGTGCCTGCCCGGAGTTTGTAATCGTCGATGAAGCGCACACGTGCGCGGCCACCGGCCAGGGACGTCATCAGCGTTACGAGCTGCTGAAAGGCCTCGTCGAATCGACGTCGCGCCATCTGGTCATGCTCACGGCCACGCCGCACAGCGGTGATGAAGACGCCTACTTCCGGCTCCTCGGCCTCCTTCATCCCGACTTCGCCGCACTCACTGATGCGACCGGTGACGATCACAAGGCTCTTCGGGAACGCCTGGCCGCACATCTCGTGCAGCGTCGCCGTCCCGACATCGCCGAGTGGCAGGAGGGAAACATCTTCCCCCGCCGCGAGACGAAAGAGCTGACCTACAAACTCACTGGCGCATGGGAACGCTTCTTCGATGACGTCCTCGACTACTGCGCCTCCGTCGTCGAAGCCGCCGGTCCCGATGCCGCACGCCAGCGACTCAACTTCTGGGGCACGCTTGCACTAATGCGCTGTGTCGCCTCCAGTCCGGCCGCCGCGGTCCAGGCGTTGCGGACGCGGGCTGGGATAGAGTCGGAGTCGATCGAGGAAGAGCTTCGCGACCTCGTCTTCGATGGCGCCGCCGATGCGCTGCCCGAGGACGATGTCGAACCGCCGGCGGGCGACGAGAGCGCACAGCTCGCGCACCTCATTGCGCAGGCCGAGCAACTCGCCGGACAGTCGGGCGATCCCAAACTGAAACTGCTCAGCGATCATGTTTCCGAGTTGGTGAGCGAAGGCTTCAGCCCCGTCATCTTCTGCCGCTACATCGCCACCGCCCACTACCTCGGCAAACACCTCGCCGCGAAGATCAAGAACGCCACAGTTTCTGTGGTGACCGGAGAACTCACTAGCGATCAGCGTCGCGAAAGGGTCGATCTCCTCGGCGAGGCCGAACGACGAATCCTTGTTGCTACGGACTGTCTATCCGAGGGTGTCAACTTGCAGGAGCACTTCGACGCTGTGGTCCACTACGACCTCTCATGGAATCCGACCCGCCACGAGCAGCGCGAAGGGCGCGTCGATCGCTTCGGACAGAAGAAGACGGTCGTTCGTGCCACGCTCCTCTACGGTGCGAACAACCCCGTCGATGGCGCGGTGCTCGAAGTCATTCTGCGCAAAGCCGAGAAGATACGCGAGGAGCTCGGCGTTGCGGTCCCGCTGCCGGACGACGGCCACACGTTGAGCCAGGCTCTTTTGAAAGCGGTCCTTCTCCGCCAGCGAGAGCGTGAAGGGAGACGGCAGCAGACCTTTTCATTCGTCGATCTCGAAGAGGCGAAGGCCATCGAAACGCGCTGGCGCGATGCCGCGGAGAAAGCAAAGAAGAACCGTACTGTCTTTGCCCAACGGCGTCTGAAGCCGGAGGATGTTCTGCCGGAATGGAGCAAGTCATTGGCAGCCGTTGGTGGCAAGGAGGACGTCCAGCGCTTCACCGCTCGCGCGCTCGCCCGCCTCGGCGCCGGACTGGAAGCGGTGAGCAGTTCGCGGCACCGAGGGTTCAAGGCTCCGCTCGGAGCTCTTGCCGAGGATGTGCGCGAGCGACTCGAAGCGGAAGGTCTCGCGGGCACGATGCTCATCGACTTTGACTATCCCCCTGCGCCGCGATGCCGGACCGTGCAACGCAGCCATCCGCTCGTCTCGGTTCTTGCCGAAACGATGCTCGAACGGACGCTCGCGCGCGTGGCGTCGGCCGAGGCGAACGACCCCGGTGTGCTCGGACGGGTCGGTTGCTGGATCGCAGAAGGCGTTTCGTCGCGCACGGTCGTAGCGCTCGTTCGCTTGCGACATCAGCTCACGGCGCAGCGAGGGATGCAGAGCTCGACGCTCCTTGTGGAAGAAGCGACAGCACTGGCATGGGCCGGAGGCGACAGTCTCCTCGAAGGCCCCGATGCGTTTGCGTTGCTCCAGCCCGCGCCACTTGCCGATCCGCCGCCGCACGTGCGGGAGCGCGCGGCGTCGCAGGCGCTTGCGCAACTCGATGAACACCGCGCCGATCTCGATGCCTTCGCCGGCCGTCGCGCGCAGGCGCTTCTCGCCGATCATCGGCGGGTACGCGAGGCCGCGGGCGCGCGTGGGAGCTACAGCGTGAAGGCCCTGCTGCCGGCGGATGTCATCGGATTCTTCGTGCTGCTGCCGAGGGTTGAGTAGGGTGGCGGTGCGGAGAAAGATTCGCGCGCGCGACGCGCAACTCGCGTTCGAGGCGCTCTCCATCGAAGGCGGCCTGCTGTCGCCGGAGTGGCTCTCGAAGGTCGCGCAGCTTCAGGCGGGGCAGCAGAGCGAGAGCGACTATCGCATTCCGAAGGGGTTGAACATCCGCGATGAGATGGGGCGCTACTGGAGAATCGCGCAGGCTCACTGGACCGACTTCGCGACGGGACGGAAGTCGAACGCCGATCCGAAGTTGCTCGCCTCACGCTTCGTGACCTCGCTCCTGCGTGAGGCATTCGGCTTCACGTCACTCACCGACACCGCGCCTCTGGTGGTCGCCGAGCGGAGCTATCCCATCGGTGACGCCGCACTCGGCGGCCGCGTGCCCGTGGTTGTTGCACCAGCGGATGCAGGCCTGGACACACTCGCTCCCTCCTTCGGCGATGGTGGCCGTCGCCGCAGCGCCTTCGGACTGGCGCAGGAGTTTCTCAACGCGCAGGAAGGGGCGCTCTGGGGCGTGGCCACGGACGGCGTGACGCTGCGCATCGTGCGCGACAACGCCAGTCTCACCCGTCCCGCCTGGATCGAAGTAAACCTCGGGCGGATCTTCACCGAAGAGCGCTACGCCGACTTTGCCGCGCTCTGGCTGCTCCTTCACGAGACGCGCTTCGGTCGTGAGGGACAAGCCGTTAGCGAGTGTGCGCTGGAGAACTGGCGAAGCGCCGGGCGGGAAGAGGGAACGCGCGCGCGCGAACATCTGCGCGAGGGCGTGAAGGCAGCTCTCCTCGCCCTCGGCCAAGGCTTTATAACGCATCCCAGCAATACCACGCTGCGAGCGGATCTGCAGAGCGGGGCGCTCACGACAAAGGACTACTTCAACCAGCTCCTGCGC
This sequence comes from Thermoanaerobaculia bacterium, assembly GCA_035995985.1. Classification (GTDB taxonomy): domain Bacteria; phylum Acidobacteriota; class Thermoanaerobaculia; order Gp7-AA8; family Gp7-AA8; genus JADGNZ01. The sequence continues at coordinate 49,116 of DASYJY010000022.1, read as the reverse complement.
CTTGTCTACCGTCTGATCTTTCTGCTCACAGTGGAAGAGCGCGGTCTGCTCCATCCGCCGGACACTGCCAACGAGGTCAAGGCGCTGTACGCGGAGGGGTATGGGTTGCGGCGGTTGCGCGAGAGGTCGCTGAAGCGGAGCGCACACGATCGCTTCGCCGATCTCTGGGAGGCCACGAAGATCGTCTTCCGCGGCGTGGCCGCAGGAGAGCCGCGCCTCGGGTTGCCCGCGCTGGCCGGCATCTTTGCAGTGAGCCAGTGTCCCGCGCTCGATGCCGCTGCGCTGGAAAACCGCTGGCTGCTCCTGGCGGCGTTCAAGCTGGCGTGGCTGCGCGACGAGGGCGCGCTGGCGCGGGTGAACTGGCGCGACATGGGGCCGGAGGAGTTGGGCAGTGTCTACGAGAGCCTGCTCGAGCTTGTCCCGCAGATTACAGAGGATGGGCGGCAGTTCGCCTTCGCGACGGGCGGAGAGACAAAAGGAAACGCGCGCAAGACGACGGGAAGCTACTACACGCCCGATAGCCTTGTTCAGGTCGTGCTCGACAGCGCACTCAAGCCGGTAATCACGGAGACGATCGCCAGGAACCCGAGCGATCCGATCGAAGCGCTGCTCAGCCTCTCTATCGTCGATCCCGCTTGCGGCTCGGGACACTTCCTCCTCGCTGCAGCGCGCAGACTCGCAGCGCACGTCGCGCGGCTACAAGCGAACGGCACACCCTCCGCCGCCGAATACCGGCACGCACTGCGTCAGGTCGTCGGCCGTTGCATCTACGGCGTCGACCTCAATCCGATGGCGGTGGAATTGTGCAAAGTGAGTCTCTGGATGGAAGCGGTAGAGCCGGGCCTGCCGCTCACTTTTCTCAACTCCCACATCCAGCACGGCAACGCACTCCTCGGCACGACTCCGGAGCTCATGGCGAAGGGAATCCCCGACAAGGCGTGGGACCCGATCGAAGGGGATGACAAGAAAATCGCCAGCGCGCTCAAGAAGCGAAACAAGGCAGAGGGTGGTGGACAGCGAACGTTGCAATTCGAAACACGGCTTCGCAGCGATGTCGAGCGGGAAGCCATTTCACGCGCAGTTGCTGAATTGGAGGCGACGAGCGACGCGACTCCAGACGCGCTCGCACAAAAGGAAGTGCGTTGGGACCGGCTGCTAGATTCCAACGAGTACCGCCATCAAAAGTTTGTTGCCGACTCTTGGTGTTCCTCTTTCTTTTGGCCGAAGCACCTGGGCGAGTTTGATCATGCCGCTCCCACTAACGAGTTGTGGCGACAACTTTGCGATGGAGAGCGCCAGGCTCCGCCGCTCACCGTAAAGACGGTGAGCGATCTCACCAGGCAATACGCGTTCCTTCACTGGCACCTGCAGTTCCCACGCGTCTTCGCGGGGGGCGGATTCGACGTCATTCTCGGAAATCCCCCATGGGAGCGGGTAAAGCTGCAGGAACAGGAGTTCTTCGCTTTGCGGCATCCCGCGATCGCATTGGCGGCGAACGCCGATGCTCGAAAAAAAATGATCGCTGAGCTTCCGCTGACGCACGAAGCGCTTTGGCGAGATTGGTGCGTCGCGAGCCGTGAGGCCGAGGGACAGGCCTTTTTCGTACGAGAGAGCGGGAGGTATCCGCTTTGCGGGAGGGGCGATGTCAATACATTCGCGTTGTTTGCTGAACTCGACAAAGACTTGTCGAGCGGCCATGGCACTGCGGGGTTCATCGTGCCGACCAGCATTGCTACAGACGAGACAACGAAAGGCTTCTTCTCTGAGTTGATGAGCAACGGGCGGCTGCGGAGCCTGTTCAGCTTTCGCGAGACGCGCGCAGTGTTCACCGATACGGACAGCACGATACCTTTCTGTTTGTTAGCGATAGGACCGCCGCGAGAGGACCAGAGCGCCACTTTTGCGTTTGAATTGTCGGACGTGGGTGAGATCCGTGATCCCGCCCGTCGATATCGTATGACTCTTACGGACGTAGCCTACTTGAACCCCAATTCGGGAACATGCCCGTTGTTCCGTTCAGGGCGTGACGCAACAATTAACAAGTCCATGTATCTGCGTGCAGGTGTGTTCCAGCGTGATGGCGACGCCAATGGAAATCCGTGGAGTGTTCGGTTTCTCGCGATGTTTCACATGGCCAGCGACTCGGGATTATTCGAGCGATCTCGAGTTGACAGCAATTCGGTTCCGACTGGCCCGACAGCCTCAACAGAAAAACTGTTGACGCTATATGAAGCGAAAATGATTCACCACTTCGACCATCGGTTTGGAGATTTCGGCGCCGCCCCAGATCGTGAGGGAGACTCCAGGCAACTGCCTGTCGTACCGCCTGATCATTTGGCAGACCCGTGGTTCATTCCTAAAGGCCGATATCGCGTCCAGGAGCGCGAAGTATCGCGCCGCCTTTCGGGAGAATGGTCGCGCAGATGGATGCTCGCGTGGAGGGATATCACACGAAATGACGTGCAACGAACCGTGATTGCCGCGATCCTCCCTCTCGTTGCTGCCGGTCATACCCTACCGTTGTTTCTCGGTCGCGAATTGGATGGTCCGCAGGCTGCCTGCCTTCTGTCCAATCTGAATTCTTTTGCGCTCGACTACGCCGGGAGGCAAAAGATTGGAGGAGTTCACCTGACCTACGGGATTCTTAAGCAACTTCCTCTCTTTCCTCCCAATGCCTACACCGTGGCGGCTCCGTGGACAGCGTCCGTTCTGGTCGACTGGCTCGTCGCACGCGTGCTTGAGCTAACCTACACCGCCTGGGACCTCGAACCCTTCGCGGACGATGTCGACTACGATGGTCCGCCGTTCCGCTGGGACCCCGAGCGCCGGTTCCTGCTTCGGTGCGAGCTAGACGCCGCGTTCTTTCACCTCTACGGACTTTCGCGCGACGACACCGACTACGTGATGGACACCTTCCCGATCGTTCGCAAGAACGACGAGAAGGCCCACAACGAGTACCGTACGAAGCGCGTCATCCTCGATATCTACGACGCCATGGCCGAGGCCACCCGCGCCGGCCAGCCCTACCAAACCCGCCTCGACCCGCCCCCCGCCGACCCGCGTGTCGCGCACCCACCCCGCGGTGCAATGGTGATTCCGTTTGTGGCCTCGTCGCTTCCTTCTCAGCCGGATCGGTACCGCGAGCTTCCGGCGTGGACTCCCGACGTTCTCCCAGCCGTCGCAGAAAGGACGACCGGCCTGGATCTCAGCGGAAGCTGGGCATCACATCTTTCCGGCTACGATCTTGGTTTCGCGGCCTTAGCAGCCGTCCTCCGAAGCCTGCCGGGACCTTCTTCGCGGGAAGATGTCGAACGCGCGGTCGTGCTCGCACTCTTGCCGAGGCTGATGCAGTCGAAGTTCGAAGCAAAGATGGTCGGAATGTGGAGGCGGCTGATCGGAGCGGACATGGCACTTACGTCGATCGCCTCGCTTTCGATCCCGTGGAATCAGATCCTTCGGCTGGCTGTCAACCAGCGCGTTCTCGAAATCGTCGAGGGTCGTTGGAATCCCGGTCCAGAAGTGCAGGATGCACCTTCACCCGCGCTCGATGCACGTGCCATCATCAGCCTTTCGTGGCTCGTGAACGCCGGCGCGGAGGACCAGGAACTCAACGCTCAACTCGGGGTGCTGAATGTCGCCTAAGGCTGCTCAGCAGAGACTCCAGTTGCCACCGCCGCAGTTGATCGCCGGCGCGGGCCTCGCGGAACCGAGCATGTGGGTGAGGCGTCTGTTCCTTTGGCATGACTTCAACGGCAAGCCCGTACGCGAGATCGATTTTCATCTTGGGCTGAACGTCATTTGGTCACCGACCGGGCCTTCTGCCCGAGAAGTCTCGACCGGGCACGCAGCAGGTAAGACATTGCTCTGCCGGCAGATTCGCTTCTGCCTTGGTGAGGAGTCCTTCGCCGATGATGAGGACACTGCCGCAATTCGTGCTCGCTTCGCGAACGGCGGGATTGGAGCCGAAATTCGATTGCGTGGCGAGACGTGGGTCGTGCGCCGCGCGTTTCGCACCGCGGACGACAGGGCAACAAAGAGCGAAGACATTGAGGATCTGACGGATGAGGGTCAGCGCGGGACATTCAGTTCGTTTCGCGCAGAACTCGAGGCCGTTGCATTCGGCGATGCGCAGCAACGACTACTCAAGGAAATCGACGATGTCGACGTGCCCTGGCAATACGTTCTGGCCTGGTTGACGCGAGATCAGGAGTGCCGACTCGATGGCCTGACCCACTGGAGGCATAAGGAGTCGAGCTCGCATTCACCAGTGCGCAAGTCGGCTTGGGAAACCCGCCTGAATATCCTTCGCGTGGTTCTCGGACTGTACTCGGAGCACTCCAACGCTGCCCGAAAGCGCGTGGCCGAAGCCGCGAAGGAAGTGAGCAAGTCAGAGTCGGATTCGCGACTGTCTGACGCGCGGTTCACCGTGTTGCGAGACGACCTCGCGAAGGCGCTCGCGCTTCACGTGAGTGAAGTCTGGCCTCCGAATCAGGAGTTCTTCCAGGATGAGCAGAGCGCCCGCGAGGCACAATTTCGAGGACTGAATAGCGTGGCCGACGAGCGGATTCGTGCGGTTCGAGCTGTCGCGATCAGTGACGAGCAGCGGGCAGATGAAGACGAATTGCAGGCCACGAAAGCGGAACTCGGGGTTGTCGAGCAGCAGATCGAAGGGGCGAACGAGGCCGTGAAAAGCCTCAACGCACATCTGGAACTGTTATCGACGAAGAGTGCTGAAGACTGGAGCGCGCTGCGTCGCGCGAAGCACCCCACGTGCCCCTATGACGACGCGCCGCTCGACGTCGAGCGCTCCCAATTTGTCTGTCCCCTCCCGAAACTCCCCGATCCCGTCGCTGTCGAAGAGCTCGCAAAGGAAACGGAAGCGCACCGATCGAGGATCAGCGAGAAGGTGGCCTCTGAGCAGAATGACCTCGTCAAGCTCAAAGGCTTACAAGCTTCCCTTCGGGCAAAAAGCGAGAAGCTCGAACGACGCATCGCGGTTCATCAACTCTCCATCGAGAAAGCGTCCGCAGCGAGTCAGGCCGCGTGGGCTGCGAAAGGAACGCTGCAGCGGTTGGCAGAAACCATCAATGAGCTTGAGGACGCGAAGGCGCGAGAGAAGAGGGCGAAGGAGGAGCAAAAGGTCGTCCAGGACCAGCAGACCGCGCAACTCGATGCGTATTCAACGGCGAAGCTCACGAAGTGGTTCGACTACCTCGTCAAACGCATCGTTGCATCGGTGGCGAATGGCGAGATCACATTGGACGGTAATGGACTTCACGCAACGATCCAATGGCGTGGTCGAAGGAGGTCGGTCGCGCTGAACTCTCTTCGGCTGGTTCTCTTCGACATCGCGGCGATGCTGTGCGCAGTGGAGGGGGGCGCATCCTCACCGGCATTTCTCATTCACGACAGCCCCCGCGAGGGAGACCTCGATCCATGGACCTACGCCCGTCTGTTTGAGACGATCTTCAGCCTCGGGCCCGACGAGAAGTCCGCTCCGTTCCAGTACATTGTGACGACAACAACCGAACCCCCTGAGGGAGAAATCAGGAAACGGGTTCGACTCGAGTTGAGCGCCGAGTCCGACGATACCCGCTTCTTGCGGGTGGATCTATGACCACTGGATGTCGGCTGCGAGGACCGGCCATGTTGCTGGGATCCTGTCCGTCGCTTACTTCTTCGCTGCTAGCTCGACGCGGCGTTCCCACCCGGGCCGCCACAAAATGACTCTACGTCCCGAAGATGTCCGCATCTTTCACATTACTCACATCGAGAACTTGAGTGGGATTCTCGGCGCGGGTGGACTGCGGTCCGACGCGGTCATGGCGAGACACAACCCGGCCGTGATCGGGTACGCGCACATGAAGCGGCGAAGGCTGCATGAGATACGAGTCCCGGCCTTACACACAAACCCCTCATCCTTCCTAGTTTGTGTGCAGATGACGAGTTTATGTGCAGGAAGTGACGCGGCGCGAGTAGACGTGACGCCCGAGTGGCCGAGTTGCAAGTGAGGTGAAATTTGGAGCCAGAATCCAGCCATGACTGCTGATTCTCCGCAGGCAAAAGTGCCTCGCCATGCTTGAGCTGGAGGAACGAAATACGGCCGAATCGCAAAGGCTCTTGAGGGTGCCAGCGACGTCGTGAACGGTCATCCGGTCTATTACAGCGAAGAGGCCGATCTGCGGAACGCCGTGTCACCTTACGCGGATGCGGCCAATGTCGAGGTCATCATCGCGGCTCTCGCTCGAAAGAACGCTGCTACGCATCACCGATTTCGTGAACTTGCCAAACAGCTCCGATGGAAGAACGCGGAGCGCCGAGGCAAGGCGAATCAGAGTCATGGTCGAGGCGTTCTGCCGACCCTTCTCAATCGAGATGATGAAGGTGCGATGTCGACTGCATAGGTCCGCCAGTTGTTGCTGTGTCATGCCGCGCCCGATCCGAATCTCACGGATGGTCTGACCGAGCAACACCAGCGCCGAAACAGCCATCGCCCCGATCGTAGGAGCGGTTTCGTGAGAAGAAGTCGCTTTTAGCTTACGTAGTCGATAAAATACATGCCTATGACCTTCACGACGACAGGGAGACTCATACGCAAGAGCGCCGTTTATAGCCGAATCACGGTGACGCTACCGACCTTCGCCATCCTCATGCTGCGCCGGTTCGCGGAGCGGGAGAGCGTGAAGCATGGCCGCGCGGAGACCGTCTCCACTCTCCTCGAAGGTTGGATTCTCGCGCTGCTCAGCCCCCGCGAAATAGACAAAGCGGCGAAAGCATCGCCTGAGTTCAAGAGCATTGCTGCGGCGTGGGTACTCCGCGAGGAACGAATACAACGCGAGCGGGCGAAGCAGAAACGCCGCGACACTCACGCGAAACGGGGGACGCCATGACACGCCTCGAAAAGTTCATCACGGAATGGGGTGTGATGCCGACCGTATTTGCGCGGCGCGCAGGAGTCAGTCGGCAGCACTTCCTGAGACTCCGAAACGGGACTGCTGAGCCTACACGCGCCGTGATGTGCAACCTGGCACTCGCGGCGAGTGCGATGCGAAACAAGCGCGTTTTCATCATCGAAATGTTCGAGCTAACCGAGTCGGAGCAGTTAGCGCACGGCCTGCTCATCACCGCGAAGATGGTCCTCCTCACGATGCCTGAAACGCTGAAGGTGCGCTCATGAAAACGCGAACCATCGAAGTCAGCAATCCGCCCTCGTTCATTATCGTGAGCGGCGCGGACGGAAACCTCTGGCTGAACGCCCACAGAATCTTGAGCATGCGGGAAGACGGGCCGCGAACGTGGATCGAGATGGACAACGGCGAAGCGTTCCACGTCGCGGAGCGGGCAGCCGTGATCGCCGAATCCGTGCAGCGGCCTACGGTAACTGTCGTTTCCGATCCTCCCGATAAAGGGTCGCGGACTTGAAGCCTTTCACCCCGGCGCCGGTTGTTATCTGTGCGTGTTCTCATCACAAACGCGTGCACTCGCCGCGTTGCGAATCGTGCGACTGTGTCGCATTCGTCCCAGAGCCGGTCTGCCGGTGTGGACATGGGAGAAAGGCGCACGCGAAGGACCGTGCCGGGAGTCGTATATCTGCGGATGCCGAGAGTTCCGCGAACGCTCGGAGTAACGGCAGCTACTTTTTCCGGCGCCTCCGCCTCCGCCGAAACAGGCATGTGCGTGATTCCTGACTCGCGCTTTTTGATGATCCCGAAACGCTCTACTCGCTCGCCGATCTGTAGGAGGTCGCTATCCAGGATAGTGAACGTGACATAGACGATGTAGCGGAAACGTGGCAGCGATTGGACTGTGCAGCAGCGCGGCTTCATCACATCGGAACGGTAATTTGTGATCGTAGCGAAGGCAATCGCTTCCTTGTCGTACAGAGCGATTACGAGCGCTTTGGTATCTGCGGTGCCGAATGAGATGCAGTTGGATGTCTCCCCCTAACCATGTGCCCTCCGGAACGATTGGCGAGGCGACTGGCAGCTCCAACAGAGCGACCTTGCCGCGCTTCTGTACGGGAATCGGTTCGTCGGCGAATTTGTCCCTTCTGCTTCTGCCCGCGATCGCCGATGCTGTACACGATCAACGCGGGAGGGATAGGCTTGCCGCCTGGCTGCCAGTCGTCCATCATTCACCTAGTGAGCAGATTAGCGTCGAACGGCGCGCTAACTCCTTCGCTGATCGCTCGTCGGGCTCACCGTGCTCGGTCAGCCGACAACCATGTCTCTGAATCCTGCGATCATCATTCGTCTCGAGAAGGTCGCCGTCGACAACGGCTTCGACGAGCAGTCCATGTCCGTCGGCGGCTGGCTGACCTTCGCCAGCACGCAGGCTCCGCTGCGCCTCTGGCTCACGCAAATCGATGAGTTGTTCGTCGCAGCCTTCTCGCAGCAGAACGTCGCTGATGCCTTGTCCGATCTTGGTGCCATCTACAGCGGAGCACTGCCGTCCGACGCGCGCGCGGCGCGGGAAGCCAACGGCATCCCCGCATTGCATCATCTCGTCCGACGAGCTTTCCAACTCTCACGCACGCTGCCCGATGAGCTGCTTCACACGTTCGAGAAAGTCACGGCGACCCTTCCACGAAGCACCGAGGCCGAGCGCCTCGTCGTGCAGCGTGTCGGTCAGGACATCTTCCGCGCGGGCCTCATTGACTACTGGGAAGGCCGCTGTGCCATCACAGGCCTCGCCCGAACGGAACTGCTTCGCGCCAGCCACATCAAACCGTGGGCCGTCTGCGAGACCGACGCGCAACGCCTCGACATCTTCAACGGCTTCCTGCTGGCGCCGCACCTCGACGCGCTGTTCGATGCCGGATACATCACGGTCGATGAGAACCGGCTTGTTCTCGTGTCGCCAACGCTCTCCGAAGACGACCGTCGGATCCTGAACCTGATGGAGTTGCCGCCGGTTCGGGGACTCGCCGAGGAACACCGGCCGTATCTCGAATGGCACCGTGTGAACCTGTTCAGGAAGGAGGGTCGAATCTGATGGATGTGTTGTTCTCCTATTCGCACGCCGACGAGGAGCTTCGCAACAAGCTCGAAGTTCATCTCGCCATGTTGAAGCGGGACGGGCTCATCACCGCCTGGCATGATCGCCGGATCACAGCCGGCCGTGAGCTTGATCCAGCGATCAACGAGCACATCGAGACCGCAGGAATCATTCTTCTTCTCGTGAGCCCTGACTTTCTCGCTTCCGAATATTGCTACGAGATCGAGATGAAGCGCGCGCTGGAGCGCCATGCAGCCGGTGAGGCCAGAGTCATCCCGGTCATCCTCCGGCCTTGCGATTGGCTGAACTCTTCGTTGAAGGTCCTGGTGGCGACGCCGCACGACGGAAAGGCGGTCGTCAAGCACACAAATATCGACGAGGCATTCCTGGAGGTGACGCAAGATATCCGAGTAGCAATCGCGGAGCTCCGTAGCGTGTCACCGGCGGCCGCGGCGGTGTCGCCGGCTCCATCGATACCCGTTTCACCCGCACCTGCGCGAGCCGAGAAACGGTCGAGTAATCTCCGCATCAAACGCACATTCAGCGACCATGAGCGGGATCAGTTTCTGGAAGAATCGTTTGAGTACATCGCGAACTATTACGAGAACTCGCTCGCGGAATTGAGAGCGCGCAATCCTCAGATCGAGACGCGCTTTCGCCGCGTCGACGCGAATCACTTCACTGCGGCCGTCTACCAGAATGGCCGGAAGGAGAGCGGTTGCAGGCTCTGGTTAGGCGGGGACTTCGGAGGGCACGGAATCTATTACTCGAGTAGCGACGAAGGCCACGACAACAGTTGGAACGGGCAGATGAGCGTAGCCGACGACGGATACAACCTCGCCCTCTTGCCTCTCGGGATGCTGTTCGCTCGCGCAAGAGAGAATGAGACTGGTCTCACCCAAGAAGGTGCGGCTGAATACTTCTGGTCGCAACTCGTGGATCGCCTCCAGCACTGAACAGCGGAGCTGACCTGGGCGATCACGTCCTCTGGACGTACCGCTTTTGCTACCGATCTTCCCTACGATTCCTGAACCGTTGGTCGACTGCAACGCCTGCACCTTGGGTGACCCGTCGGGATTCCCCGCGATAAAGTTCGGCGGCATCCTCGAAATGCGTTCGATCAGACCATGCTGACCAGACGACAACGTCTCGCGCCAAGAGCGCTCGCGCTGAAGAAGTCCTGGATCATGGCTGCGATCATGACCGGCTACGCGCCAGTAGGTGAAGAGGGCATGATCGATGATTACGAGCACTGGACAGCGCCGCGTCTGCGCCAGTTTATTCACGACCTTGAAGGCGATCTCACGAACGCGCTCACACCACTTCTTGCGCGACCGCGGGACGCAATCCGATCGGATGCGACCATCTGGCTGGCGGAACGATTCGATGCATGGTACGCCTCGGGGCTCGGCCTCTTTACGGTGTCCACTGCACAGGCGTTCGAGCAGCGGGTGGGACCGCTCCGGGTGCGCGAACAGGTTGAGTTGCCACCCTACACCGAACTTCTGTTGCAACCGGGATCGTCGATGGCATTCCGACACCCGGAGTACATGCTCGCCCGCGACCTCGTGTTCTTGTACGAGCTGTTTCGGCAGGCTGAGGACCTCCTCGGCAACGTCGCGTGGTCGAACCCACCAAAGTGGGCGCAATCCGGTAGCGAGAATGCTCAGAGCCTGGCACGCACCGTTGTGCTCACATGCTTCAATCTCTTAGAGTCCTTCGTGAGCGGACTGGCCCGCGCACACGCCATGGAGCACCCCGAGTTCGATGAGGCAAAGCGTAAGAGCCTACTCGACACACATGGCCCACTGCGTAAGCGCATCCTGGGCGTGCCGCGCGCCATCACCGCGAATCCACTCGATCTCGACATCAACAAACCGCCACTCTCGCAGCTCATGGGGCCGATCAAAGTACGCCGTGATGCCTTCGTGCACTGCGAGCCTGGCCCGGAGCCATCCGAGCGCGGCCATGTGAAAGAGATCCTCTTCCACGACGTAGGACCTGAGGTTGTCGACGAGGCGGTGGATGCCACAACGACCGTCATCCGCCGAATCTGGTTCGCGGTCCATCAAACCAATGGCCCGCGATGGCTGCCCGAGCGGCAGCCGGACGGACACTTTCCAGGGAAGAACCTGACTCTCGGAACCGGAGAGCCTTAAGATCTGGTCCGAATCGGTTCGCTGAAGCCTCTCAACAAAGCCACGATGCAAAAGGTGTCTCTCCCTCATGCCCTGACACTAGGTAATACGGCAATGCCATCGACTCGAATCATCGGTTTGGATTGGGCAACGAAGGATCCGCGTCGCGGAGTCGCGATCGTCGACGTCAATCGCAATGCCTGTGAAGTCGCTCTGGTCCGACAGTGCAGCACTTGCGAAAAGGCGCCGGATCTCGTTCTCAAGGCCATGGAATTCGATGGTCCGATCCTCATCGCCATCGATGCTCCACTCGGTTGGCCGGTCCCTCTTATCGAAGGACTTGCGGGACATTTCGCAGGGAACGGCGTGGCGTTCTCAATGGGGGAAATGTTTTCGCGAGCGACTGACAGGTTTGTTCGTCAAATGACCAAGAAACTTCCGTTGGAAGTGGGCGCCAATCTCATAGCCCGTGTGGCTCATTCCGCGGTGTCTTTCCTTGCCGACCTGAGAGTTGCCTCCGGATGCGAGATTGCTCTGGTCTGGGATCCCGAGAAAATGCCGCGATGCGGCGTGATCGAGGTCTATCCGGCCGTCACCCGTCTTGCCCATGGATCGGCGACTGCATGGCAAGCGCTCGCCTTCAACGCGCACACTGACGCGTTGAAGGCGGATGCAAACGATGCGCTCTGGTGCGCAGTTGCTGGCCGTCACTTTCTGCGCGGGGAGTGTCATGCTCCGGAAGACCGTTCAACAGCGGAACGGGAAGGGTGGATCTGGTTCCCGAGGGGCGACAAGCGCCAGGAGTCGGCGCCAGTTGACTCGTAGTGTGTCGGTTCAGCCTTCGGCGAATTTAGCCCGCGAGAATGAAGGCATCCAACCACAGCGATCAGAGCACGCATATTTCGCGCCTTGGGTACGTCCGCAAGAAGAACCGCACGGTTCCCGGTACTCGTACTTGGAACGGCAGCGGTGGCATCAGCCGGTACCTGCAGGATGTCATGCAGGACGAGGCAATCGTCGACGTGGCAGAAAAGAAGAGGTCGACATGCGTGACCATCTCGAACACTAAGGCCTACTCTCATGTCTAGAAGGCTAACGATGGCAAAGAAGCGAGGAGCAAAAACGCAGAGCACGAGGCGTCGATCCGCAAGCTGCGGAGGCGGTGCTGCGGTTTTCGGCGGGACGACGTACCAGGCGAGCGTCGCCGCGTACTTCGGCGTCCAGATGCTCGCCGAGCGGGCTGCCGTCCCAGTATGGAGACTCCCCGCCGACGAGACCGTCATCGCCGTGCGATGTGAAGTTGACGAGGCGGTCGATGATGTCCTCGTTCGCCTCTCGAACGGCGCGCGGCTCTACCTCCAGGCTAAAGCAAAGGCCGATCTTTCGACTCTCGCCTCATCGCCCCTCGCATCCGTCATCGACCAGTTCACACGCCAGTACCTGAGCAGCCGGGAGTCAGCCGGTACCGGGGTGTGGGATCGACCGATCGATCCCGCCCGCGACCGCGTCGTCCTCGTAACGTCATCACGCTCGGGCGCTCCGCTGCGGCATGTCGCTGCCGGGGTGCTTGAGCGGCTGCGGACACTGGACCCCGATCAGCCCTTGACCGATGCGGCGCGCACGGCCGCCGATCGGCACGCGCTGAAGATCCTTCAGAACCACGTGAGGCGCTCGTGGAAGGCCGCCACCGGGGCCGTCGCCACCGAGGACGAGGTCCGCGCTGTTCTTTCCCTCGTTTACATCGAAACGCTCGATGTCGAGGACGATGACGCGACCGATGCGCGAGAAGCCCGACGTGAGCTCCGGAGCCAGGTGCTCACCGACGAGACAAGAGACGAAGCCGCGCTCACGATCATCATAGGCGCGGCGGCGCATGCCTCTGGCGCGCAAACGGGTCTGCCGCGTCGGCTTCTGGAGCAGAAGCTCTTGAGCGGCGGAATTTCCCTCAAGGCCGTCCGCAGCTTCACCTCCGACATCGAGCGTCTCCGTGCCCGCAGTGAAGCGACAGAGCGCCAACTCGCGAAGTACGCCGAGGTCACGCTCGGAGCGACCCACATCGCGATTCCGCGTGAGTCCACCGACGCCTTGGAACGCGCGGCGAAGGGCAACTCTCTGCTCGTCATCGGTGAGCCGGGCGCTGGAAAGAGCGGCGCGATGCACGATCTCTATCTTCGTTTGCGAGACGGGAAGGCCCCGGTCGTTCTCCTCGCCGCCGACGACATCAACGCACCAACCACTGGCGCGCTCCAGACAGACCTCCACATCGAGCATGACCTGATCGACGTCCTGCGGAACGCGCGGAATGTCGAACCCGGCGTCTTGCTCATCGACGGACTCGATGCGCTCCGGTCGAACGGCACGGGCGCGACGATGCGTCGCATCATCGAGGCGATCAGGGCGGAGGGACTCAACTGGCACGTCATCGCCTCGATTCGCACGTTCGATCTCCGTCGTGGCACCGAACTCCAACGCCTCTTCCGCGGCGCGGTGGCCGACGTTCCTGGCGACCTCCAAGAGCCAGAATTTGCGCAGTATCGCCATCTTCGTGTGCCACGCCTTACGGACGCGGAGATCGACTTCCTGCGGAGTGCCGCGCCGGCTCTCGGGACGGCGATCGACAGCGCGCCGACGCGGCTGCAGGAACTCGTTCGAGTACCCTTCAATCTCGCCCTCCTCGCGGAACTCGTTGGTGCCAACGAGGCATCGTCTTCGGACCTTGCGGATATCCGCACGCAGCTCGACCTCCTTGAACTCTATTGGCAGCGCAGGGTCATCCGGGACGATGCCGAAGCGGATGCGCGCGAAGCGGTTACGCGGTCGGCGTGCGAGCGGCTGATCGCGGAGCGTCGTCTTCGGGCGAACCGGTCGGACCTTACGCTCGCGGGAGCCTCCGTCACCGCGATCGATGCGCTTGTTCGATCGCACGTGCTTGTTGAGCCAACACTCGCGAGCGGCGCCGGTGAACCGACCGAGTTCGCCTTTGGCCATCATGTGCTGTTCGACTACGCGACGGCGCGGCTCGTCTTCCGTCGCCCTCCCGACGTGTTCGCGAAGCTCCTCGAAAATCGCGCGCTTCCGCTCGTCGTCTGGCCGAGCATTGCCATGCACTATGGGCATCTCTGGCGGTCAGACTCCGCCCGGGGAGCATTTTGGGGCGCGGTGTTCGCGGTGATGCGGAACGACACCGTGCCCACGCTCTCGCAGGTGATCGGCCCGATGGCCGCGGTCGACCTCGTGTCTCGCATGGATGATCTTGCGCCCCTCGTGACGGCAGTGACTACGGAGAATCCCGATCGTGAAGTCGCCGAGAAGACGTTGCGATATCTCCTTATGGCCATTCAGGCTGGCGGCACACGTCCGATCGTCGGTGCGGGCGCTGGCCCTTGGGCAGCGCTCATCGCGGCCATTGCGCCGCATCTCGTCCCGGCGACCGCGTATCCGATCATGAATCTCGTCGTCGAAGCTGCCGAGCAGGCAAAGAACCTCACTGCCGATGAAAAACGGGACGTTGGTACCGCTGCACGGGCGATTCTCGCGTTTGGATGGTCGGACGCACGTCATCGCGGACTCGTTCGACCGACCATCACTGCGGTGAGCCGGACGTACGAAACTAATCCGGTCGCCAGCCGCGAACTCCTCCTGCGTTGCCTCGATGCCGACCGGATCAAGGAGGTGGGCTATGAAGAGCTGCCGCGCCTCGCGGCCGAAGGGAAGTATCTGGTCGCCGCTGATCCTGACTTGCTCGCGAATCTCTATCATGCTGCGTTTGCCTTTGAGGACACCTCGGATGACTCGACGCAGCTCGGACAAAGTCAGCTTCTCGCGCTGACTTCACATCGGCGGCAGGACTATCACCATGCATGGTGGCAGCTCGGCCAGCTCTACCCTGTGTTCTTCGACGCCGCTCCGGGCGCAGCAACGCGCGGCTTGATCGATGCCATCGACGGCTATGAAGCGCGCGAAAAACGCCGGATCACCGAACCTGTCGTTAGCTTCGATGTCGGCGGCGCGACCGCACGAATTCGCTCGGACTACAGCTCGATTTGGGACAACGGCTCCGGCCATGACGAGGTCGGGACGCTGCTCGGCGCTTTCGAGCAAGGGCTCGTGGCTCTCGCGGGGAACGACCGGCGCGCGGATGCCGAGGCGGTCCTCGCGCTCCTTGTTGAGAAGAACGTCGCGGCGGGACTCTGGCGCCGACTGCTGAAGGCCGCACGCCGCGTACCCGATTTCTACGCTCACATGATTCACCCGCTTCTCTGTGCACCGGCCATCCTGCGAGGCGATGACACCCGGGAGGATGCACGCGCCTGCCTCCAGGTGATGTACCCCGGATTCGACGAAGACCAACGGCGGGCGATCGACGAGGCGATTATGCGGATTCCAGAGGGCGAGCCGGAGAAACTGCAGGATCGGGCGAAGGCGATTCGCGACCGTATCGTGCGCGTTCTCCCGGAAGCGGCGATCGTGACGGATGAGGTCCGCGCGCTGCACGCCGCGTTGAATGAGGCGATGTCTACTGCTGAAAGCGAGCATGCTCGCGACGAATCCACTCTTGGGTTTCGTGGGCGTATGCCGGACCCGTTCCTCGCGCGCTACTCGCCGGAAACTCAAGCCGTCGTCCAGCGGCACGAAGCGCTCGCGCGGCCGTACCTCAACGACCCACCGGACGAGGCGGCGGCGCGGCAGATGATGGATGCGATCACTGATGCCGAGGCGTATCTCACGCGTGAGGATCTTTCGGAATTGGACCGCGCAGCCGTCGAACGCGCGCTCGCGACGAGCGCGATGCAGATCGCCCATGCGCACTCGCTTGCCTACGGGGATCCGGCGACGCAGGCGGCACGACGTCTCTTGCTGGTGGCGTCCGAAAGCGATGACCCGAAGCTCGACCCCCTGATGGAGAAACAATGGGATGGTCACCCGGCTCTGAGCGATGGCATTCGCGCTCGGGCCTCCGAGGGGCTTACGTGGCTCGCGGCCCGCGCAGCGACCGCTAACGATGACGAGGTTCTCGATGCCTTGTCTCGACTTGGCGCTGATCCTGTTGCCGGAGTTCGCTTCTATGTCATTGAACGCGCGATCTTCCTCGCGAAGGTAGCGCCCTTGCGGATGTGGGAGATTCTCGATGCGGCGCGCGAGAATGAGTCGCGCGTCTTCGTCGCCGCGGCGGCCATACAGGCTGTGGGACGCGCGACGTTTCTCGATATGCCGCGATGCGCCGCGTACGTTATCGAGGTCTGGCGAAGATTTGGAGGCCACGATGCCCCGGAATCGGTTGGGCGGATCGCGGCGTCATATCTTCGCGATCTCCACGTCTTCCACGCTGATCCACCGGCGAGCGCATGGCTGCATGACGCGATCCTCACCGCCGACGAGCACCAACGGCCGCCTCGTATGTCGCGCACGCGATACGCGATGCCGTAGTGGAGAGTGATCCTCCGGAAGATCGGGCAGCCGAAATTCGGGCGCGGACGATCGAGCTGGCGCGCGAGATCTTGCGCGTCGTGAGTGCCGCCTTCCTCCGCGTCGTCGAATCTCCGGAATTCAAGACGACGCCGCTCGCCGATGACGCGAAGGAACGCCTGAAAACCCACGCCACGATCATCGCGACACTCGCGATGGAGGTGCAGTTCGCCCTCGCATCTGCTGATGATGAGCATGAGACGAGCGAGCAGCGCGCAACGCGCCAGCCGCGCGTCGAACGCTTTTACGCCGAGGGAAAGGCACTCCTCGACGACCTCAGCTCGGTCGGCTACGTCGCGGCGTCCCATCACGTCATGGAGACCCTCGTCGAGTTCATCGATCTCGATCCGCGGGGCACGTTCCTCCGCATAAAGGCGCTCCTGACGAGCGCGTGTCGTACCGCGTATCAGCAGGAGCATGAGGCGATGCGGCTCTTCGTCCGCATCGTGGAGCGCTACCTAGCCGACTATCGCGATCTCATCGAACACGACGAGGAGTGCCGCGACGCGATGGTGACGATGCTCGATCTCTTCATCGAGGCGGGGTGGCCGCCCGCGCTTCGGATCGCCCTGCGGCTCGGGGATCTCTTCCGCTGAAGATCACGCAGGCGTACTTCCGCGTCGGTGACGTCGTCTATCCGCTGCTGAAGGAAGGAAGGTCGCTAGGAGCGTGGGCGAGGTTCAAGGGATGAAGGGCGGAATCCTGGATCTCGATACGGGCGAGCCGAGACAATCCATCCATCAGCTAAGTTAACTTAGCAAGGTCGGTGAGTCCGGATCCACTGACGCCACCAAACGCCGCGAATGCCCGTTCTCAGGCTGCGACCGGCATTGCCATCTGACCGTAGGATTGGGCGCTCTACGCAGCCGCGAGATCCCGATAGTAGCAAGATAGTAGCAATGGCAGGATTTGAGACGAAAAGGCCGCCTTTGAAAGGTGGCTAAGTCGTTGATTTCAAATTGGTTGCGGGGGCGGGATTTGAACCCGCGACCTTTGGGTTATGAGCCCAACGAGCTACCAGACTGCTCCACCCCGCGACATTGGTGAGGACGCTGCGGCGGCTGGATGGCTCCGGCCGCGGCGAGGGGCGCGATTATCGGGTCGCGGCTCGCCAGCGTCAAGGGTCTTCGTAACCCACCGTCCCGGATTGCCATTCCCGGGAAGAGGCTGGCACGGATATCGTTTGTCGCCCCGTCCGGATGAAACGACTTCTCTTCATTTTTCTTCTTTCCGCGACGGCTGACGCGGCGATTCTGCCGGGTTTTCATGTGCAGTTGGTGCAGCCCACGGCCGGGTTCATCACCGCGCTTGCTGCCGACTCGCAGGGGACGATTTACTACGCGATCAAGAGCGGCGACATCATTCGCGCGGGATCGGTACCGACCGTCGTCGCGCACCTGCCGACCGTCGGCGAAGGCAACTCCGGGTTGATCGGGCTCGCGCTGCGCGACGATCACACGGCCATCGTTCATTACACGACACCGAGGCAGACGTATGACGTCTTGTCGGCAGTGGATTTGACGACCGGTGTTGAGACGGAGATCCATCGCTTCGCGACCGACCGCGATTTCCCCGAGCGTGGCGCATCGACCGAGCATCACGGTGGCAACCTCACCATCGCTACCGACGGCTCCATCTACCTGGCCATCGGAGACTACGGCGTCGGCATCGTCGCCTCGGAGCCCGACTGGAACGGCGGCAAGATCTGGCGGATCCTTCCGGACGGTACGGTCGTCCAGTTCGCGCGTGGCTTTCGGAATCCGTTCGATCTGGCGTGGGACGCGGCGGCGCAGCGGATCATCGTCACCGACAACGGCGACGCCGTCGATGACGAGATCGATGTCGTCGCGCAGGGCGACGATTGCGGCTGGCCGTATACCGCCGGAAAACAGCCGGCCGCGGCCGGAGTGCGAACGCCGGCGTATGTCTTTCCGGCCGTCGTCGCGCCGACCGGACTGGCGGCGCTGAGCGGACGCAATCCGATCCTGCGTCGCGGCTACCTCCTGGGGAGTTACGTCGCGAAGGCGCTCTACTACGTGGCGGACGTTTACGCGCAGCCGATGGCCGATCCTGTTGCCGTGATCCAAGGCGAGACCGACCCGATCATCGACGTCATCGAAGCGCCGAATGGCGACATTTACTTCGCAACCGGCTTCGGCATCTACAAGCTGATCGTTCCTACGCGTGGCGACTGCAATGGCGACGGCGTCGTCAGTGCCGACGACATCGCAACGCTCGGCAAAGTAGTGGCCGGCGGACCGCTGCCGATGACCGCAGCGCAGAACGCGAGCTGGGGCTGCGACGCGAATGGTGACGGCATGATTGACGGACGCGACCTTTCGCTGATGGCGAGTCTCGTTCGGGGACGTGCCGTCCGGCGGTAGCGGTCGGCATCACCAGTGCAATAGCTCCTTGCAATTTTACAGGGAGGAACCATGCAACAGACACGATTCGCGCGGCCGGCCATTGCCCTGGTCACCGTGCTCATTTTCAGCGCCGGCATCGCCGGCGCGCAGACGAAGATCAAAGCAGGATTCAATCTGTTCTCGCCGCAGGACGATGTAAGCGTCGGCCAGCAGTCGGCGGTGCAGGCCGAGCAGCAGCTTCCGATGCTCAACGACGCGCAGACGAACGCATATCTCAACCGCATCGGCCAGCGGCTGGCCGTGAACGCGGGCGGGCCGCAGTTTCAGTACCGCTTCCGCGTCGTCAATCAGTCGGACATCAACGCCTTCGCGCTTCCGGGCGGCTACGTCTACGTCAATCGCGGCGTGCTCGATACCGCCAGCAATGAAGGAGAGGTGGCCGGCGTCGTGGCGCACGAAATCTCGCACGTGGCGCTGCGCCACGGCACGCATCAGGCCTCGAAGGCGTACCTCGCGCAAGCCGGAATCAGCATCCTCGGCGGGCTCCTCGGCGGACATGTCGGCGCGGGAGCGGCGCAGATCATCAATACCGTCGGCGGCATCGGACTCAACGCGGTCTTTTTGAAATACAGCCGCGACCTGGAAACGCAGGCCGACATTCGCGGTGCGCAGATCATGGCCGCTTCGGGATACAACCCGAGGGACATGGTGGCGTTCTTTCAGAAGCTGGAGAGGGTCGATACATCGCGGAAGACCAACTGGATGTCGGACCATCCCGCGCCGCCGGATCGCATTGCACGGATTCAGAGGGAGCAGCAGATGCTGCGCGTGAGCGGCAGCGCTCCGGAGAACGTGGCCGAGTTGCAGGGCGTGCAGGGGCGGCTTCGCGGCTACGGCGCGTCGGCGGCCTCAGGACAGATTGCGCGTCAATCCGCCGCGCAAGCGCAGTCGCGCGGACGGGCGACGAATGGCGGCATGGCCAGCTCCGCGTCACCGACGATCAACGTGCCCGCTCCGTCGGCGTCGATGAAGAGCTACGTGAATCCGACGCGGCTCTACAGCGTCAGCATTCCGTCGAACTGGCAGGTTTACCAGCAGGGCAACACCGGCGCGACGTTTGCGCCGCAAGGCGGGATCGGAACGGTAAATGGACAGTCGGACGTCGTCGTCGGCGCGATCGTCAATCACTACGATCCGTTCGGAAACTCCAGCGGCGGGTACATGGGTAACGTGTCGCTGCTCGACGCGACCAATGACCTCATCGCCACGGTGCAGCGCAGCAGCCCGTATCTGCGCGAGGTCAGCGGATCGAAGAAGCAGCTTCGCGTGAACGGAGGCAACGCCATCAGTACAGCGCTTCGCGGACGCGATCCGAACACGAACCTCGATGAGCGAATCACCATCGTGACGCGGCAGCTTTCGGATGAGCATCTCGTCTACATGCTGTTCATTACGCCAGAGCGCGAGGCAAGCCGTTACTCGAACGTGCTCAACACGATGGTCAGTTCGCTGCAGGTTAGCAACGCGGCGCATTGAGGTCCCGAATTTTTCCCTTACGATTCGCCTTCAACACGCCGGAGGAAACGAACCCATGTACGACGAACAGATCGCTGGTCCGATGCGCGAGGAATTGACGCAGCTCGGATTTGAAGAGACGCGCACGCCGCAGCAGGTGGACGCGGTGCTGCAGGAGAAGAAGGGCACGGTGCTGGTGGTGGTCAACTCGGTGTGCGGATGCGCAGCCGGTGTGGCCCGTCCCGCCATCGCCCTCGCGCTCGAAAGCGACGTCAAGCCCGATCGCATGATCACCGTCTTCGCGGGCAACGACCGCGAAGCGACGCAGCGCGCCCGGGACTACTTTGTCGGCTACCGCCCGTCATCCCCCTCGGTCGCTCTCTTCCGCGAGGGCGAGTTGGTGAAGATGATCGAGCGCCATCAGATCGAAGGGCGCGCCGCGTATGACATCGCCGCGGAGCTGACTGCCGCGTTCCATCAGTTCTGCGCGACCGAAGCCGCGGTTCATTAGCAACGTGGGGCGCTCCGGCGCCCCGCAAAACTTCACTCCAGCACTGCCGTATCTGAGGCATGGGCCGCAGCGCGCTGCTGAAGTTTTTCTTCATCACGTTCGCGATCACCTGGCCATGCTTCACCGCGGTGGCGGCATTCTCGGCGGGCGCCGCGCCGAGCCTCGCGATGCTGCGCGGACCGATCCTCTTCCTCGGCATCTTCGCTCCGTCGATCGTGGCTCTGTCGCTGACCGCGCACGCCCGAGGAACGGTTGGCGTGCTTGCGTTGCTGCGGCGATTGGTGCAGGCCAATGTTGGAGCGCGCTGGTATTTGTTCGCGGTCGCCTACATGGCAAGCGTGAAATTGATCGTCGCGCTATTGCATCGCCTCTTCCTCGGCGCGTGGCCGCGATTTGGTGCCGAGGCGTGGTACGTCATGCTCGCGGCCACGGTCGGATCGACGATCATCGGAGGACAAGCCGGCGAAGAAATCGGCTGGCGCGGATTTGCGCTGCCGCGGCTCGCGTCCCGCTTCGGCTACAGCGCCGGCAGCATCATCCTCGGCGTCATCTGGGCGCTTTGGCATCTGCCGCTTTTCTTCGTGCGCGAGGCTGACAAGCAGGGGCAATCGTTTTTTCTCTACACGCTGCACGTGACGGCGATCTCCGTCGCTATGGCGTTCCTGTATCAGCGATACGAACGGCAGCCTGCTGCTGATAATGTTGATGCACTCGGCCATCAACCAAACGAAGGACATCGTTCCGTCGCACCTGGACGGCGCGACGAACTCGTTCACGTTCGACGCGTCGATCGTCGGCTGGCTGACCGTTGCGGTGTTGTGGCTAGGCTCCGGCTACTTTCTCTTCCGCATGCGCAGGTCCGCGCAGGGCCGAAGCGACGCGATAGAACCGCACGCCTTGAATGAAATAGAGGATGGCCAGCGCACCGAGCAAGTAGGGGGCGACATCAGCCACGCCACGTTGTAGGAACGCGATGAGGACGATGGCTACGACGATGGCCGACCAGTTCACGAGGCCGGCCACGACGACGAATGGCTCTTCGAGCCTCGACATGATCACGCCGCGCATCAGCGGAACGTAGCCGTTGAAGCCCCGCTCGCGGAATCCGATCAGATCCGGCCCGAGCTGGCGGAAAGCAAAGGGAGGTCCGGTGGCTGTCCTGGAACTCTTCTCCAGCGGCTCAATCGAAACGGCTGCCACTCCTCCCGCGCGCTCAATGCGGCGAATGAAGATCGGAATGCCGAACCGGAAGTACGACGGCGTCCATCTCCAACTGACGATCATTTCAAGAATCACCGATGCGCCGACAATCCCAAGGGCGAGAAAGAGAGGACTCATCGGCTAACGTCTCCTCATCACCACGATCGTTTTGTCATCCGTCGGTTTCGTGCCGCGCTCGAATGCGGTGACGGCGTCGAGGACGCGCGACGGGATTTCGTTTGTCGCCGCGGCGCTCTGCGATAAGAACAGGTCGCGGAGCCGCTCGTTGCCGTATTCGACTTCTTCCGGATCGGCGGCTTCATTGAGGCCGTCGGTGTAGAGGAAGAGCGTCGATCCCGGCGGCAGTTCGATCGTGCCTTCGCTGTACGACGATTCGGGCAGCAATCCGATCGGTCGTCCCGTCGATCCGATTTCGGTGAGCACGTTGCCGGCGATGATGTACGGCGGATTGTGGCCCGCGTTCACGTAGCGCAGCACGCCGGTCGACGGCGAGTAGCGCGCGAAGAAAAACGTGGCGTACTTGCGGCCGGTGGCGCTGCGAAAAATCAGCGCGTTGAGGCGCGCGACGAGGCGGGCCAAGTCATCCTCGATCGGAGCCGCAACTCGCAGCGCGGCCTGCACGCTGGACATGATCAGGGCGGCGGAAACGCCCTTGCCGGAGACGTCGCCGATGGCCAGTCCGAGGTCGCCGTCGGGGAGCTCGATGAAATCGAAGTAATCGCCGCCGACCTCGTAGCAGGGAAGGCTCAACGCGCCGAGCTCGACGCCGCGAACATCGACCGGCGCGGACGGCAACAGACCGCGCTGAATTTCGCGGCCGAGGGCTAGCTCCTGCTCCATGCGTTGCTTTTCGAGCAACTCCATGTGCAGCGTCGCGTTCTCCATGGCGATAGCCATGTGATCGGAGATTCCGCTGAGAAACTCGAGATCGCGCGGCCCGAACGCGCCGTTCGTTTTATTCAGGAGCTGCAGAACGCCGACCACGCGCTGGCTGCGGTTCTTGATCGGCACGCAGAGCATCGACCGCGTGCGGTAGCCGGTCTTCTGATCGAGCGAACGGTCGAAGCGTGGATCGTCGTAGGCGTCGTGGAGAATCAGCGGCTCGCCGGTCGCGGCCACGCTGCCGGCCAGACCCTTCCCGATCGGCAGGCGGATCCCGGTCGACAACTCGCCGGCGATCTTCGTCCAGATCTCGTGTTTCGCTTCGTCGACGAAGTAGAGCGTGCCGCGTTCGACGTGCAGTTCGTTGCGCGCCACGGTGAGGATCGACGCGAAGAGCGCGTCGGGCTCGATGGAGGAGTTGATCAGCTTCGACGCTTCGACGAGCGTGCGCAGCCGCTCCATTTCGTCGCGGTCGGCCAGCGTCGAGACGATGCGCCCGACCAGAATGCGATCGCGGTCGCTGAACTGCAGGCCGCTGTGAAAGGACGCATCCGCGCGCTCGCTGCGGGTGACGGTGCAATCGACTTCGATCTCTTCACCGTCCCACGCGAAGCGGAGAGTGTGCGGACCGACGATCAGCGGCTCGTCGTGTTCGACGCGCGTGCCGAGGATGCCGATATCGATGATGCGGACGTCGCGATCGGCCACGCGGCCGGCAATCGGCGACGGCAGCAGCAGTCGTTCGGCACGGCGGCGATCGTGATCGAGCATGGGGGGATATTATGCGCGGCTTCGCAGCGCGCGTTCGTTCCTACGGTTTGCGCGCCGTCCCGGTCGTGTCGCCGCACAATGCACGCGCCGCGATAATCTGCGGAACGATGAAAAAAGCGCTGGTCGTCATCGCCGCAATCGCCCTGGTCGTCTGGGTGATCTCCTGGTTTCGAACTCCGGAAGCCGTCGCCACCTCGGCGGCGCGGCCGTGGCCGGGCGGGATGGGAACACTCGACTCCGTCGCCGCCCGCTTCCCGCCGCAGCAGGCGAACGCGGCGTCCGTGAAGCTGACGTCGCTCGCGAACGCGTTGCCGAGGAACGAAGCCGCCGACGAATTCGTGCGGCGTGAGATCGCGCGGGGCGAGCTCACCATCGGCGGGACGCCGGCAATCGCCGACGTCTCCGCGATCCGCGAGTTGCTGCTCCGCGAGCCGATCGTCTGGGCGCGCCACGACGGCATCGGTGGCAATGACGAGACGGAGTCGATGCGCGCGCTGCAGCTGAAGGTGGCCAGAGCGCTCGTCGCCACCGCGCTGACGAAAGCGAGCGCGAACGATCCCGCTGCATGGGACGACCTACACGCCGCGTGGAAGCTCGCCCTCGCGCTCGACAGACATCCGCAGGTGATGGCGCAGACGGCCGCGCTGACGACGGCGCGAATGATCAACGCGGTCGCCTGGAGAATGCCGCTGCCCGCGCCAACGTGGCTCGGCGAACTGCAGGCGCGCGACAGCGTCCGGCCACTGCTCGAGGCATTTCAGTATTCGGCGGCGTCGTACGCGAACGACGGCTCACGGATCTTTCCGACGAAGATGCTCGCCGACTCCGTCGATCGAGACCGCGGCATCGCGGAAGAGTTGATCAAGGAACGCCGGTGCGATGTGAACGCGCGCGCAAATGAGCTCGGAGTCGATCTCACAACCGTCTGGCGCCGCGCCTTCCGCTACCGCGCCGAACGCGAAGGGACCGCGAACGCGTTGCGCGCGCGCGAAGGGAAGCCGATCGAAACCACCTCGCGCTGCAGCGATGGCGCATGGACGTTCGACGGCACGACGCTGCGCTTCAGCCATGACATCGCGACCCCCGCGCGGGACCGGCCGATGCCGCTGGTGCTGCGCGTCAAGCCGTAGCAAACGAAGCGGGTGGCCGCAGTTCGTACGATAATGCGCATCCACGTTTGAAATGGAGGAGTGCCGCATGATCTCTCGCAAACGATTGACGAGCTTTTCGTTCGCAGCCTTTCTGATTCTCATGGGCGCCGCGGTCGCAGCCGCCCAACAACCGCAGGCGCAATACAGACCTCTCTATGCCAGCCAGAAAGCCAGCGTCATGCAGACGATCGGCGTCACCGATGTGACCATTACCTACTATCGTCCGGCGATCAAAGGCCGCACCATCTTTGCCGATGCTCCACCGACGATGGAGACGCGCGCGAAGGGCGATGCCACCCTCGACAATCAAAACGAGCGAAAGCCCGGCGAGCCGATCGTTCCGTACAACCATGTCTGGCGCGCCGGCGCGAACGACGCGACCGTGTTTCAGGTCGCCGACGACATCCTGATCAATGGTCAGCCTCTGAAGGCGGGCACGTACAGCCTGTCAGCCATCCCCGGCAAAGACGAGTGGACGATCATCTTCAATAACGACTATGGACAGTGGGGCGCGTTCTCGTATGACGCGAAAAAGGACGCGCTCCGCGTGAAGGCGAAGCCGAAAGCGGTCCAGGAGAGCCAGGAGTTGCTGGCGTACAACTTCGATCCGGTGACGGCGAATACGGCCACGGCCAATCTGCGCTGGGAGAAAGTAAGCGTGCCGTTCACCGTCGAAGTGAAAGACGTGAAAGCGGTGTGGCGCGCCAGGACCGATGCGCTGATCGCTGCAAATCCGGCAAACGAAGTCTTCCCCCTCCAGGCGGCAAGCACATTCGCCGCCGACAAGAATTGGGACGAGGCGCTGAAGTACGTTGAGCAGTCGCTCAAAACCAAGCCGACGTTTCGAGGTCTCTCCGCCAAAGCCAACATCCTGCACAACGCCGGCAGGAACGAAGAAGCGCTTGCCGCCGCCGATCAGGCCATCGCCAAAGGCAAAGCCGATAGCGCCGACACGGCTGCCTTCGAAAAGCGCGTGGCCGGATGGAAAAGCGGGACGTAAGGAGCAGACGACCATGACGCACAAGAACACGATTTGCCTCTGGTACGACAAAGACGCGGCTGACGCGGCCCGCTTTTACGCCGCCACCTTTCCGGATAGTGAAGTGACCGCCGTCCACAAAGCGCCTGGGGACTACCCCGGCGGCAAGAAGGGCGATGTCCTGACAGTGGAGTTCACCGTTGTGGGCATTCCCTGCCTCGGCCTCAACGGCGGTCCAACGTTCAAGCACAGCGAAGCGTTCTCCTTCCAGATCGCGACGGACGATCAGGAAGAGACGGACCGCTACTGGAACGCGATCGTCAGCAACGGAGGAGAGGAAAGCCAGTGTGGTTGGTGCAAGGACCGCTGGGGTCTATCGTGGCAGATCACCCCGCGCGCGCTGACCGAAGCGCTTGCAGCTGGTGGCGATGAGGCAAAGCGTGCGTTCGCCGCGATGATGCCGATGAAGAAAATCGACGTCGCCACGATCGAGGCAGCGCGGCGCGGCTAGCGCGGTCACTATCCGGCCTGGCGATCGAGGTAGGCCTTGATCCTCGACCAGTACTGATCGCGCCAAGCCTGTTCGGTCTCAGGGATCAGCTCTTTCGGAACACCGCGGTGCACCAGCACGAGATCCGTCCCACCGTCAGCCGTCGGCGTCAGTGTCACCGCAGCCATCGAAAAGACGCCCTCGGGGAATCGGCGGTGGCGCCAAGCTTGAACGATACGCCGTCCCGGGACGAGATCGACGTTGATCCCGGTGACATCGCTCTCACCGTCATTCTCACCAAGCGAGAACGTCCCGCCCACCTTCCTGCTGATGGTCGCCTGCCTGCCAGTGACCGCGGCGTGCTTGCGCGAGTCGGCCAGGAGATCGTAAACGGTCTCCGGATCGGCCTTGAACTTCACGCGCTGCTTGATGGTCTTGCACATGGTTACCTCCTCGCACTGCCGGCGCTACTCCGCGCTACTTAGTTCGTCGCAGTGCCGCTGCTTTGGCTTTTCGCGGCGGTTTTGCCTCGTCTGCTGCTGTCGCGCGCTCGCC
Organism: Thermoanaerobaculia bacterium; assembly: GCA_035995985.1. Lineage (GTDB taxonomy): Bacteria > Acidobacteriota > Thermoanaerobaculia > Gp7-AA8 > Gp7-AA8 > JADGNZ01. The sequence continues at coordinate 22,074 of DASYJY010000022.1, read as the reverse complement.
GTTGAGAAACAGAGCGACGTCCGTCACGCGTGAACTTTCCACATAGTCTACGAAGAGCAAGTTGATGATCTTGTCGTGCCCGTTTGGGATGTCAGGGGGTGGCAAAGCGGGTTTCGGACCCCCCAGGTGGATATCGTGGCCAAGCTGTGGGTTAGAGCGTCTCGCGAGCAGCCAGGGGGTGATCTCTAGCCTGACAGACTTGTTGCCGAACGGAAGACCAGGGAAGATGGGAGCGACTGCGACCTCTTGCACCGTCTGGGGAGTCAACGTCCACGACAGCAGGAAGAGGTCGCATGGCAGTTTGCCGTTCTTCATCATGCCGTCGTAGTCCGCAAATTTATCGACGAATTGATCCTTCCGCATCTTGGCGAAGTCTTCCGTGTTTGAATATCGATCGAAGACGCATAGGTCGCCGTTGTCCGCCTCCTGCCATTCCCGGTAAACCCAGATGCCGTCCCTCCGATAATCGATCGCCAGGTTCATTTCGATAACGACCAGAATGGCCGGGCCGGGAGAGGAGGGGGGGAGAGGAGGTTTGACGTACTCGTTCAAAGTGATTTCGGCGAGACGCTTGTTCTGCGGGATCCGATTCTTTTTGACGAGCCAGTCGCCGATTGTATTTTCAATCTGTGCGACAAACCTCCTGTAGTGGTCGTTGTCGACGTATTTGAAGTGGGAGAACTTCAGGATGACCAACTCCCGATGCCCCTGGGCGGCGAACTGTTTGACGTCGTTCAACACCGTCTGCAGCGAAGGCCCGGGGATTCCTCCGTGATGGATCAGCCAGGGACCTTTTCCGAGGACTCCCCACATCGGCCGCAGCTCGAAGTAGCGAACGCCGTAGTGGAGCTGTTCGTAGATCGACAGCTTCTGATTGCGGGCCAAGCCGGGGATGTTGCCCCTGTACATGCCGGCATCGTGCGAGGCGGGGAGGACCAGTTCGCGGAGACGCTTCCGCCCCAAGGTGTCGAGGCGGTCCTGCATCCACGAGGCGCGGTCGGTGATGATGGAGGTGGAGAAGCGTAGCTCCGGGTGCCTCTCGTGCTGGTGTACTTCGACCGCCATTGTTCCGGCCGCGGCCACCGAGGGTTGCGTGCCTTCGTCGTAGTACCACCAGCGCTTCCAGGTGATGCTTTTCGCGTCGGCGCCGGCCTCGCCGATCAACTCGAGGACCTGCACCCTGGTGCGGTCCCGGAGAACGACGATGACCAGTCCGTCATCGGTGATGGCTACCGACGGGTAGTACCCGTTGGCGTTCACGCCATTGGGCAACACGATCTCTTTGCGCGGTTCGAAGTCGATCTTCTTCGCGTTGACGCGGCCGATTGTGTAAAACAGTCTCCTGTCCTTGCTCCCATAGGGGTACCTGTGAACTTCGACAACGGTGCCGCTATTGTTGATGGTGATCGCCGGCATTGCGGCCTCGGCGCCTCGGATGCGTTCGAACCATTCGACGTAAAGCTCGCGGCCGGATTCCTTCACCTGCCCGACGGCGTGGTAGAGCCATACTTTTTTGCCCTCGTGCACCTCGTGTTCCTCGACCACGACACCCGCGTCGTTCAAGGCCACGGCAGGCCTTGAGCGATTGCTGCCGTCGGCATAACTGCGCGCATGGGGCCACGTCACGTCGTCGCTGCCGATTCGGCCGACACGGCAATACAGCGTCCTGTGTGTTGCGTTCCTGTGCACTTCGACGGCGATGTCATTGTTGTTGAGCGCGACGCGGGGCGTTTCCCCTGACCCGGCAGGTTTGCACGTACCCCATCGGATGGTGGCCTGACTCAAATGCCCGACGTGATAACGCTTCTCCCCGCCTGCGGCCTCATGCACGACCACCACGTTTCCTCGGCTGTTCAAACCGACTGAAGGTGCCGTACCGGCGCAAAAGGACAATCCGAAACCAAAATGAACGCTTTTCATGGTGAACTCCCGCTCATGGAAGGAGTGTTGCCTGAGCCCGCTTCCCTACCCATGAACAAGAATTGCCTGGCAGGGGCGTCGAATTGGCGAAATGCTTATTCACGAAAATCGGCGAGCAAGCCTGACGTCGCGCGATCGGTTTTCGATCGGCAACTCGCTTAGGCTGTCGAGCGGCCTGTCTGTCTCTTCAGGGGATGCCGGAGCAGGCTCAGGAAACTGGCTGGGAGACAGGGAGTCGAACCCCGATTGAGCGGTTCAGAGCCGCTTGTCCTACCATTGAACGATCTCCCAGTGATGGCGGGCGGTGGATGCTACACGGCGGGAAACGCCAGGGTCAACATCCTCATTCCGGGATTCGTGCGACAATCGCCGGGCGAGGATGAAGACGTGTTACCCGAGGTTTTTGAGTGTCCGCAGTGCCAGCGGCAGTTTGTTTTTGAGCTCGTCGAAAACGTCGAGGACCGCTCCATCTACTGCCCGCAATGCAAACGCTACCTCGGCGAGAAGGACCTCAACTTCATCCTCATCTCCGAGATCGAGGAGCTGACCGAGCGGTTGCGCTTCGAGCGCGAACGCCTCGAAAAGGACGAAGCGCTCTACTCGATGTCCGACTGCGATGCGGAGCTGAAGCTGTACGGCACCGAAGTCCACAAGGTCGTCAGCATCCTTCGCAAGGCCGGGGCCGAGCTCGAGGCTCTCAAAGAACAGTACCGGTAGCCGGCCGGCATCACATGACAGCTGAAGAGATCTCGGTCATCCTCAAACGCTTCGACCATCCCGATGAGACGCGCATGCTCGTCAAGGGCAAATTCGAGGTCGTACACATCGGCGGCATGACCATCGGCCGCGCCACGTACGAGCCGGGCTGGCGATGGAGCGAGCATGTAGGTCCGTCCGTCGGCGCCGCTCGCTGCGACGTCGGACATGTTGGCCTCGTTCTCAGCGGAACCGCGACTGCCGCCTTCGACGATCGCGAAGTCATCGAAATGCACGCCGGAGACATCTTCTGCATTCCGGCAGTCCCGCATGACAGTTGGGTCGTGGGAGATGAGCAGTACGTCTCGCTCCACTTCCTCGGCGCGGACCACTACGCGAAGTAGCGTTCAACCGAGGCGGACGAGATCCTTGGCCAGGTAGTACCAGAGGCCGGCGGTCGTCAGCAGCGTGAACCAACGCGCGGAAGCGTTCGACGGGATGATCAGCGCGGCGCTCACGAGGAAAACGTCGGCGAAGATGCGCAGGAAGCCGAAGTCTTCCAGCCAGATCGTGTGCGGGAGAATCGCGAACAAGGCCAGATAGCCGAGCCAGGCCAGGCGCCACTCCAGCGGCGCGCGCGACCGCCGCCAGACCAGCACGATCGTGATGCTGACCGCGGCGAGGAAAAAACTCTCGAGAAAGTAATGACGCTCCTGCTGATTGCGCCGAAAGGACGCCGCCGCCAGGAATCGCGCGTATTCGACGAACGGCAGCGCCCTGTCCGGCGCGCCGGCGCGCAGTGGTGTCACGCCCCATTGCATGGCGAGCACGATCTGCCAGAACGCGTAGACAGCGATGGGCAGCGAGAACGTGATCGCCCCGACGCGACGTTCGCGGCGCAGGATCCGATCGATGAGCCACACCGCGGCCAGTGCTGCGGCAAGCAGCAGCGTCGTTTCGCGCGTCAGCACCGCGGCCGTCAGCAGCAGCGCCGCCACTATGTTGCGGCGCGAGGCGGCGGCCCAGATTGCGCCCGTCGCGAATGCCGCGGCGACGATCTCGGAGAGATCGCGCGAGAACGTCAGCACGAAGCCGGGATAGAGCGGCACGATGACGCCCCACAGCGCATGCAGTCCGAATTTCTTGGCGAAGGCTCCGGCGAAGGCGGCCATCGCCGCGGCCGCGATGATGTTGACGATCACGAGAAGCCACGGAATCCAGGTGACGCGGCCCAGCGACAACATCCAGACGATGAACGGATAACCGATGCGCTGCTGCCGGTAGGGTGGGTTGTCGATCCGAATGCCATGCGCCGCCTGCACGCGGGTGAACGGATTGATGGCCAGGCGGTAGAACCAGATGCCGTCATAGCCGCCGATCTTCGGAATCACCGTCAGCCCTGGCGGCGTCTTCGACGCATCGACGTTGTCTCCGCCGGCGATGACGAAGAGCGAGACGTCGCCCTTGCGCGTCTCCAGCAATCGAAGGAAAAAGGCGATGTAGCAGATCGCGATCACGATGGCTGGCGCCAGCGGTGAGTCGATCCACTTCAGCGATTTCATCGGGCCTCGATTATCCACCGTAACTTTTCGCCTCCTCGGCGGTTTAATGCGCGATTCATGGATCGCGCAATCGAAGAACGCGAGCGGCTGCTGATCGAGGCGGCGCAGAACGACCCGAAGCGGTTCGCGGAGTTGTACGAGGAGAACTTCGGGCGTGTCTGGGCGTTCGTGATCCGGCGCGTGAACGATCGAACAGTCGCTCAGGACATTACGTCCGAGGTGTTTCATCAGGCGCTTGCGAACGTGGGGCGATTCGAGTGGCGCGGACTGCCGTTCGCGGCGTGGTTGTATCGGATTGCGGCGAATGCGATCGCCGATCACTTCGCGAAATCGGCGCGTGAGCAGAGAACCGAGGCCGAGGTAACCGTACCGCCGCGTGAGATCGAAGACGTCGAGCGGCGCGCGTCGCTGTATCGCTTCGTCGATCGCCTTCCCGCCGAACAGCGGCGGGTGCTGGTGATGCGCTTCGCTGAGGAGCGCAGCATCCGGGAGATCGCGTCGGCGATCGGACGGAGCGAGGGGGCGGTCAAACAACTTCAATGGAGAGGCCTGCAGACGCTGCGGGCGCGAATGGGTACGAATCATGGCTGAGCGCGATCTGATCGAACGGCTCGACGATGCGATCGAGACCATCCTGGCCGACCGTGGCGACGGCCTCGCGCTGGCCGAGCCGGAGCTGGCCACGCTGCTGATGGCGGCGGACGACCTGCGCGCGATGCCCGATCCCGCATTCAAATCGAAGCTGCTGGCGGAGCTGGTTCCGCCGATGGAGGATGAGATGACGACAACCGAGTTCCCGTCGATCCGGCCGTATCTGCTGGTGCCCGATGCCGATGCGATGATCGCGTTTCTGCAGGAGACGCTCGGCGCCGAACTGCTTGGACGCTATCCCGATGCCGAGGGGCGGGTGATGCATGCGGCGATGCGCGTGGGTGATTCGCTCATCGAGATGGGGGAACCGGAGTCCGGACCCAAGACGATGGCGTTGCACATCTATCTCGATGACGTTGAGGGCGCGTACGAACGCGCGCTCGCCGCGGGCGCGACATCGACGCTGCCGATCACCGATCAGGCGTACGGCGATCGCGAAGGAGGCGTGAAGGATCGCTGGGGCAACGCCTGGTACCTGGCTACGCATCAGGAAGAGGTCACCGAGGAGGAGTTGATGCAGCGCTTCGGTGGCGGCGGAAGCAAGCCGCAGAAACAGCCGGGCGTCGGTCCGCGTCCCGAGGGCTATCACACCGTGACGCCGTTCCTGCATGTGCGCGGCGCGCGAAAGATGATCGCGTTCATCGAGAACGCGTTCGGCGGGACCGTCGCGCACAGCACGGATATGCCGGATCGCGAAGTCGCGCATGCGGCGGTGCGCATCGGCGACTCGCTGATTGAGCTCGGCGAAGCGCATGGCGAGTCGCAGCCGATGCCGGCCGCGATTCACCTCTTCGTCTCGGACGTCGACGCCGTCTACGAGCGCGCGCTTCGCGCTGGGGCTACTTCCGTCGAGCCGCCAGCCGACAAGCCGTATGGCGAACGGGGAGCGTGGGTGATCGATCCGTTCGAGAACCAGTGGTTCATCGCGACGGCGAAGTAAGAAACCCGAGGACGAATCGTCCGTAGCACCACCGACAAATCACGATCGAGGTGTGTTCATGCGGATGGTGCGAGTGGTAGTGGCGGTAGTCGTTGTCGCGCTGGCGTCGACGACGGGCTTTGCGCAGTCGAAGGAGCGCGCGGACATTCCGGAGCAGTCGAAGTGGCGGCTCGCGGATTTGTATCCGAGCGCCGAGGCGTGGCGCGCGGCCAAGGACAAGCTCGTGGCGCGCATCCCCGAGGTGAATAAATACAAAGGGACGCTCGGTCAGTCGCCGCAACAGCTTGCGTCGGCGCTCGGGCTGCTCAGCGATCTCAATAAAGAGTTCTCGCGCGTCTACATTTACACGGGCCTCGTCGCCGATCAGGACACGCGCGTGGCGAAGTGCCGCGCCATGAAGCAGGAGATGGATCAGCTCGGGTCATCGTTCGGCGCGGACACGGCGTTCGTTGAGCCGGAGATTCTGAAGATCGATCGCGCCACGATCGATGCCTACATCGCCAAAGAACCGAAGCTCGCTCCGTACACGTTTTACTTGCACGATCTTCTGCACCGTCAGTCGCACACGTTGTCGGAGCCGGAGGAGAAGATCATTGCCGACGCCGGGCTGATGTCGTCCGCGCCGGGCGATGTCTACGGCGTCTTCACGAACGCCGATTTCCCTTTCCCCACCATCACGCTGGCCGACGGCACTACGCGCAAGCTCGATCTGGCCACGTTCTCCGTTTCGCGTTCGCTGCCGAATCGCGAGGATCGCAAGAAAGTGTTCGACGCGTTCTTCGGCGCCCTCGGCGACTACCGCGGCACGATCGGAACGGCTCTGAATGCGGAGATCCAGAAGGATTTGTTCTACATGCGGGCGCGGAAGTATCCGACCATGCTCGACGCCGCGCTCGAGCCGGACACGATCCCGACCTCGGTGTACACGAAGCTGATCGACGGCGTGAACGCGAACCTGCCGACCTTCCATCGCTACCTGAACCTGCGCAAGCGGATGCTCGGTCTCAGCGATCTGCACTACTACGATCTCTACGCGCCGCTCGTGGCGAATACGAAGCTGGAGTACTCGCTCGACGAGGCGAAGAAGAACATCCTCGGCGCCGTCGCGCCGCTCGGCACCGGGTACGCGAGCGTCATCGAACACGCATTCAACGACCGCTGGATCGACCTCTATCCGAATGCGGGGAAGCGTACGGGCGCGTATTCGAACGGCGGCGCGTACGACGTGCATCCGTTCATGCTCATCAACTACAACGGCCGCTACGACGACATGAGCACCGTCGCGCACGAGCTCGGGCACACGATGCAGAGCTACTTCTCGAATAAGACGCAGCCGTATCCGACTGCCGGCTATCCGATTTTTGTGGCCGAGGTGGCGTCGACGTTCAATGAAGCACTGCTGAACGACTACATGCTCAAACAGATTAAAGATCCGGCTACTCGGCTCTCGCTCCTCGGCAACTATCTGGAAGGGATGAAGGGAACCGTCTTCCGCCAGACGCAGTTCGCGGAGTTCGAATTGCGCATACATCAGGCGGCGGAGAAGGGCGAGCCGCTGACCGGCGATTCGTTCGACACTATGTATCTCGACATCGTCAAGCGTTACTACGGCGACGACAAAGGCGTGTGCAAGGTCGACGACGTGGTGAAGCACGAGTGGGCGTACATCCCGCACTTTTACCGGACGTTCTACGTTTATCAATACGCGACGTCGGCGACGGCGTCCGCGGCGTTGTCGGAGAAGGTGATGTCCGGCGATGCAAACGCGACGAAGCGTTACCTTGCGTTTCTCTCCGCGGGCGGATCGAAGTATCCGATCGATCTGCTGAAGGACGCGGGCGTGGACATGACCACGTCCGAGCCGCTCGACCTGACGATGAAGAAGATGAATCGCGTGATGGACGAGATGGACGCGATCCTGAAGCAGATGGGGAAGTAGGTTCGCCACCGAAGGAGGAACGATTCACGCGGAGCACGCGGAGAGGCGGAGAAAACCTCTTCCTCTCCGCCTCCCCGCGTGCTCCGCGTGAAACCGTTTCCCTACCCCGGAAACCGTCCCCGCCCGCCCATGCCGCCCCGTCCGCCGCGGCCTCCGTAGCCGCGATTGGGACGGTCGGTGTCGCGAGTGCGTGAGGCGGCCATCGCGTCCTGCAGAGCGGTCCACTGTTGCTGCGTGAGGATCGTTCGCTCGGCGGCGAGGAGTTGGACGCGGCGATCGAAGAGCGCGTCGCGGATGCCGCGCAGGCGCTGGCCGGCTCCGGTGATGTCGGAGGCGGACGGCTGATTCGATTCGACCGTCTGGCGCAGGTCGCGCGTGGCCACCATGCTGTCGCGATCGAGCTTCGCGATCTCACCGCTTTGTTCGCTGCTGATGCGATCGAGCGACGAAACCTGATCGGGCGTGACGTTGACGGCGACGCTGATCCGCGGATCGCGCCACCAGTCGGACGGCGGCATCAACTCCAGACCGTCGCCTGCGCCCTCGGCACGCGCGCGCGCGAAACCACCGCGTTCACGTTCACCACCGCCGGGATAGCCCTGCGGCGATCGGCGATCGCGATCATCCATGTCCGACGTACAGGCAGCGACAACAACGAGAGCGAGAAGCGAAAGTGTGCGTTTCATGCGCTCGAGGCTACGACCTTCGTTCGGCGCCGTTGAAGCGGACGTGTGACGTTTGCCGTAAAATCCCCGCGGTCCACAAATCCGGCAGAAACGAGGTGTGTATGCGATCGATGATCGGCGCTGTTCTCTCCCTCTTCATGGCCACGGCGGTGCTCGCGCAACAGTGGGAGCCGGCCGATGCGCCGAAGGATCTGCCGGACAATGGCGGGCCGCCCTACGTCATCTATGCGCACTCCTACTTCAAGGAAGCGCCGCACGTGGCCGGTCTCGACGACCGGCTTTCCATCCACGTCCAGAATTTCAAGACCCTCCTGAAGAACGTGAACGGCAACTGCCAGGGCATCATCCTCTTCCTGGACGGGATGCCGATCAAGGGAGACAAGCCGGAGTCGTGCGATACAGTTTTAGGCCACGTCCGCTATCGCCTTCTGCGGACGAAAGATGACGAGGATGCATGGCACACGCTCCTCGGCAGTCCGAAGGGTTACACACACAACATCAGCGTGAGCGTCGGTTCCGACGCTCACGTCTCGGTCTCCAGTATCGCCACGTTCGATCTCGAAGTCATCCCGCGCCCTCAATTCCTCACCTTCCTTGCCCTTTTCACACTGTCTCTGGCTATCTTCATCCACCTCTGCCGGAAGACGAGCCTCGTGCGCAGCGGAACGCACCCGGTGCCGAACGAGCGGCCGTACTCGCTTTCTCTTTTTCAGATGTCGTTCTGGTTTTTTCTCGTCATCGCCGCCTATGTCTTCATGTGGCTGATCACCGACGAGCTGGATACGATCACCGACTCCGTACTCGGACTGATCGGCATCGGCGCGGCGACAGCGCTGGGCGCAGCCCTGATCGACAAGAACAAGACCGCCCCGAAACCGGACGAGCCGGGCGGAAAATCGCAAGGCTTTCTCAATGACGTGATGAGCGATCCGACCGGCGTGAGCCTGCACCGATTCCAGATGTTCGTCTGGACGATCGTTCTCGGCGTGATCTTTATCGGATCGGTTTACAAGAGCCTGGAGATGCCCGAGTTCAGCGCGACTCTTCTCGGCCTGATGGGCATCAGCTCCGGCACCTACCTCGGCTTCAAAGTTCCGGAAAAGCAGGGCAGCGATACACCGCCCGGCGCGACGAATCCAAGTCCGGAGCCGGCGACACCGTCAACGTAGGTGTGGCACAGACAGACACTCTTGTCTGTGCTCTTGCAAGTCAGATCTCGCGAGCCTCACCAGCACAGACAAGAGGGTCTGTGCCACATTGGTCGTGTCACGAGTCGAGCAGTTCGAGAATCGCGCTCAGCTCCCTCTTCACATCGCCGAGCGCTTTCGACACATCCTTCGGCGGAGCGCCGGCGACGATCGGCGCCGCAACCTCGGCGGGTGGAGCGGACATCTCGATATCCAGCTTCTTCTTCGCGCCAGCGATCGTGAAGCCCTCGGAGTAGAGGAGCCGTTTGATGCGCAGGATGATGTCGATTTCGTGGCGCGTGTAGAGGCGCTGGCCGCCGCCGCTTTTGTTCGGCGCCAGCGGCGGAAACTCTGTCTCCCAATAACGGAGCACGTACGGCTGCACCTCGGCCATCTTGCAGACTTCGCCGATCTTGTACAGCCGCCCCTCGTCGTCGACAGGCATCGCGCGATTATAGGTTGCGCTTACTCCGTCCCGAACGCCACCGCGCCCGCGCCGTCCGATTCGAGCTTCCCTTCGATCTCGTTGAAGAGTCCCACCGAGGCCGCGAAGACGTCGTCGACGGAGATCTCGTTCATGCAGCCGTGGTGCATGAGCGGGCACTCGCGTTTGTAGCAGGGCTGGCAGGCGAACGGTTTGCGGACCACGCGCGACGCACCGGGAATGACCGTGCGATCGGGATCGGTCGGGCCGAAGATCGAGACCGAGGGGATGGCGAGAGCGGTAGCGAGATGGAGCGGACCGCTATCGTTCGTGACGACGACGGAGCAATGCGAGATCGCGGCGGCGAGATGCAGGACGTCGCCGTCGTCGCCGATGATCGGCAGGCCGCTCGTCGACGCCGAAATCGCCTCGGCCTGATGCCGTTCGCCGGGACTGGTGAGCAGCACGACCGAGAAGCCGGCAGCGCGAAGGCGCTGGGCCAGCTCGCCGTAGCGCTGATCGCCCCAATGTTTGGCGCGGCCGTAAAGTCCGCCCGCATGCAAGCCGAAGAGCGGCTCGTCGAGGCGAACGCCGGCGTCGCGCATCAGCCGCCCGGCGCGCTCGCGCACGTGCAGCGGAATGGTCATGGTCGGAATCTCATCGACGACGCGCGGCGCATTCATCGCGGCGAGGAGCATCGAGTAGTCGTCGAGCTGATGGCCGCGCGACGAATCGCGACGGACCCCGTGCGTGAGCAGCATTCCGCGCGCGTCCGTCGAGTAGCCCCAACGTTCGCCGATGCCGGCCGCAAAGGCGACCATCGCCGCGCGGAACGAGTTCGGAAGGATCACGGCGCGGCGGAAGCGTCCTGCCTTCAGCATGCGGATGCGTTCACGCGTATCGCCGTTCCACGGAATCACGTTGCGGAAGATGCCCGCCGAGGCGAGGAGGGAGGCGATGTGTTCCGGCGCGGCCACGGTGATACCGCCTTCGCTGCGGAAGCGATGGTAAAGCGCGCGGTAAGTGGGAAGTGCGAGGACGTTGTCCCCGACCCAATTGAGACCGACTACGACCGTCTCACTGGCCATCTGATGTTTCGCTTTCGATTTCACCCGGCGCGTTCCCCTTCCAGCGGTCGTGCATCCACAACCATAACTCCGGGCGAGCTGCGATACGGCGGGAAATGACGTCGTTGATGCGCGTGGTGAGCGCTTCGGCGTTCTTCTCGTCGCTACTCAGTTGATCGATCCGGATCGGGTCCTCAAACTCCAGTCGGTGCCCGGTTTTGTTCGGAATGCAAAAACCGATCACAATCGCTGACTCCTGCCGCAAAGCCATTTTTGCAGGGGCGTCAGTGGTCCACGCCGGACGGCCGAGAAACGGGACGAGGATGCCTTCGCGCGGCTGCACGGCCTGGTCGGGAAGGAGGATGACCACGCCGCCTTTCTGCAGTGCTTTGAGCAGCGGACGCGCGGCCCCTTTTCTATCGACGACTTCGACGCCGGTTCTGGCGCGGATGGCTGCCACGTCTCGCTCGAGGAGATCGTTGTCGAGCGGCCGCGCCACCGTGGTGACGCCCTTCACGTAGGCCATCACCGCCATCCCCGAGATCTCCCAGCCGCCGTAATGCGCGCTGAGGATCAGGACTCCGCGGCCGAGCGCGATCGCGTCGTGCAGCACTTCCGGATTGACGAAGACACAATGCGAGAAAATCTCGTCGATCGGGATGTGCTGCATGCGAATGGTCTCCAGCGCCTCGCGGCCGAAGTGGCGCCAGCATTCGTCGATGATGCGCCGCCGCTCGGCCTCGCTCTTCGCCGGGAAGGTCTCGGCGAGATTGCGCATGGCCAGTCGGTCGCGCCCGCGCAGGACGTGCCGCGCCAGCGCGCCCAGCCGCGTTCCCCACCGGCGCAATGCCGCTTCAGAGCCGGCGCGGACGGCGCGCGCGGCAGCGCGATACAGCAGGTACTCGACGCGCTGCAACAGCGCGTTCTTGCGGCGGCGGCTCATGGATTTATCGGCATTCGTTAGTGGAGCAGTCGATCAGTTCGACGGCGAATGCGAGGAGAGGTCACCCTCCTATCCACTGATTTTCTCTGCAATCGACGCGAGGATTTCGGGCTCGATGATCATCTCCGCGGCGATGGCGATGATGTCACGGTCATCAATCTTCACCGCGTCTTTTTCGGTGGTCACGATGGCTTCGGCGCTGGCGGCTCGCGCCGCTTCTTTGATCGCGGCGACGTCGGCGGCGGTGTAGCGATGATGGTCTCGAAAGCTTCTTGTTCCGGCGACGTTTAGTCCGTTCTCTCGCAACGACGCGAAGAATTGCTGGTTGCCGGCCAGTCCGGCGAAGGCGAAGAGGCGGCGGCCCGCCAACTCCTCCGGTACGGCGAGGCGCAGGCGGCGTTGAATGACGACGTCCGCATCGGCCAACGCGGAGCGGCCCTCGCGCATGACGCCGTTGCGGGTATTGATGACGACGTCGACGTCGCGCGCGAGCTGCAAATGCTGGAAGCCGTCGTCGAGGATGAATAAGTCGCACTCATTCGAGTTTAAAAACGCTAAAGCATTTTGATGGCGCTTTGATCCAACAATTACATCTATATTTTTCAGCTTCCTTTTGAGCAGCACCGGCTCATCGCCGAACCGGGCCGCATCGAGCGACGTGACGAGGCCCGACTCATTGCCGGCTCGTCCGTAGCCGCGCGTCAGCACCGCCACCCGGAAGCCGCGCTTTTCGAGGTAGCGGGCGATGGCGATGACCGCGGGCGTCTTTCCGGCGCCGCCGGCGGCGAGGTTGCCGACCGAAATCACCGGCCGCGGCAGCCGCTTGCTCCTCAGGATGCCGCGCCGGTACAGCGCGCGCCGCACGCGATTGACGCCGCGCCACAGCAACTCGAATGGTTTGAGTAGCAGCGTCACGTCAGCAACTCGAGAATGCGCGCCGCCGTCCGTGCCGACGCGCCGCGGTTCTGTTCCACCGTCGCCCGCGCGCGGCCACTCGTGCCGCGCTGCGCTGCGTCGTCATCGAACATGCGCGATGCGAAATCGAAGACCTCGGCCGCGGACTTCGCCTCGACCGCGCCGCCATCGCGCAGGAAGACGGCGGCGATCTCGCGGAAGTTCGACATATGCGGTCCGAAGCAGACCGGCACTCCCGCCGCTGCCGGCTCGATCGGATTGTGACCACCCGTCGCGACCAAACTCCCGCCGACGAACGCCGCGGTGGCGTAGCGGTAGACCTTCGACAACTCGCCGAATGTGTCGAGCAGCAACACGTCCGCAGGTCCGTCGCTCCAATCGCTGCGGCGGATGAATCGAATCTGAGCGGCCGTCAGCAGCGCCGCGACGGCGTCAAACCGTTCCGGCTTGCGCGGCGCGATGACGACGAAAGCGTCCTTCGCGGCGATGAATCGTTCCAACTCGCCGATCATCGCCTCGTCCTCTTCCTGCATCGTCGAGCCGAGAACCAGGACCTTCCGGTCGGCGATGAGCGAGAGCAGACGCGGCGCGATTTCCAGCGGGCGATCGTCGGGAAGGTAGTCGAACTTCACGTTGCCGCTTGTCTCGACGATGTTCGCCGGCGCGCCGATCTCGATGAAACGTTCGCGGTCCGCCTCTTCGCGCGCCAGGATGCGGTCGTACTGCTTCAGAAGCGGCGCGACGAACCTGCGAAAAAAATGGTAGCGCGGGAACGAGCGATCGGAGATCCGGCCATTCGCCAGCAGCATTCGCACACCGGCCGCGCGTGAAAGCCGTGTTGCATTCGGCCAGATCTCCGTTTCCAACGTCGCGAAAACGCGCGGACGGTGGTGGCGCAGGAAGCGCTTCACGCTCGCGGAAAAGTCGAATGGAAAGTACGTAACCGTCGCCGATGGAAAGAGCCGGCGCGCCTGCGCCTGGCCCGTGATGGTCGTGGTCGTGATGACGATCGTCGTCGAGGGACGCTCGCGCAGAATCTCGTCGACCACCGGCCGCGCCGCCAGCGTCTCGCCGACCGAAACCGCATGAATCCACAGATCGTGAACGGCCGCTTCCGTTTTGTAGAAGCCCATCCGCTCCGGAAAATTCGTCAGGTACTTTCCGCGCACCATGCCGGCGACGATGACGTACGGCAACGCCGCGATCGCCGCGAGGTACAGCAGCAAGTCATAGAGGACGAACACCGCGCGAATGATAGTCGGCGTCACGCGCGGTACAGCGCGGCGCCCCAGTGCAGGCCGGAGCCGAGGGCGGTGAAGCAGACCAGCATGCCGGGTTTGATGCGGCCGTCGGCGACGCATTCGTGGTAGAGGATCGGCAGCGTACCGGCGGTCGTGTTGCCGTAGCGTTCGATGTTGTGCGGGACGCGGTCGGGTCCGAGGCCGAGCTGTTTCGCGACGCCTTCCACGATGCGCAGGTTCGCTTGATGGATCAGCAGCACGTCGATGTCCGACACGCTGACGCCTGACGCCGCGCAGACCTCGCGCACCGACTCCGGCATCTTCGACAACGCCTGGCGGAAAACTTCGCGTCCATCCATGTCCGGGATGATGTCGCCGGAGTCGATCTGTTCGTGCGTCACGAACGGACGGAGGCGGAAACCGATGCCGCGCGTGTAGAGCGCCTCGATGTTCGAGCCGTTCGTGTAGAGCTTCGAGGCGAGAAATCCGCGGCCATTGTCGTCGATCGCTTCGACGACGACCGCGCCTGCGCCGTCGCCGAAGAGCACGACGCGATCGCGAATCTTTGTGTTGTCCTCGCGCTCCTTCGCCGTGACCTCGCGGTCTTCCAGGCCAATCGTCGTATCCCAGCCGTTCTGCCACGGCATGAACGGCGTGTGGACGTCACCGCCGATCAGCAGGATGCGCGCGTACTTTCCGCTGCGGATCAGCGAGTCAGCGAGATCGAGACCGTAGAGAAATCCGGAGCACTGCTGGCGGATATCGAACGCCGGTATCGACTCGCGAAAGCCCATCTTCGCCTGCACGACCGGACCGTTGCCGGGGAAGAAATGGTCGGGCGTCATCGTGGCGAAGATCAGCGCGTCGATGTCGTCGTGCGTTCGTCCGGCCGCTTTCATCGCCGCGTCAGCGGCCATCATGCCGAGGTCCGAGGAAGACTGACCGGGATCTGCGTAGTGACGTTGCTTGATGCCACTGCGCGTCTGGATCCACTCGTCGCTCGTGTCCATGATGCGGGCGAGCTTTTCGTTCGGGACGACGTTCTTCGGGATGCCGATCCCGCTGCCGGTGATCACGCTTTTCATGGATGCCAGAGCATACACGGCTCGCCGCTTGCTACTCCGAACCGTAATCGGAGGTTCACATGAAACGACTCACCACATTCGCGATCGTTCTTCTGGCGTTCGCCTGCATGGAGAAGCAGCCGGACGGCACGTATCGCATTACGAACGACACGTCGGACGCCGCGAAGAAGGCGCACGACAACGCCGCGAAATCGGGCGATCAAATCAAGAAAGCGTCCGACGATCTCGGCAAGTCCGACGCCGTGCAGAAGATGAAGAACGGCTCGGTCGAACTGGGCCGCGGTGTCAAAGAAGGACTCGGCCAAGTCGCGCAGAAAGCGGGCGCCGGTCTGCAGAAAGCCGGCAAGAAAGCCGAGGACGATGTGAAGAAGACCGACACAGCGCGCCACTGAAGATCGGGATCAATGTGGCACAGACACTCCTGTCTGTGCTGGTGAGCCTCGGCTGAGAAGATCACGCCGCAGGATAGACGAATGTCGCAATACCCTCGGGCGCTCCTTGTTCTATTCTTCCCAAACTGATGGAAGCGAAGCCGGAACAGTTCGATGAGCAGCCGCCGTGGAGCGTCGACGACTCATCGTCGCTGTACATGATCGACCGCTGGGGAACCGGCTACTTCGACGTCAATCCCGCCGGCGACCTTACCGTCGCTCCGCTGCAGGATGGCGGCATCGCCGTTCCCATCATCGACGTGCTTCGTGAGGCGCAGGCGTTGAACCTCAAAGCGCCGTTGCTGATCCGGTTTCAGGATCTGCTGCGGCACCGCGTCGAGACGCTCAACGCCGCCTTCAACGGCGCCATCGCGGAGCACAAATATCGCGGCAGCTACCGCGGCGTCTTTCCGATCAAAGTGAATCAGCTTCGCGAAGTCGTCGAAGAGATTCTCGATGCCGGCCGGCCGTTCAACTACGGGCTCGAAGTCGGATCGAAGCCGGAGATGTTCGCCGGGCTGGCCATTCACAACGATCCCGAAGCGCTGCTGGTGTGCAACGGCTACAAGGACAACACCTTCATCCGCATGGCGCTCCTCGGACGCAAGCTCGGGAAGAAAGTCATCCTCATCGCCGAGAAACTTTCGGAAGTCCGCACGATCACGAAGATCGCCGCGGAGATGAATGTCGAGCCGTGGATCGGAATGCGCGTCCGGCTGCTGTCGAAGGGCAAAGGGAAGTGGGCGACCTCGGGTGGCGAGCACGCCAAGTTCGGCTTATCGACCGCCGAGATCCTCGAAGCGATCGAGATTCTGCGCGAGGCCAAGATGGAGTCGGCGTTCAAACTTCTCCATTTCCACATCGGCTCGCAGATTCCGGACATCCTCACCATCAAGCGCGCCGTTCGCGAGGCGGCCATGTACTACGCCAAGCTGCACAAGCTCGGACATCCGCTCGAATATCTCGACGTCGGCGGCGGGCTGGCCATCGACTATGACGGCTCGCGTTCCGAGTTCCACTCCTCGATGAACTACACGCTCGAGGAGTACGCCAGCGACATCATCTACAACGTCATGGACGTGTGCGATGACGAGAAGGTGCCGCATCCGAACATCGTTTCCGAGTCGGGCCGCGCCATCGTCGCGCACCATTCCGTGCTGGTTGTGCAGGCTTTCGGCGCGATCGAGAAGACGCCGATCGAGCCGCGCGTCGTCCGCGCCAGCGATCACAAACTGACGCGCGAGATCCTCGAAATCGATCGCGATCTCAGCCCCGACAACGTCAACGAAGCGTGGCACGACCTGCAGCAGATCAAGGAGCAGTCGCAGCAGATGTTCGAGCTCGGCCTGCTGCCGCTCGACGTCAAAGCGCGCATCGAGACGTTGTATTGGGAGATCGCCGAAAAGCTGCAGAGCATCATCACGCACATGGATCCGGATGAAGTTCCGGAGGATCTGCGCACGCTCAACATCGAACTGGCCGATCAGCACATCTGCAACTTCTCCGTCTTCCAGTCGCTGCTCGATCACTGGGCGCTTGGCCAGCTCTTTCCGATCGTTCCCATCCATCGCCTGAATGAGAGGCCGCAACTCGAGTCGACGCTGGTCGACATCACCTGCGATTCCGACGGCAAGGTTTCGAAATACATCGACCGCAACGACGTCCGCGAAACGCTTCCGCTCCACGAGCTTCGCGACGGCGCCCCGTACTACCTCGGCATCTTCCTCACCGGCGCCTACCAGGACATCATGGGCGACATCCACAATCTCTTCGGCCGCGTCAACGAGGTCCACGTCTTTCTCGACGCCGACGAGGACAGCGGCTTCTACATCGAGGAAGAGATCCCGGGGAACACGATCGGCGAAGTGCTGGCCATGACGCAGTACGACTGGCGGGACATGGAGAAGCGGATGAAGGCGCAGATCGATCTCGCCATCAAGCAGGACATCGTCCGGCCGAACGAGGGGATGCGGCTGCTTCAGGAATTCGAGCGCGGGCTCAAGGATCAGACCTACCTCAGCATTGAATAACACCGGAATGGCTCTCTGCGATGAGGCGTTAACTTCCGACGAACAATCAACCAGACAGGAGATGCACATGCGTAGAACATTCGCGCTCGCCGTGTTGGCGATCATGGCTGTGGCCGGCAACGCATTCGCGGGCGAAGAAGGCCGGATGGCGGGAAAGATCACCGACGCCGCCACGTCGAAGCCGATTCCGAATGCCGTCGTCACCATCGACGCGGTTTCGGGTCATACGGTCCACAAAGAGTTCAAGGCAGACAAGGACGGCTTCTACAAATTTCTGATCCTCGACGGCACACTCAGCTACAAGTTCACGTACAAGGCCGACGGCTATGCCCCCGTCGAGTACACGATCAAACCAAAGCTCGGTGAGGTCACCACCAAGGACGTAACTCTGGAACCGGGTTCCGCCGCCCCGGCCGCTGCTGCCGGTGCTTCACCGGCTGCGGCAGCGAAGCCGAATCCGGGCGTGCTCGCGTACAACGAAGGTGCGGCACTCGCCAACGAGGACAAACTTCCCGAAGCCATCGCGAAGATGGAGGAAGCGGTCACCGCGAAGCCCGATCTCACCGCCGGTTACGAAGCGCTCGCCAAGCTCTATCTCCGCACGAAGAACTACGACAAAGCGATCGATCGCGCCAACAAAGTGCTGGAGATCGACACGGACAATCAGGACATGTTCAACGTTCTGGCCCAGTCGTACACGGCGAAAGGCGACAAGACCAAGGCTGCCGAGTATCGGAAGAAGCTCCCGGCCGACGCGGTGGCGGTGTTCAACGAAGCGGCGCACCTCATCAACAGCGGCAAGGACGCCGAAGCGGAGCCGCTCCTGAAAAGCGCCATCGCCGCTAACGACAAATTCGCGCCGGCCTACTACGAGCTGGGCATGCTCTATGTAAGGACGCAGAAGAACGCCGACGCCAAGACGAACCTCCAGAAGTATCTGGAGCTCGAACCGACCGGCAAGGACGCCGCCACGGCGAAAGAAATGCTGAATTACGTGAAGTGAAACAACTTCACCAATTCGATATGACAACCTGACGGGGGGCGGAAACGCTCCCCGTTCTGTTTTCGGAGACAACGATCATGCGTACCTTTTTGAAATCGGAGATTGACGTCATGCGTAACGCCTTCACTTTCACAGCTCTCCTGATCGCCGCGGCGTGCAGCAGCGGAACCCAACTCTCCCAAAACGCGGCGCATATCGCGCAGCCGGAGATCACCATCCTCAGCCGCTCCGATCTGACGAACGTCCCGACGGTGGCCTCCGGCGTCACGGCGCACTTCGAGTTCCGCATTACGAATCAGGCCGATATCCCGATCACGCTCCGCCGGATCGACCTTGACACACTCGGCGGCGGAGCCATCGTCATCGCGGCCAAGAACCGGCCGTTCAACATCGTCATCGAACCGCACACGGCCCAATCCGCGGACTTCGTGACCACGGCCTACATCAGCGATCCGAGCAACTACAGCGGACGTTCGCCCATCCAGATCCGCGCCGTCGCGCTGTTCGACTCATCCGCGGGCAGCCTGCAGAAAATCGTGCAGCAGCAGGTGCGGCCCGAGGGTTCGGACTAGTCCGCGGGATGGTGGGGCAGCTCGCTCTCCAGCTGGAACTCCCACTTGGTGGCGTCGATCGGCTCATCCGCGTAGATGTGGAAGACGCAACGTCCGGCGCCGGCCTGGAACGTCTCATCGCGTTCCACGCGAACGCCGAGGAGGCGCGTGAGCGCATTGACGGAAACGCTGCACAGCGCGGGGCGCCGCATGGCCGTGTTGAAGAACGGGCAATTGCGCTCGACCAGCAGGAATCCATCTTCGACTTTCTCGCTGGTCATGTACGGATCGGCCGACGCGTAGAGTCCCTTGAGCGCCTCGACCTTGTTCTCCAGCGGCATCCCCTGCAGGGTCTTCCCCTCGACCGCGACACGATCGTCGCAAACGCGCTTCAGCACGCGCACGGCCGCGTCAGGCCCGAGCTCCTCGGCCACGGCGTCGATGACGGCGACGTTGAGCAGGTCGTAGCTCTTCGGGAAGAGATGGTCACCCGCCTCGGTGAGGTTGTAGCGCGTCGCCGGCCGGCCGGTGCGTCCGCGTTCGTCGCCCCGCGCCACGCGCGACTCGATCCATCCTTCGCGTTGAAGCTGGAGCAGTTGCTGCCGCACCGCTTCGCCCGTGAGCTGCAATTGATAGGCGAGCTGCGCGATCGTGGATGGCCCCTGGCGCTTGAGCGCGAGCAGGATGGCCCGGCGGCTGTCGGGAAGTTGGTCTACGGTAATGATGGCTTGGCTCCTGATGAAGCGTGGAGACGAAACATTGGAGTCCAATACTCCGATTGTCAAGAGGCTGCTTGCAAATGTTTGGTCCGGTAGACTGCGCCGCACTATGCGCAAGCTCCTTTTTCTCCTCTTCGCTGCTGCCGCCCTGCCGTTAGTCGCCTCGGACAAAACATTCGAAGCGACCTACGTGGCCACGATCAAAGAAGTCCCAGCGGGCGTGAAGAAGATGACCGTTTGGATTCCGCTGCCGGTGAGCCGCGGCGGCCAGACCATCAGCGATGTCCGCATCGATTCGCCTCTCAAATGGACGCAGACTTCGGAAGGCGTATTCGGCGACCGCTACGCATACACGAGAGTCGTCAATCCGCCGGCGGGCGATTTCATGGTCAAGGTCCAATTCCGCGGAACGCGTACCGAGGTGACGGAAGCGAAGTTGGCGGAAACGCGCGCGTCGAAAGCGGAGATCACCCGCGCGCTGCGAGCGGACAAGCTCGTGACGCTGTCGCCGCGCGTGAAGAAACTGGCGAATGAAGTCACTGCCGGAAAAACCTCGACGATTGCACAGGCCCACGCGATCTACGACTACCTCTTGGCCACGATGAAGTACGACAAAACCATCCCAGGCTGGGGCCACGGCGACACCGAGCGCGCGTGCGATATCAAAGCCGGCAACTGCACGGACTTCCATTCGCTCTTCATGTCGATGGCGCGCGCGAAAGGGATTCCGGCGCGTTTCGTCATCGGCTTTCCGATGGCCTCCGATCACGGCACCGTCACCGGCTATCACTGCTGGGCGGAGTTCTACGTCAACGGCAAAGGCTGGATTCCGGTCGATCCCTCCGAAGCCTCGAAGTCGACCGACGCCACACGCCGCGCGTACCTGTTCGGCAACCTCGATCCCGACCGCGTCCAGTTCACGATGGGCCGTGACCTGGTCCTGACGCCGCCGACCGCAGAGCCGCTCAACTACTTCATCTACCCGCACGCCGAGGCGGACGGAAAAGAAGTGGGCACGCCGGCGATTGCGCTCGAATACGCGGCACTCCCCGCGCCGGCGAAGACTGCGTCGAAATAGTCCCCTCGACGCGTCTACGAAACCATCATCACCGGCTGCGCGACGGCCATCTCCGTCTTGAAGGCGTTGAACGCGCGGACGGTGTACTGGATCGTCTTGCCGGACGCCGTTGCCTGCGCAGGGCCGGAGAGCTGGCGATGCGGACGGGCGGCACCGGGGCGGCGCGAGCGGAAGATCGTGGTCGGGAACGGCGCCGGTTTGGCGAACTCGATGATCATCTCTTCGATGACCACGTCGGCGCCGCCGAGGTAGCGGAAATCCCACTCGATGCCCTCGCCGATTTTGAGGGTCGTGTCGTTCGGATTGATGGTCAGGTAGATGCGGCCGCCGTTCGATTCGATATCGATGCGAACGGGGACGGTGCGGACGACGAACTCGGTCAGCTCATGCGATCCGACGAGGCGATCCGACGATGCCGGCGGTGCCGCGACGAGCGACGGCGCTTCGGCGCGCGGAGGCGCCGGGATGAACGACGAGGAACGCGGACGGTCGCCCTGCGAGAACCACGCAGCGGTGGCCGGACCGCTCGACGTGACGCGTGGACGCGAGCGGCGGCGCTTCTTGTCGTCGGCGGGCGCAGCGACTTTGGCGACGACGGCGGCCACCGCTCCGACGGTAGCTTTGGCGACGGTCTTCGCGGCCGACTTCACTTTCGCTTCGACGGCTTTCTCTACTTTCGCAACAGCTTTGGCGAGCGGTTTCGCGGCCGCTTTTTTCGGCGCCGGTTTGGCGGCCGTCTTCGGCGACGTTTTTTTCGCTGCAGGTTTCGGAGCCGCTTTCTTTGGAGCGGCTTTTTTCGAAGGCGTCGGTTTCTTCGCAGGCGCGGCTTTCTTCGCAGGTGCCGGTTTTTTCTTCGCAGGAGCGGGCTTGGCAGCCTTCTTTTTCAAAGCCGGTTTCGGCTTGGCGGCGGGTTTTTTCGGGGCCGGTTTCTTGCTGCTTTTTGGGCGCGCTGCTGTCTTCGCGGCTGCCTTTTTCTTCGCACTGGTAGCCGCTTTTTTACCCTGGA
>DASYJY010000021.1:0-13508 GCA_035995985.1 Thermoanaerobaculia bacterium | reverse complement strand
TGACGATCGCTCCTCTCACGCTCGCCTCAGCACCGCCTTTGCTACTGTCCCCGCGAATGCTCATTCCTCCGCGGCCACTCACGCGCAACGGGCACGTCGTCGTGCTCGCCATCTCGTCTCCGTCCCAGATGCCGCGCATCGAAGCCGGCGTGCGGGCGTTGGAGTCGCGCGGCCTTCGCGTCACCCTCGCCAGCAACATCGATCATCGTCATCGGGGCTATCTTGCCGGCGACGATGACGAGCGTCTCGAACAGTTGAACCATTACTTGAGGTCCGACGACGTCGACGCCTTCTTCTTCGCCCGCGGCGGCTACGGTGCCATGCGCATTCTCGACCGCATCGACTACGGCGCCATCTCCGCCAACCCCCGCCCCATCATCGGATTCAGCGACATCACCGCGCTTCATCAAGCGATCGCGGTCAACTGTGGCGTCGCCTCGTTTCACGGACCGATGGTCAACCTCGACTGGTTCGAAGGCCTGACCCCCGACATTGAGCAGTGGTTCTGGTCGATGCTGGCCGGTGACGCGCCGCTTACGCATTCGTTCGATGCGAATCAGGTCGTCTTCGAAGGGGAAGCGGAAGGCATCCTCTTCGGCGGCTGTCTGTCGTTGACGACTGCGCTTACCACCACGCCGTACGACTTCTGGATCGACGACGGCATCTGGTTTTTCGAGGACGTCGAAGAGTCGCCGTATCGCCTCGACCGCATGTTGACCCACTTACGGCTTGCCGGTAGACTGCAAAAAATCCGAGCAGTGGTCATTGGGAAGTTGAAAGGGTGCGGCAGCGACGCCGAAATCGAGGCGCTGCTTCACGAATTCTTCGCCTCCAGCAATATCCCGGTCATACGCGATCTGCCGTTCGGCCATCATGGGAACAACCTCCTGATGCCGATTGGTGGAGCCGTACGCGTCAGCACCGGAGACCGCACGCTCACCCTGTTGCACCCGGCGGTCAAGCCATGAAAACCGTTTTCAAAACGACCGGCGGAAAGGATCCGGTGAAGGACTCGTCATCACACTATGCCGCCGGCGACGTGATCTTCCAGCAGGGAGAGCTCGGCACCGAGATGTTCATCATCCAGGAGGGTGAGGTGAACATTGTCAAGCACATCAACGGCGAGTCGCACGCGCTCTCTCATCTTGAGAAGGGCGACTTCTTCGGCGAGATGGCCGTGCTCGAAAGCGTTCCGCGCACCGCCGACGCCATCGCCGCCACCGATGTCCGCGCGCTGGTCATCAACGGCGCTCGCTTCGACGAGATGCTCCGCAAAAACCCTGAAGTTGCGGTGCGCATCATCCGCAAATACTCGAAGCGGTTGCGCGAAGCGAACACGCTGCTCGAGCGTCTGGTCGGACGCGAAGTCGACAGTGAGCACGGCGCCCTCGACGCCACGCAGAACATGCCTGCCGAGGTCCATCATCGCCATCGGCTGGTCGACCTCACCACCGGCGCCGAATTTTTCTTCAGCAAAGGCGACGAGACCACCATCGGCCGCGCCGATCCCGTCACCGGAATCCTCCCCGACATCGATCTAACGTCTGTAGATGCGAACCGTTCCGTCTCCCGCCGCCACGCGAAAATTATTTGTAGCGGCCACCAGTACTTCATGCTCGAAGAAGTAGGGACGGTCAACGGGACGTACGTCAACGAGCAGCGCATCCCGACGGGTACTCCGGTCATGATTCACAATGGCGACGGGATCAAGATCGGGCTAATCGCGATGAAGGCTCTATTTGACTGAGATGACGGTGTCGATCCAGACCGGTCCGGAATTGAGCACCAGACGAAGTTTGTCGGGCAATCGCAGCGACGGAGGATCGACCACAACTGGAATCGGACCGGTCATCTGATCGAAGAATCCCGACAGCTGTGCGATCACGTAGTAGTTGCCCGCGGCGAGATGCTGGAACTGAGCGGCACCGTCGGCAGAGGTAATGAGGATCTTGACCGCTTTGTGAGCGCTGTTCTCCAGCGTCACCGTCGCGCCGGGCAGCGGGTGTCCGTTGGTTTCGTACACGATGATCGAGATCTCGCCGGGCGGCGCGAAATGCGATTCATCGCCGGCTAACAGCGGCGCAACAGCCAGAGCGAAGAGTAGTGCCAGAGCTTTCACAAGCGGTTCCTCGTGCAATCCGCGTTCTACGATGCGGTGCTCTCTTTTTTCGCCTGAATGCTGGAACAACGTCATTCCGCGTTACTCTACGCAGCAAGGAGGACGTTATGCTTCAACGTGTCACTCGCAGGATCAATGAAGTCATTCGCTTCATCGGCACTCCCAACTTTCCGCGCCTGCCGCTGCTTCTTACCCCCGGTACCGTGCAGGAGTTCCTGGCCGAGGGACCCGTTGCGGTGCCAATCATCGGGCCGGATGGCGCGAGTATTTGGTTCAACTGCTCGCCCTCTCTCGGAATCTTCGACCCGTCCACGCGCACGATTCGCTATGTCCCGACCGCTTCCGGTTCGATGCAGGACGTGGTGCTCGGGCCCGATGGAAACGTCTGGTACGGCAGCATCGGCACATTCACGAGCTCCGGACCGGCCGCTGGCAGCGGCGTCGGAAACGCCACTCCGGCCGGTGTGACGCAGTTCTTCGGTACGGTCGGCTGGGCATCGGGCCTCGCGGCCGGCGCCGACCGCGTCTGGTTCACCCAGCAGCAGGGCGCGACCGGCGGCGGATGGGTCTCGACGATCGACTACACGCTGCATACGTTCGCTGCCGGACTCACGACCGCGGACATCCTTGCCGCGCCGGACAACAGCGCGTGGTTCGGGGCATTCGGTCCGAAGCTCTATCACGTCACTCCTGACGGACAGGTTACCGAATACACGACGAATGCGCACGCCATCACCGGCAGCCTGGCATTCGATGGGGCCGGCAATCTCTGGTACGGAACCGATTTTGTCATCGGCTTCATCGCGGCTGACGGTGCCCAGCACGAGTTCGACATCGGCGGCAATGGCGCCTTCAGCATCATCTTCGGGACGCAGGTATGGTTCGCGTCGAGCTTCAGCAGCCAGATCGGCTCGATCAACTACGATGGCAGCGGACTGCAGATGTACAACATTTCCGGGTTGCCGGCCGGCGTGATTTTTGGCAGCGACGGCAACCCATGGTTCACCGAGTTCACCAACCGCATTGGGACGATCAACGGCAACGCCGCGGTGGAGTACGCCACGCTGGGAGCGCAACCGTATCCTCCGATTCTCGGCGCGGATGGCAATGTCTGGTTCTCTGACAATGGCGACGGCTCGATCATCACTCCTGACTACGTCGGTCGCGTGACACCCGCCGGCGGCGTCGCAGAGTTCGGGACCGCCAGCCTCCCGAATGGATTGCTCGCCGGTTCCGATGGTTCATGGATCTACTTCGGGGAGAATGCGCCGAAGTTCGGACGCGTCTTCGTGGGAGCAGACCTGGTGAAATAGCCGCTTTTCGCGTGCGGACGTGACGATAAGTCGCGTCCGCACGCACAATACAGAGGTGACGATCACCGCCGACACGCCCGTCCGCGCCCTCCCTGGTGCCGGACCGGTCCGCGCGAAGCAACTCGAGGACGCCGGCCTCGCCACCGCCGGTGACCTTGTCTACTACCTGCCGTACCGCTACGAAGATCGTCGCCATCCCGTCCGCATCGCGGATGTCGGGCGCCACACCGACACGCCCATCCTGCTGCGCGGCAAAGTCATGTCGGCCAACCTGCACACGACCCGGCTCAAGCGGATGAAAGTCTTCGAAGTCATCCTCGAAGACGGCACCGGAGCCGTGAAGCTGGTGTGGTTCAACCAGGGCTTCCTCGGCGATCAGATTCGGCGCGGCGATCGGCTGTCCGTTTTCGGCACGCCGAAGATTTCGTCGTACGGCCAGCTCCAGATCGAAAGCGCCGACTGGGAAAAATTCGAAGGCGACGACGAAGCCGACGGCGCCATCGTTCCGATCTATTCGAAAGTCGGCAACATCCCACCGAAGGCGCTGCGCCAGATCATCGGCGGCGCGCTCAATGCCCTCCCAACGCTCGACGATCCGCTCCCTCCCGCGCTCCGCAAACGCCTCGGCGTGATCGACCTCGCCCCCGCGCTCGAACAGATTCACCGCCCGCCGCAGCTCGACGACGCCTTTCTTTTTCGCCGCTCCCGCGCCCACGTCCGCATCATCCTGCAGGAGTTCTTCACACTGCAGCTCGCCCTGCGCGTTCGCCGCGCGACGGAAGAGGTGAAGACGAAAACGCGCAAGATCAAAGTTGATGACAGCTTGCGCGCCGAGGTGAAACGAATCCTGCCGTTCCGTCTGACGAAAGCGCAGAAGCGCGTGCTGAAAGAGATCGCCACCGACCTGCAATCGGAGAAACCGATGTACCGGTTGCTGGAAGGAGACGTCGGCAGCGGCAAAACGATCGTCGCGCTGATCGCGGCCATCCTCATGATCCGCAACGGACATCAGGTAGCGCTGCTCGCCCCGACGCAGATTCTGGCCGAGCAGCACTATCAGCGAGTGCGTCAACTACTTGACGAGTCCGTGGTCGTCGCCAAAGCGACCGGCTCGATGACGCCGGGCGAGCGGCGAACATTGCTGGCCGGACTGCGCGATGGCTTCATCCAACTCGCCATCGGTACGCACGCGCTGCTCGAAGACCGCATCGTTTTCAAATCGCTCGGCCTGGCTATCGTCGACGAACAGCACCGCTTCGGCGTCGAGCAACGCCAGCGCCTCTTCGCAAAGGGCGACACGCCTGACATCCTGGTCATGACCGCCACGCCGATTCCGCGCTCGCTCGCGCTGGCGATGTACGGCGATCTCGAGCTCTCCGTAATCGACGAGCTTCCGCCCGGGCGCCAGCAGATCAAGACCGCCGTGCGCGCGCCGGAGCAGATCGAGCGCGTCTATCACTTCATCGATACGGAGGTTGCTGCCGGCGCGCAGACCTACATCGTTTATCCGATCATTGAGGAGTCGGAGAAATCGAACCTCAAACCGCTCACGATCGGCTTCGAAGCGACGAAGATGCGCTTTCCGAATCGTCGCGTGGCCATGATCCACGGCCGTATGCCGCCCGCCGAAAAAGAGGAGACGATGCAGCGCTTCAAGCGCGGCGAGATCGACATCCTCGTATCGACGACCGTCATCGAAGTCGGCATCGACGTCGCCAACGCCTCGTTCATGCTGATCATCGACGCCGACCGTTTCGGCCTCTCGCAACTCCACCAGCTCCGCGGCCGCGTCGGACGCGGAACGCGCCAGTCCTACTGCGTCCTCGTGTCCGACAAAGAAAAGGATCGCCTCAGGCAGTTCGCAAAAACTCTCAACGGCTTTGACCTCGCCGACCTCGACCTTAAACTCCGCGGCGCCGGCGAGCTCCTCGGCACCCGCCAATCCGGCGCCATGCGTTTCCGCTTCGGGAACGTCGTCCGCGACATCACCCTGATGGAAAAAGCCCGCGACCTCGCCATCGAAATTCTCGAAAAGGACGGCCTCCAGAAGGCGACGAAGATCGTGCAGAAGCTCCTCGGAGTACCAGTTCCGGTGACTGTGAAGGATTAGAATGAGCGGCATGAGCAACCTTCTTGACCAAGCCTACGCAGTCACCAAGGAATTGCCGGACGAGGACAGGTGAAGAGTCCGTTCTGGACAGATCGCTTCCGGTGGAGAGACGCGGTTGTTATCGCGGTATGGCTTGGAATCTTCGTCGTGCTCCTGCCGTATCTATTTCTCAACACCGGCTGGGACAACCTCACGCTCAGGCTTTTCGCAACTTTTGTGGCTTCTTCGATCCTGGCTACCGGTGGGGCGATGATCGCGGTAGTCGCCCTGAGCTGATCGCGCGTCTCAGCCCGAGCACATCAATCACATCTGCTACACTCCGCGGTCCAAATCGGCGCGCGTTTTTGACGCGGTGAATGCGCCAAAACCACGAGTCAGCATTGAATCAAACACCCCAGTACGTCCTCAGCGGCCTCCGCCCAACCGGCCGCATCCACCTCGGCAACTATTTCGGCGCGATCCGGAACTGGGTGCGTCTGCAGGATTTGTACGACTGCTACTACTTCATCGCCGACTGGCACGCGCTGACGTCCGACTACGCCGACACCTCGCGCATCACGAATTCGACGTTCGAAGCGACTGCCGATCTGCTCGCCGCGGGACTCGATCCAGCCAGGTCGACCATCTTCGTGCAGTCTGAGGTCAAGGAACACGCCGAGCTGCATCTGATTTTGTCGATGGTCACGCCGCTGCCGTGGCTGGAGCGCGTGCCGACGTTCAAGGATCAGCAGGCGCAGCTCGAAGACAAGGATCTCAACACCTACGGCTTCCTCGGATACCCGCTGCTGCAGACCGCAGACATCATTATCTATAGGGCGAACTTCGTTCCGGTCGGCGAGGACCAGGAATCGCACCTGGAACTGTCGCGCGAGATTGTGCGTCGTTTCAATCGCTTCTACGGCGATGTCTTTCCCGAGCCGCTGCCGCTGGCGACGACGACGCCGAAGGTTCCCGGACTTGACGGACGGAAGATGTCGAAGTCGTACGGCAACACGATTCCGCTGACGGCCAGTGCCGACGACATCCGCAAACTGGTCATGACGATGTTCACCGATCCGGAGCGCATCCGCCGCAAAGATCCGGGCAGGCCGGACGTCTGCAACCTCTTTCAGTTTCACAAGCTCTTCTCGAACGACGAAACCATCGCGCGTGTCGACCGTGAGTGCCGCGCCGCGGAGATCGGCTGCGTCGATGACAAGAAACTGCTGGCCGAGATCATGATCGAGTCGCTGCGGCCGATCCGCGAGAAGCGTGAGGAGATCGATCGCGATCCGTCGATCGTCTGGGACGTGCTGCGTGACGGAAATCGCAAAGCCCGCGAGCGCGCGCAGGAGACGATGCAACTCGTGCGCGACGCGGTGAAAATCAATTACAGCGGGCTGCAATGACGACGATGGCCGACGAAGAAAAAGTGACGACGCAGCCGGCCGACGACCGTCCCGCCGACGAGCAGGATGAAAGTTCGGGCGCGCTCAAAGTCACGCTGCCGTCGTTTCACGGTCCGCTCGATCTGCTGCTGCATCTGATCAAGCAGCACAAGATCGACATCTACGATATCCCCATCGCGCTGATCACCACGCAATACAACGGTTACCTCGACGCGATGGAGGAGCTGAGCCTCGACGTCGCCGCCGACTACATCTACATGGCCGCGCTGCTGATCCACATCAAGTCGAAGATGTTGCTGCCGCACGACGAGGATGAAGCGATCGAGGATCCGCGGCAGGAGCTGGTCGACCGCCTGCTCGAATACCAGCGATTCAAAGCCGTCGCCGAATCATTCGCGGAGCTCGACGTGCTGCGCATGGGCGTCTGGCCGCGGCCCGCCACTCCGATTCCCGGCACCGACGCGTCCGAGATCGACATGAGCGAAGTCGGACTCTTCGATCTCATCGATGCGTTTCGCGGTGCGCTCAATCGCTACAAACAGAATCATCCGCAGTCGATCCAACTGAAGCGCACGGTCCACAAGATTTCGGACAAGATGCGCGAGCTGTACGACAAGCTGCACGAGAAATCGCCGATCCGCCTGCAGTGGTTCCTCGAAGGCCGCGACCGCAACGAACTGATCGCGATCTTCCTAGCCACCCTCGAGCTCGTCCGCCTCGGCGGCATCTCGCTCAAACAGAGCGGAAACTTCGGCGAGATTCTGATCGCCAGCACGGAGAAGACGATCGACGAATCGCAGTTTGCAGTTTTCGACAATAGTTAGCGACCACACACAATGCCAATGGAATCGAATGAATTACGAGCGGCCCTTGAGGCCATCCTTTTCGTCAGCAACGAGCCGGTGAAGCTCGACGAGCTCGCCGAGGCCTTTGCGGACGAGGGACGGGAAGCGGTCATCGCGCAGCTCGAAGAGATCAAGCGCGCGCTCGACGATCACCTCGGCGGATTCATGCTCGAACAGACGGCGGGCGGCTGGCGCCTCGCCACGCGCGCAGAGCACGATCCCATCCTCAAGAAGTACTTTGCGAAAAAAGGGGAGAACCGGCTTTCCATCGCCGCGCTCGAGACGCTGGCCATCGTCGCGTATCGCCAGCCGATTACAGCCCCCGAGGTTTCTGAGATCCGCGGCGTCAATTCGAATCAAACCATTCGCACGTTGCTCGAGCGGCGCATGATCCGCGTCGCCGGCCGCAAGAACGTCGTCGGCAGTCCGTTTCTGTATCGCAGCACGCGCGAGTTTCTCGTCCACTTTGGACTGAACGACATTCGCGACATGCCGCGCCTCGAAGAATTCGGCGACTTGATCGGCGAGCAGATCAACGACGATTTAGTGCTAGCCATCGAGTCGACGCCGATCGCCGAAGGCATCGAAGTACCGCTCGCGCAAGGCGAGCAGATCGACGACGCCGTGAATGCTGAGCTGAGCGATGACAATGCCGTCGCCGAAAATTCTGCGAGCAATGACGACGCGCAGTCCGGAACGAACGAGGTACAATCCGCCGTCGTCAACGATCAATCAGAGTGATGCAAGAGCGATTGCAAAAGATCATCGCCCACGCCGGCGTTTCGTCGCGCCGTGAAGCCGAGGCGATGATCCGGGAGGGACGGGTCACGCTCAATGGGCGTGTCGTCGAAGAGCTCGGAACGCGCGCCGATCCCGATCGCGATCACATCAAAGTCGACGGCAAACTGATCACCAAAGCCGAGCCGCACCGCTACATCCTCCTGTACAAACCGAAAGAAGTGATGACGACGGTGGAAGACCCGCAGGGCCGCCGCACCGTCATTGATCTCGTGCGTGGAATTCGCGAGCGCATCTATCCGGTCGGGCGTCTCGACTTCCATTCCGAGGGTCTCGTGCTGTTGACGAACGATGGCGAGCTCGCGTTCAAGGTTTCGCATCCGACGCACGGCTCCGTGAAAACGTACAGCGTGAAAGTGCGCGGCGTCCCCGAGGAACGGCTGGTCGACAAGCTTCGGCGCGGCATCACCATTGACGGCAAGCGCACGCTTCCGTGCGACATCGAGCGGATGCACACCACCGGCAAACGCGACGACGAAGGCAACAGTTGGTTCGAGGTCAAGCTGCGCGAAGGACGCACGCAGCAGATTCGCAAGATGTTCCAGGCGGTCGGTCATCCGGTTTCGAAACTGCGGCGCGTCGCTATCGGTCCGATATCCGATCCAAAGCTCACTCCCGGCGTCTGGCGCGAGCTGACGAAGCAGGAAGTGAAGATGCTGGAGACGATGAAGGAGGCGAAGAAGACGGTGAAACCGCGGCGGACGGCAGCGCGTCCGGTGTCGCGCAAGAAACCGGCAGCCGGGGCGAAACGAACGCCGGCGGCATCGCGTCCGAAAGCTGCCAAGCGTTCCGCGGCGACGCGTACGCCAACCCGCAGTTCGACGCGCCGGACGCCATCGCCGCGTCCTGCCACCCCGCGGCCGAAAGTTGCCGCAGGAAAATCGAGCGGCTCCAAGAAACCTGCAGTCCGCCGCGCCGGCGCGCGTCCGTCGCGAACGAGCGCGCGGCGATAGACGCTCATGCCGACTCGGATCATCGCCATCGACGGTCCATCCGGCGTCGGCAAAACGACGACCAGCCGGGCCGTCGCACGCGAACTGGGCCTGCCGCACATCGACACCGGCGCGATGTATCGCGCGCTAGCGCTTGCCGCCACACGCGAAGGGATCGACACGCGCGATGAAACAAAGCTCGAGGATCTCGCCTCGCGCACGCGAATCGACTTCATCCCCGGCGAACGCGCCCGCGTTCTGCTCAACGGCGAAGACGTGACGTCGATGATCCGCACACCGGAGATGAGCATGGCCGCGAGCAACGTCTCCGCCGTTCCCGCCGTTCGCCGCGTCCTGGTCCGACTCCAACAAGACCTCGGCCGCCGCAGCGGCGGCGTCCTCGAAGGCCGCGACATCGGGACGAAAGTTTTCCCTGAGACGCCCTACAAATTCTTCCTCACCGCACGCCCCGAGGTCCGCGCCCGCCGCCGCCACGCCGAGTTGCTGGCGAAAGGGGAGGGCGCGTCGTACGAGACCATCCTCGCCGCCACCATCGCCCGCGACGAACAAGACTCCACGCGCGCCGACTCGCCGCTGACCAACGACGACTCCTACACCGTCATCGACACCTCGGATTTGACGATCGAGGAAGTAGTGCAGCGGATCGTGAAGCTCGCGTCGTGAACGGGTCGGCTCGCCTCTCGCAACGCCTGACGCCCGTAATTCCTTGACTCCCCCGGAGCCTCGCCACTAAACTCCGCATTTCGACTAGTATCAACAATTTACGCCACGTGCGCCTGCGGGCGTATGCGCCCGAAATTCCAGGAGGTAGCCCGTTTCATGCCGTCGAGTGACGATCCGAAAAACCTGAATCAACCGCTCCGAAAAGGGGGGGAGCCCAACGACCTCGAAGGCCTCGGCATGGACGAGTTGCTCGACATGTACGACCGGAAAATGTCGAACTTCGCCGAGGGCGACATCATCCGCGGACGTGTCCTGAAAGTGCTCGGCGCCGAAGTCGTCATCGACATCGGCTACAAGTCCGAGGGCGTTTTGCCTGTCCATGAAGTCACCGGTTACGACGGCAAGATCACCGTCAAGCCCGGCGACGAGCTCGACGTCTTCATCGAGCGCCTCGAAAACAACAGCGGCTACATCGTTCTCTCGCGCGAAAAAGCGGAGCGGATGCTGGTCTGGGACCGCATCGAGGCCGCGTTCAAAGCCGACGAGCCGATCTCAGGCCGCGTCATCGAGCGTGTCAAAGGCGGTCTGGCCGTCGACGTCGGCGGCGTCAAAGCGTTCCTCCCCGGATCGCTGATCGACACCAAGCCGGTCAAGAACCTCGACGCGCTTCGGGGACACGAATACAAGTTCAAAATCGTTTCGTTCGACAAGAAACGGAACAACGTCGTCCTCTCGCGCCGCGCCATCGTCGAAGTCGAACAGGCCGCGGCGAAGGCCGACACCTTCAGCAAGCTTCAGGAAGGGCAGCACACGCACGGCGTGGTCAAGAACATCACCGACTACGGCGTCTTCGTCGACCTCGGCGGCGTCGATGGACTGCTCCACATCACCGACGTTTCGTGGGGCCGCGTCAACCATCCCTCCGAATACTTCAACGTCGGCGACGAGATCGAAGTGGTCGTCCTCAAATTCGATCCTGCCGCGGAGCGCGTTTCGCTCGGCTACAAACAGAAGAGCCAGGATCCATGGACGGACGTCGTGCAGCGTTATCCGCTCGGATCGAAGGTTCATGGCCGCGTCGTTTCGCTGACCGATTACGGTGCATTCATCGAGCTCGAAGAAGGCGTCGAAGGACTCATCCACGTCTCCGAAATGTCGTGGACCAAGAAAGTCCGCAATCCTTCCAAGCTGCTGGCGATGGGCACCGAGGTTGATGCGGTCGTCACGGACGTAAACGTCCAGAACCGGCGCATCTCGCTGTCGCTGAAAGCGCTCGAACAGAACCCGTGGGACACCATCGCCGAGCGTTATCCGATCGGCGCCGTCGTCACCGGCAAGGTCCGTAACCTCACCGACTTCGGCGCGTTCGTCGAAGTCGAAGACGGCATCGACGGATTGATTCACATCTCCGACATGTCGTGGAATCGCCGCCTCAAACATCCGAACGAGGTGCTGAAGAAGGGCGACGCCGTGCAGGCGCGCGTGATCAGCGTCGACGGCGAGAATCAGCGCCTGTCGCTCTCGATCAAAGAGTTCCTGCCGAACGAGTGGGACAACTTCGCGAAGTCGCACAACGTCAGCGATGAGCTGATCGGCTCGATCGCCAAGATCACCGACTTCGGCCTCTTCATTCGCGTGGCCGACGGCGTGGAAGGGCTTGCGCACATCTCGGAGATTTCGCGCGATCCCAAGGCGAAGCTCGACAAAACGTTTCATGTCGGCGAGGCCGTTCGCACGAAAGTCATCAAGATCGACTGGACCGACAAGAAGATCGGACTCTCCACGCGCGACGTCGAGCCGCTGACCGAGGCCGAGATCGCGCAGCACGCGGAGTCGGCGCCGGCGATCGAAGAGCATCAGGCCGAGTCGGAAGCTGAACCGGAATCCGACGCCGCGGAGACCACGCCGCAAGGCTGATCGCGATGCCGGAACTCGATCCCGTTCCAGCCCCCGGTGAGGCCGTTGCCGAGCCGGTTGCCGTGCCGCGCAAATCGCGCGCGGGCGTGTTCTTTCTCGGCGCGTTCAGCGGCTGCCTGATTGTCTTCATCGGCATGGCGCTCCTCGGCGTCATGATCGCGATGATCGGAAACAACGACACGACCTCGCGCGGCGACGTCTTCGGCGACAAAGTAGCCATCATCCCGATCGACGGCGAGATCCTCGGATCGCGCGACGCCATCGACGCGCTGCATCGCTACGCCAAGAACGACAGCGTCAAAGCGATCATCATGCGCATCAACAGTCCGGGCGGAGCGATTGCGCCGTCGCAGGAAATTTACGAAGAGATCCGCAACGTCCGCGCGCGCAGCGGCAAGCCGATCATCGCTTCGCTCGACAGCGTCGCTGCCTCGGGCGGCTACTACATCGCCTCCGCTTGTGACCGCATCGTCGCCAATCCGGGGTCGATCACCGGCTCGATCGGCGTGATCCTTCAATGGATGGAAACGAAGGATCTGCTGGCCTGGGCGAAGCTGAAGCCGGAGACGATCACCAGCGGCGCGATGAAAGCAGCAGGCTCACCGTATCAGGATCTCACCGACGACCAGCGCGCCTATTTCCAGGCGATCGTCATGCAGTTGCATTCGCAGTTTGTCCGCGCCGTTGCCGCGGGACGGAAAGGGAAGCTGAGCGAGTCCGACGTCAGCAAAATCGCCGACGGCCGTGTCTTCACCGGCGAGCAGGCCCTCGGCATGAAACTAGTCGACGAGCTCGGCAACCTCGACGACGCCGTGCGCGTCGCCGGCAAGCTTGGCGGAATCTCCGGCAGACCGGGAACTATCTATCCGAAGAAGCGCACACGCGGGATTTTCGACGCGCTGACGAGCGAGGACTCCGACACGGAGACGGCCATCAGCCGCATCCTCACGCGCCGTCCGCGGTTTCTGTTTCAGTGGTGAGCGTCATGAGCGAGGAGGCACCTTTGGATCACCTGGAACCCGAAGAAGAGATCGCGGACAAAGCGGGCGTGATGACCAAAGCGGAGCTCGTGGACGAGGTCGCGCGCGTGGTTTCGCTGACCAAGAAGCAGGCCGAGACCATCGTCAACATCGTCTTCGATTCGATCGTCGATTCCCTCCGTTCCGGCCAGAAGATCGAGTTGCGCGGCTTCGGCAGCTTCCGCCTCCGCAGCCGCAAGTCGCG
The DNA here is from genome assembly GCA_035995985.1 of Thermoanaerobaculia bacterium. GTDB lineage: Bacteria > Acidobacteriota > Thermoanaerobaculia > Gp7-AA8 > Gp7-AA8 > JADGNZ01. Next base: position 178 of record DASYJY010000021.1, on the reverse strand, counting down.
CACGGGACGCAATCCAAAGACGGGCGAGAAGGTCGAAGTGCCGTCGAAGAAGATTCCGTACTTCAAGCCCGGGAAGGAACTGAAGGAACTGATCAACAAGACGCTGGATACGGTCGGCGGACCGACGTCGGAGCCGGCTTCAGCGGAATGAAAGCTCGAACGCAGAGCGCAGAACGTT
>DASYJY010000020.1:0-9918 GCA_035995985.1 Thermoanaerobaculia bacterium | reverse complement strand
CTGAACGCGATCGTCTCCGTCGTGCTCGCGGTCGTCTTGAACAGGCTCCACAGCAGAAACACCAGAACGATGATGACGACCCAGAGGAGCGCCGTTTTAACCGTCGAATTCAATGATTGCCTCCAAGGGTGCACGCGGATGCTTCGCGCGTGCCATGCATAACGGGGTCAACAACGGCACCTGCGCGGTTGAAAATTCTAAATGCACACTGTCATCCTGAGCCGCCGGAGCGACGTAGGCGAAGCCGTAGTCGCGGAGGACGGTCGAAGGACCTCCTTCTCGGTAGCCAAGTGCAGGCGGCGGCTTTTCCACGATGCAAGCACCTTGGGGTCCTTCGACCGTCTTCCGGCGTTCCGCGCTTCGCGCTCCAGCGCCTCCGGCGGCTCAGGATGACAGTGCGCCCGCTAACTAACGAGTGCGAGATACGGAAGGTTTCCGTGCCGGCCTTCGATCTCGAGTCCGTAGCCCGCATACGCGCCCTCGGCGCCTTCGAACGCGACGAAGTCGACGGTCAGGTCGACGGTGCGCGCGTCGGGGCGGTCGATGAGCGCCACGAGCTTGAGGCTGGCGGGATTCTTCTGACGGAGCTGGGCCAGGGGATACGTCTCGATCACGCCGGTGCTGACGACATCCTTGACCACGTAGACGGTGCGGCCGCTGATGTCGATCCAGCTCAGGAAGTCGATCTCCATCGTTGAATCGATCTGCGTGTGAGAGACGTCGCGCACGACGTCGATGAAGCCGTAGCCGGCCTCGCCGGGGATGCGCCGCAGCAGGTCGGCCACGAAGCATGACGCGCCGTTGAGGATGCCGAGGAGGAAGAGAGGGGAGTCGCCGGCATCGTCGCGGATTTCGGCGGCCAGTGCGGCCACGCGCCGTTCAATTTCGTGAGCGCCGAACACCTTGGTGAGTTTGCTCAATCGCCACCTCGTAAAGATCGGCGGTTTCGCCAGTCACTTTGAAAAGCTCGGAGACCTCGACGCCGGCCACCCAGACGATCGTGTCGTTCCAGAGGAGAAGCGGGATGCGGTCGCGGGAGGTTGCGGCAATCTTACGATCAATGAGGAGATCCTTCAGTTTTTTGTCGTGAGCCATGCCGAGGGGGCGGAAGCGGTCGCCGTCGCGGCGATTGCGGACTGTGAAATGGGGTCTTGCGCCCGTTGGTAGCTGGATTATCTGGTTTGCTTGCCCGGCCGCCGCACGGATTCGCATCGTGGTCGCGATTTCGGGGATGTAAACCTCGCTGCCGGCGTCGATCTCCACTTCGAAATGCGGCGTCGCGCTCGCGCGCCTGCGCAGAACGATCTGATCGCCGTCGCGGAGCAACTCCAACAATTTCGTCACAGAGGTCCGCACGTTTGCCGCTGCCAACCGTTCCAGGTCGGACGCGGATACATCGCGCGCTTCGGGATCGAGTCTTCGAATGTGACGCAGCAGCAGCGCCTGACGAATCCACGGATCGCCCGGCATCGAACGGAATCGCGTTTCGTCATCCGTGGTCACGACGTTCTCGGCAGCATCGATGGCGCGCTCCAGCACCGGCCACTGCTGCCGCGCCTGATCCGCGACCGCCGCGAGATTGTCGATGACGCTCGCATCGACATCGCGCAGCGCCGCGCGAACGCGATTGCGAAGAAATCGCGGATCGGCATTCGAGCGATCGGATCGCGGCGTGATGTTGCGCTCCTTCAGAAACTGCTCGATCTCGGCTCGCGTTACGTTCAACAGAGGCCGGATGACGCCGTCCGCACGAACGGGATGAATGCCGCGCAACGCCGCGATGCCGCCGCCGGTCATCATCCGCATCACCACCGTCTCCGCCTGGTCGTTTTTCTGGTGCGCGGTGGCGATCAGCGAGTCACCGGCAATGTCTCGCAGCCGCGCATGCCTCACTTCCCGCGCCGCCGCCTCAATCCCGCGATGCCGGACGGCATCCGGATCGAGTGTGCCGTCGGCAACGCGCAGCGGGATGTCGTATCGCGCGCAAAGCTCACGAACGTAAGCCTCATCGTCGTCGGATTCGGCGCCGCGGAGATGGTGATTGATGTGCGCCGCGCTGAAGGCGACATCGCCAATCTCCACCAACGCGACAAGCAACGCAGTCGAATCGACGCCAGCGGATACGGCCACCACCAGTAGCTGACGAGTCCTATGCTTGGCGAGGAAACGGCGGATGGTCTGCGGAATCATTCGCAAAGCGTACGGCAGATCTCGCGCGCGACACGCTCACGTGGGTAGCTCTCGAGCGCGTGGGAAGCTGATTGAGGGTAGGGAAACTTGGTCCACCGTCACTCCAATGTTGTATGACAACTGAACCGCAAACGGCTCCTGCGGCGCCAAAACCGCGAGAACTTGCCTTTACGCCGGTCATTTTTCTCGGCGACCTTCTGCTGCGTTGGACTGCTCTTGGATTCTGGCGTCTTCATCTGATCAGCACGACATGGCTCTGGGTCATTCAGCTGACCGGAATTCCGATAATTCTCATCATCGTCTGCATTACGCGAGACACGAAGATTCGAAGGCTGCACGCGATTCCGGCAGGCGTCACGGTCTTCCCCCGCGACACACCATCATCTCTCACGTGGATGCTCGTCACGGGCCTCATTGGTTTAGCGCAGATCTATTCGGCAACGAGGGTGAACACGCCATGGTTGCGCTATCTGACGATCGCCATCGTCACCATTTTGTACGCGATGTACGTCTTAATACTCTACGTCGCGAGCGTGAAGAGTGATCGAGAAGAACCGAGTGAGAACTCGCTGGAGATTTGGCACGATGCCAACGACCGTCTGATCATCCGCCTCGAAACCGAGCGAGCATCGATGGCCCAGCGCGTCGACACCTACACGCTGGAGAGCGCACTTTTCGGAGCCCTTGCATTTTCATCATTCGTAACGATCGTCTCTTCTGACAAAGCAAAGTTGAAAGGAGTCGTGGAGCTGTTCCGCGATCTCGGGGATGCCATTCGATCTCTGATCACACTCTCTCCGGCAGATCTCCTTCACGTCGCCGCCAAATTCGCGGACGAGAACACATTTGAGGCGACGTTACTGGCTGCCATCGCGGCTCTCACTCTGATGTGCTCAACTTTTTTCTTGTCGGTGATCATTTGCCGGGTTCGATTCAATGACCTCATCGCCCGTGCCGATTACTGCATTCGAATCGCTTCTCAATTCAACGCTAAGGAGGAAGAGATCCTCAATCTCACGCTCGGCTACGGCGATGCAACGCCGGCGAAGTTCACGGAGCGTTTGAACGCTCTGAAAGAGAATATCGGCGAGGCGATGACCTTCGCGAGTGAGTCCATGACGGCGCTCACGCCGATCGTTCGATACATGTCCTTCTTTCGCAACCTCGGCGTGTTAACGTTCCTAACCATCCTCGTCACGAGCGCTTTCTGGATCTCCCCAATCCTTGCGCTCATGTTCGGAGGGCTATCCGTGATCGCGTTCGCTTACCCTACCGTCGACCGCTGGATGCGTGATCGAACGGTGCGTCACATTCTGCAGTTCCTGAAGGGTTCACGGCGCCTGATCCAACGCGTGCACGGGCAATCCTCGGCGGCAGAGCCTGAGAACCCGGTGTGAGGGATTTTCGTGGGCCAAAACCTGTCTTGAGCAGATGACGTCACGACTCGCCGCGTCGGACGCGGCCGCTGCAAAACGTATGATTTCGCCATGTTCAACGTTCCTGACTCCTACCATCACTACTCAAAACTCATCACCCCGAACGACGATCTCCTCCTCGGCGACGCGCAGCTCAAGTGGTACGACATCCATCGCCCTGAATCGGCGATCGCCGCGGCGGTGCAAACTGAAGCGCGCGGCTTCCTGCGGAACGATTCCGATCTCGCAATCGACGGCGACCTCGGATTCGTCATCCTCCACCTCTGCGGCGACTCCTTCTTCTTCCTCATCGTCCGTACCTGGCGCAACGCGAACGAACTGTGGGAAACCACGTACGCGAAAGACGGCGACACTCCGTTCGCGCTCTTTCCGAAGGGAAGGCACAAGCCGGTCTTCTGCGTCTGGGAGCTCGGCGCCGTCATCCACGAGCAGAAGGCCTGGACGACGTACCTCTACTCCGCACGCGACGACCAAGCCCGCCGCGCGTGGATCGCCAATCGATTTCGCGGCGAGGTCTGACGCACTTCATCGTCGAAATTCGCACTTCGTGACACCCGCATGCAGCTCGTGATTTGAGCGAAAGAAGCGCCTCTCGCACTTTGTCTCTCCGTGTGCAACACAAGGAGAACCAAATGAAAACGACAGTGACGCAGTGGGCAACGAAAGCGGCGGGAGCGGGCGCGATCGCCCTTCTTCTGGCAACGCCGGCCTTCGCGCAGTCGCGCGGCGACTGGAACAACCGCAACAACACCAACAACGATCGCAACGGACAGGCGAGCAGCCAACGCAACAACGGCAATCGCTCGAACGGCAACAACGGGCAGGCGAACACGCAGCGCGGCAATCAGACCTATGGCAACAACGCGCAGCGCAGCGATCAGCGCGGCCACGGTAACCAGACGTACGGCAACAACGCGCAGGGCAGCTATCAGCGGGACAACGGCAACCGCTCGTCTAACAACAACGGCTATCGCGAGAATCAGCGCATCAACGCCACCGGCAGAGTGAGCTCGTTCAACCGCGAGCGCGACGGATATCGCGTGCAACTCGATCGCGGCCAGTCGTTCTGGGTTCCCCAGTCGACCTTCGGCAATCGCGCCCGCGACCTTCGCGTCGGCGTCTCCATCAACCTCGGCGGCATCTTTCGCGGCGGCTCGATCTACGCCGACGCCGTGAGCTGGCCGGGCCAGTATGGCGGATACGATCAGGGCTTCGTGCGCGGCGTGGTCAATCGCGTTGACTACCGCACCGGTACGGTTTGGCTGCGCGACGACGCGTCCGGCCGTCTGATCACCGCCGACGTCAACGGCCGTTCACTCGGCGCACTTCGCCCCGGCGAATACGTGGAACTGAGCGGACAGTGGATCAACGGCGGAGTCTTCGACGTCGCCAGCATCGGCATCATCCGGTAATCGCATCCTTCGCAGTTCGACAACGCCCGAGGCATCGCGCCTCGGGCGTTTTGTTTTGCGTCATACTCCGCGCCAGTTGTTCAGGAGGATCCGTGAACTGTCCGCGCGATGCCGCAGCCCTCGAATTGAAAACGGTTGGCCATGCGAACGTCCAGACCTGCCCGCAATGCAGCGGGATGTTTCTGGAGCACGGCCAGCTGAACGCCATCACCGATCCGACGCCGGGCGACCTCGAGTTCTCAACCGTCGATCTCGACGACTACCAGCACGACGACGATCACGGTGCGGTTTCCTGTCCGCGCGACGGCACCGCGATGCGCAAGGTCGACTTCAACATCGAGAGCAACATCATTCTTGACTACTGCCCCACGTGCCACGGCTTCTGGCTCGATGCGAATGAGCTTGTGCGGATCAACGACGAGGTGAAGCGTCTGAACGAAGCGGGAGCCGAGGTCCCCGATCCGCTGCTGGTGAGGATCTCGAACTTCTTCTGGAACATCCCCTTGCCGCATTGATGATCAGCGACACCTGCCGTTGGCTCATCGCCGATTCGCGGCGATTCAGCACGACGTACGGCGCCGGATTTTTCAACCACCTGCCGATGGCTCTCCTCGCCCTCGAGCGCCTCGGCGGCGACGAAGCACGGTTGCGCGCGTTCGCATCGTTCTACGCGAAACGCCTGCGGCTGCAAGCTCCCGGCGAATCGCTGCCGAATGACGATTGGCGCGAAGCGCTCGGCCAGCGCCGCTACGAATCCGCACTCGCTGCAAAGTTTGAAGAAGATGTGCGGGCTCGCGGACCGCTCGCGCTGCTTCGCGACGTCGTTGCGCATCTGACCGCCGGACTGGCGAGTGAAGCGTTCCACGGCGCGATCCGCGTCGCGTACGCGATCGACAGCGGCGACGATGTCGACATCGCGCCGGCACTAGCATCGTGGGTGACCGGATTCAGCGAACTCCGAGGCGCGTCCGCCGAAAAGAGATTCGCCAACGCTGCTGATGCGTTTGCAGCCATCGCGGACGACCGTCGCTTCGCGGCCCCTATCGAAGGTAGCAGCATCGATGCGCGGCTTGGCCGGGTAAATGCGATGCCCGCGTTTGCGGACTACCGCTCTTCCATCGCGCAGATTGCTCTTCGGGACCTAGCCATGATCGCCGCGCGCATCTTCATCGCCACCGGTGATTTCGCAGCCCTGCACCTCGTCACTGCGTGCCACGCCGTTCGCGTTCTGCAGCCGTTCCTGCTGCCGTCCGCGCTCGATGTTCTCGCGAATGCGATGCTCGCCGCGCACGTAGCCATCGGCCGGCCGCCACTCGCGACGACGATCATCGACGACGTCGCGGACCTCGCGTCACGCGCTGCAAGAAGCGACGACGACCACGATCTGAAACTCGTCTACTGCTGTTTGCAGGAAGAAGCACACTACAACTCAGGACTGCACCGAACCGCCGCCGCCATCCGGCTCTCGAAATAGCTTTCGTGCGAAGCACTTTGAGTGCGCGTAGCAGAGCAACCGCTTTGGGAGGGCGGGGGAATCGCGGCCGATGAGCGCCGGTGCTGAATCCCGCAAGCATCAGAGCTCGCGATTGGCCGTGATTCCCGCCTCCCCGCCAAAACGGTGCGATCGCCACCGCACTCCAAAGCTTCGCGAAATGTGCCGCGCCACCGGCTCGGATTTCGGCCACACGCCGATTCTTCCTGTTGATGATTCGGGGTGTACGCACACTTCGATTGCCCGCGGCAGGAGGAGCAAGCTCAACTCCCGCACTCAGTACGACCTTCGGAATCCTTGTTTAGGATCCTCGTACCGCGTTAGCCGCCAAGCCCTCGACTCTTTCGAGGTTCGGATTTGTGCAGGGCACGATCGGCTCGCCGCGACGAATGTCAAGAGGGCGCGAAGTTTTCTTGCTGCACGGTCTGACGACACGGGGCATGTCGCACCGCGACGCGAGCTTGTCGCACTGCGACGCGGGCTTGTCGCACCGCGACACGGGGCATGTCGCACCGCGACGCAGGCTTGTCGCACCGCGACGCGGGCTTGTCGCGCTGCGACACGGGGCTTGTCGCGCTGCATCACGGGGCGTGTCACGCTGCGACACGGGGTTGTCGCACTGCGACACGAGGTTGTCGCACTGCGACACGGGCATGTCACGCTGCGACACGGGGATGGCCATCCCCCATCTGCGTTCTGTCTGCGTCATCTGCGGATAAGGCTTTTAATCGTGGCGCAGGCATCAAACGTCGCGTGTCGATTCGCTCACCACGCTCGCACCCGCTCCGCGGGTTTCAGGTATAGCTTCTCGCCCGGCTTCACGTTGAAGGCCGCGTACCACTCGTCGATGTTGCGCACCGTGTCGGCGCGGAACTCGCCCGGCGCGTGGCCGTTGGTCATCAGCGAATTGCGCAGCGCCTCGGGGCGGAACTTCGTGCGCCACACCTGTGCGAACGCGAGGAAGAAGCGCTGGTCGCCGGTGAGGCCATCGGCGGACGGCGCAGGCTTGCCGCCGTACGCCCGGCGGTATCCGCCGTACGACGCGGAGATGCCGGCCACGTCGGCGATGTTTTCGCTCAGCGTCAGCTTGCCGTTGATATGCATGCCCGGCAGCGGCTCGTACTTATCGAACTCCGCGGCCAGCCGGTCGGCGGCGCCGCTGAAATGCGCGAAGTCTTCCTTCGTCCACCAGTTCTGCAGGCGCCCCGCGGCGTCGAACTGGCTGCCCTGATCGTCGAAGCTGTGGCTGATCTCGTGGCCGATCACCGTGCCGATGCCGCCGTAGTTCACGACCGGATCCGCGGTTCCATCGAAGAACGGCGGATTGAGAATCGCGGCAGGAAAATTGAGCGCGTTCTGCAGCGGCAGGTTGACCGCGTTCACCGTCTGCGGCGTCATCCACCATTCGGTCTTATCAACCGGTTTCGTGAGCTTCGCCAAGCTCGCGTGATAGTCGAAAAGCTGCGAGCGAATCGCGTTGCCGAGGGCGTCGTCGCGCTTGATCACGAGACCGTCGTAGGCGCGCCAGTGTTCGGGATAGCCGATGCCGACATAGAGCGTGCTCAGTTTCGCCTTCGCTTTCGACTTCGTTGCGGCCGACATCCATGTCAGGTTGTCGATGCGGTGGCCGAACGCGGCTGTGATGTTCTTCACCATCGCCTGCGCGGCGGCTTTCGACGCGGGCGGGAAGTAGTGCTTCACGTACAGTTTGCCGACGGCGTCGCCGAGCGCCGCGCCGGCCGCGCCGACGGCGCGCTTCCAGCGGACGCGTTGTTGCGGCGCGCCGGAAAGCGTCGTCCCGTAAAACTTGAAGTGCTCGTCCGCGAACGCTTTCGGCAGCAGATACGCCGCGCGATCGATCGCGTGAAACGTCAGGTAATCCTTCCAGACTGCCAGCGGCTCGCTGCCAGTGAGTTTGGCGATGCCGGTCACCGCGGACGGCTGCCACACCATCAGCATCGGCTGCGCGGAAAGATCGGCGGCCTTGAAGTACGCCGTCCAATCGAGGCCTGGCGCCTTCGTCGAAAACTGCGTCAGCTTCCACGGATTATTCGCCTTATGCACATCCTCGGAATCGACACGGCTGGCATGCGTCTCGGCGATTTTGTGCTCGAGTGCGTAGATCTGCGCAGCGCGGTCCGCAGAGTTCGCGACATGCGCGAGGCCGAGCACCGCCGCGATGTGCGCGCGGTACTTCGTCTGCAGCTCGATGTCCTTCGGATCCTTGCGAAGGTAGTTCTCGCGATCGGGCAGTCCGAGGCCGCCCTGGAGGAGATAGCCGACGTTGCGGGTGGGACTATCGAAATCGGGCGATACCCAAAGTCCGAAGAGGCGGTCGGTGTAGAAGTTCGTGTTGTTGAGCGCATCGACGTCGGCGCGCAGTTGGCTGCCGAGAATGCGCGCGAGCGAGGACTTGTCGCCGATCGCGGCGATCTGATCGAGATCGGGCTGGATCGTCTTCAGCCCACGAGCCTCGATCGATTTCTCATCCATGAACGCCGCATAGAAGTCGCCGATCTTCCGCTCCTCGGAATTGGCGCCCGCCTTCGATTTGTCCGCGTCCTGAATCAGCTTCGAGGTGCGCTCGCTCGCTTTTTCCTCGAGGATCGTGAAGACGCCGAGGACCGCGCGGTCGGGAGGGATGGGCGTGTTCTTCGTCCACGTGCCGTTTGCGTACGCGTAAAAATCGTTGCCCGGCTTCACGCTCTTGTCCATCCCGGCCGGATCGAGGCCGTGGTTGGGAGCGGGAGCGGCGGCGGTGAGGGCGAGGAGAAACGTGACGGCGAAGGCGAGCTTCCGTGAAGTCATGCGCTATCGTAACCCGCTGCCGATGTTCGCACTTCTGGCCGTTTGTGCCGTTCTTGTCGACGATCCCCAAACATCACCGCCGGCCGCGTCGGAAACGATCGTGGTGACGGCGACGCAGACGAAGATGCGCCTCGGTGATACGCCTACAAGCGTAGTAGTGATCTCGCGCGAGGCGATGCAGACCACCGCCGCGTCGACCACCGACGACGCGCTGCGCCAGGTGCCCGGCTTCACGCTCTTCCGCCGATCGGGAAGCCGCAGCGCGAATCCGACGTCGCAAGGCGTGTCGCTTCGCGGCGTCGGCGCCAGCGGTGCATCGCGCGCGCTCGTGCTCGACGACGGCATCCCACTCAACGATCCCTTCGGCGGCTGGATTTACTGGGGACGCGTCCCGCGCGTGGCTATCGATCGCATCGAAGTCGTGCGCGGCGGAGCGTCCGATCTCTACGGCAGCGGCGCGATGGGCGGCGTGGTGCAATTCATCCGGCGGACGAATGATGACGTGGCGTTCGAAACGAGCGCTGGAAATGAGGGGACAGGAACCGCGTCACTCTTCGCGGCGATGAAGCGCGGCGACTGG
>DASYJY010000019.1:0-13488 GCA_035995985.1 Thermoanaerobaculia bacterium | reverse complement strand
TTGTGGCACAGACACTCTTGTCTGTGCAGCTGGGAGGCTTCCGCTAACCTCGCCACTCGCGCGACATCAAAAGCACAGACAAGAGTGTCTGTGCCACACTCAACCCCCGAATGAACCGCGAACAACTCACGCGCGCCGACTGGCTCCTCATCGCCGCGTGTGTCGCGGTCGCTGCCGTTTCCATCTTTGTCGTCGTCAACTGGTTCGGCGCCGCATTTCCCGAGGCCTCGATCGAGTTTCGTTACGACCGCGGCTCCTCGGAAAAACTCGCCGAGAGCGTTCTTGCGGAACAGCTTATCGACACGCGCGGCATGAAGCACAGCGCTACCTTCGAATCCGACGACGAGCCGCGCATCTTCCTCGAACGTTCCCTCGGCCTGAAGAAAACAAACGAGATCCTCAAACACGACGTCCGCCTCTGGGCCTGGTCGCATCGCTGGTTCCGGCCGCTGCAGGAGGAAGAGTTCCGTGTCGATATCGCGCCGACCGGTGAAGTGATCGGCTTCAGCGATCGCATCCCCGAGGATCGCGCGATCGCATCGCCGGATGTGAATGCTGCGCGCAGCATCGCCGAGCGATTCCTCGGCAACATCAACGCCTTCAACGATCGGAAACTCGTCGCGCAAAGCGCGCGCCGATTGCCGAAACGGATGCAGCGAATCTTCACGTGGGACTCGCAGTCGATTCATCCTGCCGGCGCGCCGTACCGCACCATCGTCACCGTCGACGGCGATCGCGTCAGCAGCTTCTCGCGGCGCATCAAAGTCCCCGAGGATTGGCAGCGTTCGTATCGCGAGTTGCGGTCGAAAAACAATCTGGCCGGCAATGTCGACATCCTCTTTTTCCTCATCACCGGCGTCTGCATCGTCGCGGTCTTCGTGATCCGACTCCTCCGCGGCGACTTGCAACTCCGCCTGCTCCTCGGCATCGGCATCGCCGCAGTCGTCCTTGTCACCGGTAACGCGCTGAACTCCTGGCCGAGCGTGCTCGCCGGCTACAACACGACCGAGTCGTACGCGGCGTTTCTGTCGCGTTTTGCGGTTCTCTCGATCATGATTCCGGCCATCGGCACGGCGATGTTGCTGATCGTCGTCGTCGGCGCCGGCGAAGTCCTCTTCCGCGAACGCCTCCCGAACAAACTCTCCGTCGCGCGCATCTGGAATCGCCGCGCGCTGACGTCGAAGCGCGTCTTCCTCGCCTTCATCGTCGGCTACACGCTCGTCGCCTTCTTCCTCGGATATCAGGTCGCGTTCTATCTGATCGCCGACAAATTCGGCGCGTGGGCGCCGGCCGAAGTGCCGTACGACGACATGCTCAACACCGCGTTTCCTTGGATCGCGGTGCTCTTCGCCGGCTTCTTTCCCGCGCTCAGCGAAGAGTTCATGTCGCGCGCGTTCTCGATTCCGTTCTTCGAAAAAGTGCTGCGCTCGCGCTGGGCCGCCATCATCGCCGCGGGATTCATCTGGGGATTCGGCCACGCCACCTATCCGAACCAGCCCTTCTACATCCGCGGCGTCGAAGTCGGTTGCGCGGGCGTCCTGATCGGATTCCTGATGATGCGCTTCGGCATCGTGCCGCTGCTGATCTGGCACTACACCGTCGACGCGCTCTACACCGCGATGCTGTTGCTGCGGTCGGGCAACAACTACTACATCGTGTCGGGAGCGCTCGCCAGTCTCGTCTTCGCGATTCCGATGCTCGTCTCGATTGCGCTGTACGTTCGCAACAAAGGCTTCGTGCCCGATGACGACTTGTCAAACGACACGATCCCGATCAAACCCGTTCCCGAACGTGCGCCCGAACCGGAACGGCCAGCATTCACCTTCCCATCGATTCCAATCACGCGCGGCAAGCTCGCGGCCTGCATCGTGCTCATCGCGCTGGCGATCGGCGCGATTGCGTTGAACTTTCCATCGATCGACGACCCAGTCGACTACCGCATCACGAAAGACGACGCCAAACGCATCGCCGCGACCGTCGGCCCGCCACCCGCCGCCGCAATGCGCACCATCGCCACTCCGGTCGAAGGATTCCGCTCCTGGGACCGCGGTTCCACGCGCGAAGAAGGCGGCGGTCCGGCCGACTTCGATTCAGTCGCCATCGATTACCTCCTCCGCCACGGCATGTCGATGCAGTCGCTGCTGACGGTAATGCGCACGAAGATCCCGACCGCGACCTGGATGGTCCGCGACTTCGCGCCGCAGGTGAAGGACGAATACTTCATCGAAGTCGATCCGCGCGCGTCACGCGTGGCCGGCTATCACAAGTACCAAGACGAACGCCGCGCCGGACCGCGCCTCGAACAGCCGCAGGCGCTGGCCATCGCGCAGGCCGCGTTCGCGCGATTCGGCGCCGACGTTCGCGCGTTCGATCTGAAAGAAGCGCTCAACTTCCAGCAGCCGAACCGCCGCGACTGGCTCTTCCACTTTCAGGAGCGCACGCCGCTCGCCGCCGACGCCTGGCGCCGCATCAGCGTGCGCGTTGCCGGCGCCGAGGTCACGCAATTCACGACGACGGTAAAAGTCCCCGACAGCGTCTACCGCGAGCCGACCACATTGCTCAACATCGTCTTCACGCTCCTGCGCGTCGCGGGCGTCCTGACCATCCTCTCGCTCGTCGTTGCGGGATTCGTCATCGCGCTGCGCCGCCAGCGCTTCCCGTGGCAACGCGCGCTGCGATGGACATTCGCGCTGGCGGTCATTCCGCTGATCAGCATCGCCGCGCGATGGGACCTGACGCTTTTCGAATACAACACGTCGATCACATGGCAGACCTTCATCACCAATCAGTCGATCAACATCATCCGCAACGTCGGCCTGCACCTCGGCGCGATCTTCCTGGCCGTGGCCGCCCTCGCCGCGGCGTACCCCGAGGCCTTCCACCTCGCCCGCCGCGACTCGCGAGCGCGCCTCGGACGGTCGGCAGCAATCGCCGCGTTGACGGCGATCAGCATCGCCGTCATTTTCCGCGTCGCGGAGCAAGCCATCGCGCTCCGCTTCCCGAACCTCACCTCGATACACGGACTCAACGCCCCGGAGTTCGTCGCCATCCGGCTGCCCGCCCTCCTCGGCATCGCGTCGACGATCATCCGCACCCTCCTGGCCTGCGCCGTCTTCGGCCTCTTCATCGTCGCCCTGCGCGGATTCAGCAACCGTCCCTGGCTCCCCGCGATGATCGGCACGACCGCGATCTTCCTCGCCGCCCTCGACGCATCTGCAAACCTGAGCGAAACGCCGCTGATGCTCGCCTCCGCCGCCGTCGTTGCCGCGTTAGCGTTTATCGTGATCCGCTACATCCTCGGCACAAACCTCCTCGCCTACCCGCTCACGATCGCCGTCGCCCTCCTCCTCGGCAACGGCGCGGATCTGCTGCAGAACCATCGCCAGGATCTGACGATCAACGGGATTGTGGAGATCGTCATCGCAATCGGACTGCTGCTTTGGGCGGCGATCGCTCGCGAATCCGCCGCTGCCGCCGGCGCATAGAGGAACCGTGTTCAACGACTACCACTTCATCACGCACTGGCACGTCCGCGGCACGGTCGCCGAAATCATCGACATCCTCACTGACGCTGAAGACCTGCCGCGCTGGTGGCCGTCGGTTTACATCGACGTAAAAAAGCGCGGCGACATCGTCGAGCTCTACACGAAAGGTTGGCTCCCTTACACGCTGCGCTGGAGCTTCCGTGTCCTCGAGACAAAACCGGACGGCTTCATCATCGAAGCGTTCGGCGACTTTGTCGGCCGCGGCGAATGGACGCTGACGCAATCCGGCGACGATGTTGACATCACCTACGACTGGCACATTCGCGCCGAAAAAATTCTATTGAAGCTCTTCTCCCCGATCTTCAAACCGATCTTCGCCGCCAACCACCGCTGGGCCATGGCTCGCGGCGAAGAGAGCCTTGTCATCGAGCTCGCGCGACGACACGGTGAGCCGCACGGCGAACCGCCGAAGGCGACGTTCCGATAAGACGGCGGATGGCTTATGCCAATCGCAAATTCACCAGCGGCGACCCCTCGGTCACGTGCACGTTCGGCTGCAGCTCGAACGAATCGTCTGTGTCGCTCGCGCCGCCGAGGAGGAGGCAGAGGCGGGCTAGCTCCTTGAAGGCGGCGGGCTCGCCGGTGAACGTCACGCCCGCGGCGTCGGCGCGCACCGTCAGCGGCGTTCGCATCAGGCCGTCCAGCGCCATCATGGCCAGGTCGTAGTTCATTCGTCTTCTCCCCGATAGACGACGGAGTTTTTCTCCGTCTCCTGCAGCAGAACTTCGTGCAACATTCCCTCGGTGATCGCCAGCGCAAGTTGTTGCCAGAACGATCGCGCGAGGTTCTCCGCCGTCGGAATCACGCCTTGTAGAAAATCGACATCCTCGTTCAGGTTCGTGTGATCGACGCGATCGATGATGCGGCGCCGGACGATGTCCTTCAGCACCTTGAGGTCGATCACCATGCCGGTCTCCGGATCGATCTTCCCCTTCACGCTGACGTGGATCACGTAGTTGTGGCCGTGGCCGCGCGGGTTGTCGCACTTGCCGTAGACGCGGCGATTCCAGTCGGCGTCGTACTTCGGATTGTTCAGGCGGTGCGCGGCCGAGAAGGTGAGGCGGGCGGTGATGATCATGAGCGAAATCTACAACGTCACGCCGGCCAGTGCGGCGCGGATCTCTTTTTGCTGCGAGGCCAGCTTCGCGCGGATCTTCAGGAATCGTGCGTCGCTCTGCAAGAATCCGAAAAGCGGATTGGAGAGAACGTAGCTCGCGGTCGGCTCCTTGCGCGCCGCGGCGTGCTCGAGCGCGTCATTGACTCCACGCGCGTCGCCATTCATCGCCGCGATTTCGGCGACGCTGGTCCAGTAATCGTCGCCCGGCTTCGACGCCGCCTCGGCCGTTTTCAGTTCCGATGCGGCTAACACCTTATTGCGGGATTGCGCCGCGATGTACGCCTTGAGAATGTGCGCGCCGTAGTTCGGATCCGACTGCTCCAGCTTCTTCAGCTCGAGGCCGGCCATCTCCGTCGAATGCCGGAGGACGGCGATGCGGCCGATCTTGAGCGCGAGCGACGGATTGCGAGGCATGCGCTGCTCATCGTCGTAATACTTGTCGGCAGCGCTGTCGATACGGCCGGAGGCAACGAGCGCATCGGGAGCTTGGACGGCGCCGGCGTCCGACGTGCCGAGGCGCTTCAGGGCGGCAGTGAAGCGATCGTTGTCGCCGGCGGCGAGCGCGTAGCGTCCGATCGTGTTGAGCGCATCAACGTCGGAACGTTCGTGCTGCAGCACAGCGGCGTACGTCGTGAACGCCGAGGTGAGATCGCCCGCCGCAAGACTCGCGCGCGCAACGCGCCGCGACGCGTCCATGTTGGCGGGGTCGAGCGCGACGATCTGCTTCGCGGCGGCGACCGCATCGGCGTCCTTCCCCTTCGCATCGAAGTAGCGGAAGGCCATCAACTGCGCCGGCAGGAAGGCGTTGTCCGCCTTGATCGCGTTTCGAAGCGCGGCCTCCGTTTTCGCATCATCGTTCGCCGCGTGTGCGGTGACTGCGTCCGCGAACGCGTTGTACGCGTCGGCACTGGCGGCGCCGCGCGGCGGAATCTTCAGGTCGGCGGCAATCCAGGAGACGACCGACTGAATGCCGCTCGATGCGTCGATCAACGCCGACGCCTGTCCCTCGGCCGGCTTTTTCGACTCAGACATCGGCACAATCTGCGGCGCCGCCGCGCCACCGATCAGCTTCGCGGTGTACGCGTTGACGCCTACCGCCTTCGCATCGGTGACACGCAGCTCGGGAAACGAGCGCAGGATCTCCGCCGCCGCCAGTCGAATCGCATCGCCACGCTGCTGCATGGCCGGATCAGGCGGGTCGATGAGAAATGGTTCGATGACGACTTTGCGCGGCGTTGCTGCCGTCGCCGGAGGCAAACCGGCCGCTTTCTTCATCACGACCGGCGCCGCGTCATAATTCCGGTTGCGCATCCAGACGAAGCCCGACGCGCCGCCGAGGACGATGACCGCCGCGGCTGCAATCGATGCAAAACGCGTCTGCTTTTTCTTTCGCACGATGCGCGCGCTGGCCTCAGCTGCCGCCTCAGCGGCGAGGCGCTCGGCTTCTTCCGCTTCCGCGGCAGCGCGTTCCGCCGCCTCGGCCGCTTCGCCCTCGGGCGCGATCGTCGACAACTTCACGCCCGCGCGCGCGCCGGCATCGCGCAACCGCGCTGGAACGCGCCCTTTCTTCACGAATGCTTCGGTGATGTAGAGCTTCGCCGGATCGAGCTGCTTGAGAATCTCGTACGCTTTCTCGACCGCCGGGCCGGCCGCGGCGCCGTCATGCGTCTCCACCTCGCCGAAGTGGAGCAGCAGGCGCACCGGAATCGCCTCGCCATCCTGCTGCTCGGGCGAGAAGTCGAACTCCCCTTTTCGTCCCGCTTCGAGCGCGTTCTCGATCGACGGCAACTCGCCGACGAAGCGCGGCCCGAATGGATCGACGACCTGGCCGTCGAAGAGATAAACCGCCTCGCCGAGGATCTGCTGCATGCGCGCGGCAGATTTCGCGGCGGCGGCTGGATCCACGGCGTTGACTTCATCGTGATTCGCAACATCGGCGACGAGGATGACTGACTGGCGCGCCTGCACCGCGTGGCGCGCATTCGCGACGACGTTCAGCGCGGCGCGGGCAATCTCGTTCGACCACTCCACGACCTCGCCGTCGACCTTGATGATGTCGTCGCTGATCGCTTTCGCATCTTTGAGTCGACGGTATGGATCGCGGAAAAAGCACTTGCCCATGACGTTGAGCACCGCGTTGTCGATTGCCGGATTGACGGCTTTCGGCGAGGGCGGCTGCTCGTTGACGATCTTGTTGGCGATCTCCGCGGCGCTCGCGGCGAGGAACGGCCGACGGCCGGTCGCCACCTCGTACATGATCACGCCCATCGAAAACACGTCGGTCTGCGCTGTCACCATCTGATTGGTGATCTGCTCCGGCGCCATGTAGCTGACCGCGTTCGGATCATTGCCCTTCTGCGAAAACGACGATCCGTGCCCTTCGCGGCGCGGCAGAAACGTAAGCGCGTTGAGTCCGGCCAGTTTCACCTGCCCATTCGCGCCGACCAGTACTGAATCGCCGGCGATGTTGAGATGCAGCACGTTCTTCGCTTGCATCAACTTCACCGCGTCGGCGAGCTGATAGATGACGCGAAAAAATTCGGTGCGTTCGGCCGCGCGTCCGCGATAGGCAGTGGCGACCGGAAGGCCGTCGAACCACTCCATGATCATCAGCAGCGTATCGTCGGCCGGCGTGATCTCGAGGATGGTGACGATCGACGAGTGGTAGAGCGCGGCGCCCTGGCGGATCTCCCGGATGACCGTCTCGCGGCGCGCGGGATCGCGCGGCAGTTGTTTCGTAAGGACCTTAAGGGCGACCGCCTTGCCGTTACGCGTATCTTCGGCACGCCACACCGAGGCGCCCACACGCTCGACAAGCCGAAACGACGCAATCATCCCGCCTGCGACGAACGGATCGATAGTGGACATGTGCGCGAATTATATAGATCGCGCTCCAGCGCTACAGCGCTCGGAGATGCAACAAATCCGCGCCGCCCTCAACCATGTCGCCGGGCTTCACGAAAATCTCGTCGACGACGCCATCCGCTGGCGCGGGGATCTCGTTCTCCATCTTCATCGCTTCAAGGACGAGGAGTCCTGTCCCGCGGCGAACTTCGGCGCCCTTTTCAACGAGCACGCGGGAGATGCGGCCGGGCATGAGCGCTTTGATGATGCCGCTGTCGCCGAGGTGGTCGTCACCGCGCTTGCGGCGAAGTGCGAGCGGATCGACGATCTCGATGTCGACTCGCGACGCACCGATCATGACCTGGTGCATCGTTCCCTCGCGGTGATGCGCGAGCAGAAACTGCGTTCCGCCTTCGAGGCGCAGCGAACGCAATCCGCCAACGGTGATGAGGTCCGCGACGATCCAACGCTCACCGACTTTGACGCGGTACGTGCTGCCATGACGCTCGACTTCGAGCGGAATCTCTTCGTCGCGATAGCGAGCGGTGAAGATCAATCGCGCCCCCGCATGGCCTCGATGCGCGCGGCCTGACGCCAGCGCGAGACCGTTTCTTCCGGCAGCCGCACGTTCTGCGCGTCCTCGAACGCGATGATGGCCGCGGCGACGAGCGCCGCATCGCGCGTGGCGTCGTCCGCCGGACGATGTTCGAGATCGAGCTCCGGCAGGATGCGGTCGATGAAGCCTGTGTCGAAATTCGCGGCGCGAAAATCGGCGTGCTGCATGAGAAACGTGAAAAACGGGATCGTGGTCCGGATGCCGTCGACGCGATACTCCTGCAGCGCGCGCAGCATGCGGTCGATCGCCTCACCGCGCGTGCCGGCGTGGCAGATCAGTTTCGAGAGCATCGGGTCGTAGTAAACCGGCACGGTGTAGCCGGCATAAACGCCATTGTCGTTGCGAACGCCCGGCCCTTGCGGCAGTTCGAGATGCCGGATCAGTCCCGGCGATGGCGCGAACTTCCTCGCCGGGTCCTCGGCATATACCCGGCACTCGATTGCATGTCCGTTCGGCGCGAGATCGTTCTGAACGATTCCCAGTTTTTCGCCGCGCGCGACGCGGAGCTGCGCTTTGACGAGATCGATGCCCCACACCATCTCCGTAACCGGGTGCTCGACCTGCAGCCGCGTGTTCATCTCGAGGAAGTAGAACTGCTTGTCGGGTCCCATCAGGCACTCGATGGTGCCGGCGGAGTAGTAGTTGACCGCGGCCGCGGCCTTCACCGCCATCGCGCCGAGGCGCTCGCGCAACTCGGCATCGACGACAGGCGACGGGCTCTCTTCGACGACTTTCTGATGCCGCCGCTGGAGCGTGCATTCGCGCTCACCAACGTGAACGATGTTGCCGTGCTGATCGCCGAGGATCTGCACTTCGATGTGCCGCGGAGAGGCGATGAATTTCTCCGCGTAGACGGCGGCATCGCCGAAGAATGACTGCGCTTCGCTGGTGACGCGATCGAATGACGATCGCAGGTCGTCCGCATGCTCGACGAGCCGCATCCCTTTTCCGCCGCCGCCGGCCGAGGCTTTGATCATGATCGGGAAGCCGGCGTCGCGCGCGAAGGCCTCGATCTCGTCGAACGATTTGACGGCCTCCGTCAGCCCTGGGACGACCGGCACGCCCGCGGCCTGCATCCGCTGCCGCGACTCGGTCTTCGATCCCATCGCGTCGATCGATTCCGGCGACGGACCGATGAAGATGATCCGGGCATCGCGGCAGGCGCGGGCGAAGTTCGCGTTCTCGGCGAGGAAGCCGTAGCCGGGATGGATCGCATCGGCGCCGGTCTTCTTCGCGGCATCGAGAATGCGGTCGATGCGCAGGTAACTTTCGCGCGACGGCGCCGGCCCGATCGGCATCGCTTCATCGGCGTAAAGAACGTGGAGCGCGGCGCGGTCGGGCTCGGAGTAAACGGCCACCGTCGGGTAGCCAACTTCGCGGCAGGCGCGCATGACGCGAACCGCAATCTCGCCGCGATTCGCGACCAGGACTTTCATCGCGGCGCATTGTATTCGCTGCTAACATCCGCGCCCATGACAGAGGAACCGTTGCACGATCAGCGTACGCAGATCCTTTCGGGCGTCGTCAAAACGCTGCTCGACGACCTGAGAAACGGAGCCGGCGACAAGGATCGCCGTCGCCAGGTCGAGGAGTGGATGCGAACGCTGGCCGAGAAGTATCCGGAGTTCCAGATCGAGTCCGGCCTGCGCGACTACTACCTCGCCGAGGCCGAACGCCTGAGGGTTGATTTCGAAAAAGCCGCAGAGCTCAATGAGAAGTTGGGGTTGGGGAGATCGATCGAAGGATTTCTCGATCGCGCCGCGGACTACGCGAAGAGAATCGCGGAGAAGTAGACCGGGTAGGTTTTTTGCTCTGCCACTCGCGCCTGATTCTACCGAAGGAGTTCTGACCATGAAAAACGTACGCTTCCGCCAATTCGCTGCTGCTGCCTTTTCCGCGGCGCTTCTTTCCTGCGCGTCAGCTCCGACTGTGATCAAGTACGAAGCCATTCCTCACGGTTCCAGAGTGGCAGTCATCCCATTTCGCGACTGCACAATTGCCGGTCAGGACGACTGCGGCGGTTCGGGCAACATCGCCGGTACGATCTACGCCCGAGTGCTGGCATCACGTCCCGATTTCCGTTTCGAGCCTGTGTCGCGTCCCGTCGGTGCAACCGAAGCGCTTAGCGATGATGCCGCGATCAAGTACGTTGCAGGCAAAGGCTTCGACTTTGTGATGAATGGCGAAGTGAACGATTTCTACCGCGTTGCTCCGATGACTTTCCGTAACGAACGCGTTGGCTTATCCGTCCGCATTCTGCGAGTCCAGGATGGCAAGATCATCACGTTCCAGACGGAAGCGGCACACGCTGGTAACTTCACGACGCCCGAACGAATGCTTGAGGGTCTCGCCTCGAAACTGGCGGAGAAGTTCTAACGCTTGGCGCGCGCTTCAGCCAGTTGTCGTGTTCTTGGTGCCCAAGGCCGGACTCGAACCGGCACGGATTTCTCCACACGCCCCTCAAACGTGCGCGTCTACCAATTCCGCCACTTGGGCTTTAAAGAACGCTGCTACTTCTTGGCTGGAGCTGTTGGCGCTGAGGGTGCGCCGCTCATGACCGAGGAGCGCGGGCGAGCCTGGAGGATCGCCAGCGTGAGCGAGGTGATGACAAAGAGGACGAAGAAGCTGGTCGTCAGCTTGTGCAGAAGCGTGGTTGCGCCGCGCGCGCCGAATGCGGTCTGCGAACCGCCACCACCGAACGCGCCTGCGAGATCCGCTCCCTTCCCCTGCTGCAGAAGGACGACGAGGATCAGGAACAGGCTGATGATGATGTGCAAAATGACAAGAAATACGATCATGGATTCTCCGAAGCGAAGCTGCTAACGGGACAAGGGGGCGAATTCTTCCCGGAATGGCACCGAGTGTCAAGGCTGCGCCGGAAGCCTCTTCATCGCCTCGGCGAGCGCCAGAAACTTCTTCGAATCGAGGCTTGCGCCACCGACCAGAAAGCCGTCGATGCGGCCGTGTGCGATGAGCTCATCGACGTTGTCGGGCGTCACGCTTCCGCCATACAGGACCGGCGTACGCCTCGCCAGTCCATCGGGCCAGAAGCGTTCGAGCGCCTCGCGAATCGCGCCGACGATCTCCGCGACCATCGCGCCGGTTGCGTTGCGTCCCGTTCCGATAGCCCAGATGGGCTCGTAGGCGACGATGACTTCCTTCGCGTTCGCGAGCTGCGGGATTGCGGCGGCACGGAGTTGGCCGGAACAAAAAGTGACAGCGTGACCGCGCTCGCGCTGCTCTTCGTTCTCGCCGATGCAGAGGATTGGCGTCAGTCCTGCGTCGATTGCGATCGCCAGCTTACGAGAGATGAGCGCATCGTCTTCGCCGTAAATCGTTCGCCGCTCGGAATGGCCGACGATGACGAAACGCGCGCCGCAGTCTCGCAGCATGTCCGCGGAGACTTCGCCGGTGAACGCGCCGGATTTCTGATCCGCGCAGTTCTGCGCACCGGCGTTGGCGAATTGTGCTGCGACGTCTTTGAGATAAACGAACGGCGGTGCGATGACGATGTCCGCATCCTTCACGGCATCGAGAAATGGCGTGATGCCTTCCGGCGGGATGTTCATCTTCCAGTTGGCGATCAGGTAGCGGTTGGGCATTGGCGGCGGAGTTTATCTCCTGTCATCCTGAGCCGCCGAAGGCGTCGTAGGCGAAGCCGGAGCGCCGGAGGACGGTCGAAGGACCCCCAACCCGGTAGCCGAGGAAGGGCGGCGGCGTTTGCAAGAGGCAAGCACGTGGGGGTCCTTCGACTGTCCTGCGGCGTTCCGCGCTTCGCGCTCCAACGCCTCCGGCGGCTCAGGATGACAGTGAATACCGGTTCTTCCCCGCCCGCTTCGCCTCGTACAAGCGTTCGTCGGCGCGGCGGATCACGTCGGCGGCGGTGTGGTCGGTGCGTTGGTAGTCGGCGATGCCGAGGGAGATGGAGCAGCGGATGGAGCCTTCGTCGTCGGCGGGGATCGTCAACATACGGACTTTCTGGAGGATACGGTCGGCCACGGCGCAGGCGCCGCCGAGGTCGGTGTGCGGGAGGATGATCGCGAACTCGTCGCCGCCGAATCGCGCGAAGAGATCGGGAGGACGGAGCGTCTCGCGCACGGCGCCGCAGAGTTCGGAGAGGACGACGTCGCCGACCGTGTGGCCGAAGTTGTCGTTGATCGCTTTGAAGTCGTCGATGTCGAACATTAATAGTGTGAGTGGAAGCGAGTAGACGCGGGCCCGCTCCATCTCCTGCGGCAGTTGCCGGCGGAAGTAGCGTTTATTGGCGATGCCGGTGAGGTCGTCGGTGTCCGCGAGGCCTTGAATCTGTTCGCGCGCGCTGAGCTGGCCGATGAGCAGCGACACCTGCGCGGCGAAGATTTCGACGATCTGCCGTTCCTGCTCGTCGAACGGCTGCCCGCGATAGACGAGCAGCACGCCGCTGCTCCGGTTCTCCACGGTGATGATGGCGTGCGTCGAGTGTTCGATGCTGTCGCCCGCGCCGCCACGCGGAAGATCGCTGCGCTCCGCTTTGACGATCACGTCGGCGGCGGCGAACGACACCGGGATCATCGTCTCCAGAGTGCGGCGCAGACTCTCGATCAGCGGCGGCGCGATGAGCGAGCCGGCGCCTTCGCGCGTGACCACGTAGAGGTCGAGGTTCTGCTCGAGCATCACCGCGGCGGCGAGATCGAAATCGAAGGCGTGGTCGAGCGCGCGGAACGACGAGACGAAGAGGTCGGCCATGTTGTCGGCGCGCGTGGCCGGGCCGGTGAGCTCGCGGATCAGCGACAGGACCCCGGCGATCGGTTGCTGCTCGTCACGTCTCACGGATGGCTGGATTATACGAAGCACCTATAATCCGATGCCATGACCATGCCTGAGGCGGAGGCGATTCCATTCGCGCCGCAGGACTTACGCGGCGAGCGCCTCCTCGTGCTGGCTCCGCATCCGGACGACGAAGTGATCGGTTGCGGCGGTCTGGTGGCGCTGCATCTCCGCGAGGGGCGCAAGGTTCACGTGGTTGTGGCGACGGACGGCGCGCAGGCCGGGGACGCCTCACAACGCGAAGGCGAATCGCGTGCCGCGCTCGCATCCCTTGGCGATGCGACGATCGAATTCCTCAGGTTTCCGGACCGCGATTTGTCCAAGGCGCGTGACCTCGATGAGCGTCTCGCGGCGATTCTTCGCGAGTGGAAGCCGGACCTGATCGCGGTTCCGAGTCCTTTGGAGATTCATCCGGATCATGTGGCGCTGTCGCGCGCGTTCTGCGATCTCATCGCGCGCGATGCGTCGCTCTTCGCCGATCTCGCCGTTGCGCGCGTTGCGTTTTACGAGGTGAGCGCTCCGCTGCGCCCGAATGCGCTCGTCGACATCACGCCCGTCGC
>DASYJY010000018.1:0-9407 GCA_035995985.1 Thermoanaerobaculia bacterium | reverse complement strand
GCTCGCGGTTTTAACGGACGGTCCTCGCGGATGAATCAGGCCGCGGAGATCCTCGAAGAACGGCAGAAGGATCTAGCCCGCCTCATCACGATGGAGATGGGGAAACCAATCAAAGCCGCGGTCGCCGAGGTCGTGAAGTGCGCGAACAACTGCCGCTACTACGCCGAACACGCGCAGTCGTATCTCGCCGACGAACACGTAAAGACGGATGCGAAGGAGACGTTCATCCGCTACGAGCCGATGGGAACGATCCTGGCGGTGATGCCGTGGAACTTCCCGTTCTGGCAGGTCTTCCGCTTCGCCGCGCCGGCGTTGATGGCCGGTAACGTGGCGGTGCTCAAACACGCGTCGAACGTGCCGCAGTGCGCGCTGGCGATCGAGGACGTGTTCCGCGATGCGGGCTTCGCAGACTTCGAATTTCAAACTCTGCTCATCACCTCGGAACAGGTCGAGCGCGTGATCGCCGACGAGCGCGTGAAGGCCGTGACGCTGACCGGCAGCGAGCCTGCCGGCGCGAGCGTGGCCTCGATCGCGGCGAAGCACATCAAGAAGGCGGTGCTGGAGCTCGGAGGCAGCGATCCGTTCATCGTGATGCCGTCCGCAAATCTCGCCGAAGCCGTCGCCACTGCGGTGAAAGCGCGCATCGTCAACAACGGGCAGTCGTGCATCGCAGCGAAACGCTTCATCGTCCACGAGTCGATCGCGGACGATTTCGAGAAGCGCTTCGTCGCGGCGATGGAGGCATTGAAAGTCGGCGATCCACTCGACGAATCGAACGATGTCGGTCCACTGGCCACGCCGCAGATCGCCGGCGACATCGAAAAGCAGGTCCGCGATTCCGTCGCCGCCGGCGCGACGCTCCTCACCGGAGGCAAACGCAACGGCAACTACTACGCGCCGACGCTCCTCGCGCGCATCCCGCCGAACGCGCCCGCCGCGCGCGAGGAGACGTTCGGTCCCGTCGCGTCGATCTTCCGCGTCGCCAACATTGACGATGCGATCGCCACCGCCAACGACTCCCCCTTCGGCCTCGGCGCCTCCGTCTGGACCAACGACCGCGCCGAAATGGACCGCGTCATCGACGCCATCGAAACCGGCCAAGTCTTCATCAACGCCATGGTCGCCTCCGATCCGCGTGTCCCCTTCGGCGGCACCAAACACTCGGGCTTCGGCCGGGAGTTAGGCGTCTACGGCATCCGCGAATTCGTCAATGTGAAGACGGTGTGGATTGCCGCGTCGGCCCAAGCGACGGCCACGGAGTGACGCCGACAATTCTTCTCCTCCGCCACCGCTGCCGCGGTCGGAAAATTGGGCGCGATTGACGTTCCGGTGGTCTCGTGCTTTGCACGCGACCACCGGCTACCGTACGAGACGCCATCCGGCGTCAGGATCATCGCGATAGTCAGGTCGTTGTCGTCGGCGGAGATGACGTCTCCGTTTCGGTCAGCGGTGGAGCGGTATCTGTGGGCGGAGGTTCGGTCGGCGGCACTTCCGGCGTCGCCGTATCCGTCGGAGGCGTCTGCTGCAATGCGGTGTCGGTTGTCTCCGTCGTTGCCGTGGTCTCCGTCGTCGGCGCGACAACCGCCGGCTTCTTCTCCGTCAGCACTTCCTTCTCGAACAGATATCCCCAAAGCCGCATCCGCGAGAGGACCATGCGTTGACGAAAACGCAGCCGCTTGTTCGGCGCCGCCGGATTCATCAGCCGCGGATTGGGAAGGCATCCTGCCAGCAGTGCGGCCTGCGACGGCGACAATCCCGCCGCCGAGGTGTGAAAGTAAAAGTGTGACGCCGCCTCGGCGCCGTAAACGCGTTCGCCCATCTCGACCACATTCATGTACAGCTCGAGGATCCGCTTCTTCGACAGATGGTTCTCCAGCGAACGCGCGATGAAGTACTCCTTCACCTTGCGCAGCGGATTGCGCGACGGCGAGAGGTAGAGGTTCTTGGCCAGTTGCTGCGTGATCGTCGAGCCGCCGTGCGTGATTTTCTTCCGCGCCCAGTCCTTGCGAATCGCTTCCTGCAGCGCGTCAACATCCACGCCGCCGTGCTCGTAAAACGTATCGTCCTCGGCCACCAGCACGCCGCGACGCAGGTACGGCGAGATGCGCGCGTACGGCACCCAGTGATATTCGATCGCGTCGCTCTTGCCGGCCGCGCGCAACTCCGCCTTGCGCTGCTCCATGAACGCGGTCGTCGTTGGCGGTTTCGTCTCCAGCGCGCTCACGTCCGGAAAGGTGATCCACTCGTAGCCGACGATGACAATGACGGCCACGAAGATGATGAGCAGGATGCGTTTGATCACGAAGCGCGGATTCTAGCGCTACGATTCGCCTCATGAACGCCGTGATCGTACTGACTACCGTCACCGCCGATTTCGACGCGCGTCCCCTTGCGCACGAGCTCGTGGAACAGCGTCTCGCCGCCTGCGTCGACATCATCGCCGGCGTGACGTCGATCTATCGCTGGAAGGAAAGCATCACCGAAGACGGCGAACAGATCCTCGTTATCAAGACTATCGACGACAACCTGCAAGACCTCCGCGAAGCGCTCTTCGCGCGGCATCCGTACGAAGTGCCGGAGTTCGTCGTGCTGCCGATCGCGTCGATGTCAGACGCGTACGGTGCGTGGCTTCTGGAATCGGCGACGCGCTGACGGGAAGATCGCCGCGAGGATCAGCGCGCCGAGGGTCGTGAACGAGATGTTGCGTCCTCGGGTGAACGATTCCGGCAGGTATTGCAGCTTCACGTTGTGTCGTCCCTTCGGAACGAAGACGCCGAGAAACGCGTGATTCGCGAAACGCGTCTGCACGCGGCGGCCGTCGATGTACGCGCGCCATCCTTTCCATGCCGACTGCGAGGCGACGATCCACCCATCGTTCTCCATCACCGCATCGATCGACAATCCGAAGCCGTCTTTGTGCAGCGTCAGCGTTCCCGGCCCGTTCGCGATCTCGTGCGGCGCCAACTCCGGCACTTCGATCCAGGCGGTATCCGAAAAATCGTTCGCGGCCGTCATCGCCTTCACGATCGGACCGCCGCTCTGCTCGTAGCGAATGTGCCGCGGCACGAAGGCACGCGGCAGCACGCGCGTGTTCTCGAACAACTTCGCGCTGCGGTCCTTCATCACCTCGCGCCAGCCTGGGGTTAACTTCACCGGCATCGGCACGATCGCGTATTTGATGTTGAGAAAGGAGAGGAACGGCGGCTGCAGATCGCCGATGGCGTTGAACGAAACCGGCTGCGGAATCGACCAGACCGGATACGTGTCGGCCAGGCGCGCGAACGTCATCGCCTCGTACCCGCGCGGATCCTCGAGCTGATAAATCGCCGCCGAGTCGGGGATCAAAACGAAATGCTCGCCCGCCACGCGGAATGGCTCTTTGCTGTCCGTCGGAATCGCGCGGATCAGCGGGATCTTCGGATAGAAATCATGCTGCGGCAGCGACGGATAAATCGATCCGTCGGCGACGATGCGCTGGCCGAGGATGAGGATCAGGACGAGCGGCGACGCGATGCGAAGCGGCGTGCGCGCGAAAAGCAGAATCGCGATGGCCGCTAGCGGCAGCACCTCGGCGAAGGCGACGATTTGAATGACATTCGGATCGACGCCAACCTTCATTTCGTGCGCCCACGCTGCGTACGTGCCGAGGGCGAGCGCGAGGGCGATGACGGCAGCGATGATGGCTACGCGTTTTCGTCCCGCGGCATCAGCAGCGACCTCATCGATCGTCAGTCCCGCCAGAATCGATATCGCGCACGCCGCCGCAAACGCCAGCCGTTCATTCAGCGCCATGTTGAACAGCGGTAGCTTGTGCAAAATATTGCTCATCGGTGGTGCGCCAAATGCTGCACAAAGGCAAACCAGCGCCAAGCCGAAGAAGAACCACGTCTCCTTTCGTCGCCGCGCCACGAACAGCGACGCAATCGCCAGCGACACAACGATGCTGCCGGTGCGCGCCGTCTGCGGATCAAACTCCGGCGTGAACGAGTCGCGCCACGGCTGGCCGCCCCAGAACGGAAAAACCGTATTCGCCGCGCGGCGCTGAATCAACTCCGGCTTGAACGGCAACGGCATCGCGCGGTCGCCGAGGCGGGTGCGCAGCTCGAGCGTCTGCTGCGACGCTTCGAGAAACGGCAGGAGAAAAATCGACGTCAGCAGCAGCGCCACGATACCGGACGTAGACGCGATCGCGATCGCGCGTCCGATCCGTTTGCGCGTCGTTGCGATTTCGAACAATCCATACGCGGCGCCGACCGCTGTGACGTGCAGCAGCGACTCGGGATGGCCGGACAGAATCAGCAGCGTCAGCGCGATCAGCAGGATCACGCCGCCGCGGATGCTCGCCTCGCGCACGACCAAACGCACGGCGAAAAAGATCAGCGGCAGATACACCCACGATCTCGCCAGCGGCCAGCCGACGAAGAACGCCACGTTGCCGCTGAACATCCATCCCGCCGCCGTGACCAGCGCGGCCAATTCACCGCAGCCGAGCAGGCGCATGAAAACGAACGCTCCGAACCCCGCCAGGAAAAACGTCATCGCCGCGGCGAAGGTCAGACTCGGCGGCAGCGGAATGAGCATGCCGAGGAGATTGAAGGGATCGTAGGGGGCAGGTTGCGCGGCGGCGGCCAGAATGTCGCCGCAGAGCATGAAGGGATTCAGCAGCGGCCACTGCCCGCTCGCGAATGCCGTCCGCACCGCGCTCCGCCACGGAATGATCTGGCAGTAGAGATCGGAAAGCGTCCCGTTGTGCACCTTCGGAACGCCGAACTCCGCCGCGTATGCGTTCAGCGGCTCCGACATGAACGGCAGATCGGTCGGCGCGTAGACCTTCCCGGTCAGCAGCGCCCGCCCCGTAAAGCAAAGCGGCAGAAGGACCAGCACGATCGCCGCGGTCCGCGACATCGGCTGCACGAACTTGCGCCAGCAGGCGATCAGCGCGATCGTCGTAGCAAGATAAAGAAGGAGTGCGGCCAAGTTGCGGAGCTATACGCCAACCCCGCGCGAAGCGTCAAGGCAGCGACGATGAAACGTTTTGCGCCGCCGGCTCACCATAACCATGCAGTTCAAATCAAACCGGAGGAGAAAAACATGGCCACTGCTGCACGTACTGTTTATATCGGCGTCCCCAAGAAAGTCAGCGACGATCTGAAGCACATGAACCGCGTCACCGAGCAGGTTCTCGGGAAGCTCGGCTGCGGCGGATGCCACTCGGGCTTCGACCTGCGCTTCATCGATCCCTTCATTATCAATGAGAAGGGCGAGCTGGCGTCCGGACCGACCGCAGGCTGATGACCATGCCGCTGCCAGACCTCGGCGTCGGCGTCGTCTACATCCCCGGAATCGGCAAGCTTCTCGAGGATGACGGTCTCCCGATCGACGTGATCGAAATCGAGCCGCAGACTCTCTGGCGACGGCGTGGCGAACGCTACGTGCCCGATGACGAGATCATCGGGCACGTCTCCGCGTTACCGCAACGAAAGCTCGTGCACGGCGTTGGCTGTCCGGTCGGCGGTTCGGTCGGACACGAAGAGCAGCAGGTCTCGCTTTTCGCCGACGCGATCCGGACGTTCGACGCGCCGTGGGCGAGCGAGCATCTCTCGTTCAATCGCGCGTTCGGCGAAGACGGCGTCCCGTTCAATGCAGGATTTCTCCTGCCGCCGCTGCAGACGCGCGCCGGAGCAGCGGCCGCAGCCGTGATGGCGCGGTCGCTGGCCTCGCGGTTGCCGGTTCCGTTCGCCGTCGAAACGGGCGTGAACTACCTTCGTCCGCGTCCCGGCGAGATGAGCGACGGCGCGTTCGTGCGCGCTGTGGCCGAGGGTGCGGATTGCGGAATCCTGCTCGACCTCCACAACGTGTGGGCTAACGAACGGAACGGCCGGCAGACGGTTCGCGAGTTTCTCGACGAGATTCCCCCCGATCGCGTTTGGGAAGTTCACGTCGCCGGCGGATTCGAATACGCCGGTTACTGGCTCGATGCGCATTCGGGCGTGATGCCGGAGGCGCTGCTGGAGCTTGCGGCGGAAGTGGTACCGAAACTTCCGAACGTTCACGCGATCATCTTTGAAATGGTGCCGCAGGCACTGCCGCGAACGGACGTTGCGATACTTCGCCGCCAGGTCGAAACGTTGCGAACGATCTGGACGACGCGCGGCACTCGTGTCGAGCGCCGGCCGGCGAACGTCGAGGCCAGTGCATCAACCGATGACGTCTCTCCGCGCGAATGGCAGGACACTCTCGGCGCCCTTGCGATTGGCCGCCAAGTATCCAGTGCGCTTGCAGATACGCTCAGTGCCGATCCCGCCGTCCCGGTCTTTCGCAAGCTGGTCTGGCAGGTCCGCGCCGGCATGATCGTCGACAACTTCACCTTCACGTCGCGTCTGCTGATGTTGTCGCGCGGCGAAGAATTTCTTCGCGGACTCTTCGACGATTTCTTCGCGCGCGTGCCGCCGGAGTTCTTCGGCAGCAGTGAATCGGACACGTTCGCCGGCTACGTGCGCGATCAGCAGATCGATGAGCCGGTTCTCGCCGATCTCCTCGCGTATGAGCATGCCGCGATGCGCGTTCAACTCGAGGGCGGCACGCAGGTGATCCGCACGCGTCACGATCCGAACGCGCTCGTCGCGGCGTTGAGCGAAGGGCAGATCCCGGCCGGTGTGGAAGAGGACGATTTCGAGATCGTCGTCAGTTGACTTGTCAAGTTTTCTACCGCTCGTAGCGTGGGAAGAGCGATTGCGGCAGCGGAGTTAGAGTCCTCCTAAACCATGGACTCCATCGTCATTCGCGGTGCCCGCGAACACAACCTCAAGAACATCGACGTCGTCGTTCCCCGCAACAAATTCGTAGTCATCACCGGCGTCTCCGGATCGGGCAAATCGTCGCTCGCGTTCGACACGATTTTCGCCGAGGGCCAGCGGCGCTACGTGGAATCGCTGAGCGCGTACGCGAGGCAGTTCCTCGAACAGATGGAGAAGCCGGACGTCGATTCCATCGAGGGTCTCTCTCCCGCGATTTCGATCGAGCAGCGCACCACCTCGCGCAATCCGCGCTCGACCGTCGGCACCGTCACGGAGATCTACGACTACCTCCGTCTCCTCTACGCCTCGGTCGGCGTCCCGCACTGCACGAACTGCGGCCAAGAAATCCGGCCGCAGACGATTCAGCAGATGGTCGATCGTCTGTTGATGCTGCCGGCAGGGACGAAGTTCACCATCCTCGCGCCGTACATCCGCGGCAAGAAAGGCGAGTACCGCAAACAGATGCTTCAGATGGTGAAGGAAGGCTTCACGCGCGCCGTCGTCGACGGAACGATCATCGAACTGGCCGATCCACCCACGCTCGACAAGCAGAAGAAACACACGATTGACGTCGTCATCGACCGGCTCGTGGTCAAAGACGGCATGCAGCAACGCCTCGCCGACTCGCTCGAAACGGCCACGCGCGTGTCGAAGGGGCTCGTCAAAATCCTCTACCAGGAAGGCAATCGCGAAGAGCTGATGTCGCAGTCGTACTCCTGCCCCGACTGCGGCGTTTCCATCGGCGAGATCACGCCGCGCCTCTTCTCGTTCAACTCGCCCTACGGCGCCTGCCCGCGCTGCTCCGGCCTCGGCGTTCTGCTCGAGGTCGACGAAAAGAAAATCATCCCCGACTGGAACAAATCGGTCTCCGACGGCGCGATCGCGATCTGGAAAGAGGGCGCCGAGAATTGGCGCCTCCGCCAGATCCACACCCTCGCGAAGCACTTCAAGTTCAAGATCGAGACGCCGTGGCACGCGCTGTCTGAAAAGGCGCGCGACGTGATCCTTCACGGCTCCGACGAGAAGATCAAATTCCAGTTCAGCGGATCGGAGAGCACGTATTCGTACAACGGGACCTACGAAGGGATCATCCCGATGCTGGCCCGCCGCCACAAGGAAACCGACAACGACGACATCCGCGACGAAGTCGAGCGTTTCATGACGCCGATGAACTGCCCGGATTGCAAAGGCCGCCGCCTGAAGCCGGAAGCGCTCGCCGTCACCGTCTCCGGCCAGCCGATCGACAAGGTCGTCGCGCTGCAGCTCAAGAATGCCGATCAGTTTTTCAAGACCATCGAGCTGACGCCGCGCGAGGAACTGATCGCCGGCAAGATCCTCAAAGAAGTCCGCGACCGCCTCGGCTTCCTCTGCTCCGTCGGCGTCGGCTACCTCATGCTCGACCGCAGCGCGGCCACGCTCTCTGGCGGCGAAGGCCAGCGCATCCGCCTGGCCACGCAGATCGGCTCGAAACTGATGGGCGTTCTCTACGTCCTCGACGAGCCGTCCATCGGCCTGCACCAGCGCGACAATCGCAAGCTGATCGATTCGCTCATCGAACTCCGCGACCTCGGCAACACGGTCATCGTCGTCGAGCATGACGAGGAGACCATCGAGACCGCCGACCACATCATCGATCTCGGCCCGCGCGCCGGCGTTCACGGAGGCGAGGTTGTGGCCGAGGGGACGCTGGAGCAGATCAAAACGTTCCCGTCGTCGCTGACCGCGAAGTACCTGCGCGGCGAAGCATCGATCGCGATCCCGAGTCGCCGTCCGATCGGCGAGAACAAGCTGGTCATCCGCGGCGCGCGTCAGAACAATCTCAAGAACCTCAACGTCACCATTCCGCTCGGCGTCTTCATCGCCGTCACCGGCGTGAGCGGCTCGGGCAAGTCGACGCTCGTCAACGACATCCTGCATAAAGCGCTGTCGCGCCATTTCTTCGATGCGCTCGACACACCCGGCGAACACGATCGCATCGACGGACTCGAGCACATCGACAAGGTCATCGACATCGATCAGTCGCCGATCGGCCGCACCCCGCGCTCGAACCCCGCCACCTACACGCAGCTCTTCACCGAGATGCGCAACCTGATGGCGCAAACGCCCGAGGCGCGCATGCGCGGCTACGGGCCGGGACGCTTTTCCTTCAACGTGAAGGGCGGCCGCTGCGAGGCGTGCAAAGGCGACGGCCAGATCAAGATCGAGATGCACTTCCTGCCGGACATCTACGTCACCTGCGACGTCTGCGGCGGCAAGCGCTACAACCGCGAAACGCTGCAGGTCACATACAAAGGTTCGTCGATCGCCGAGATCCTGGCCATGACCGTCGAGCAGGGGCTGGAGACCTTCCGCAACATCCCGAGGATTGCCAACATCCTCCGAACCCTGGACGAGGTGGGTCTCGGCTACATCAAACTCGGCCAGTCATCGACCACGCTCTCCGGCGGCGAAGCGCAGCGCGTGAAACTGGCCAAAGAGCTCGCCAAACGGGCCACCGGCCGCACACTCTACATCCTCGACGAACCCACCACGGGGCTGCATTTCCACGACGTCGCCAAACTGCTGGAAGTGCTGCACGAGTTGGTGTCGCAAGGAAATACAGTGGTCGTG
>DASYJY010000017.1:0-10256 GCA_035995985.1 Thermoanaerobaculia bacterium | reverse complement strand
GGATTCATGCGTCAGATCGCCGGTGAAGAGGATCAGATCGGGCCGCGGGTTGAGTCCATTGACGATATCGATGGCGCGCTCGAACGCCTTCGTCCCGGTCGGATTCGGCGGCCCCGAAAACCCGACGTGCGCATCGCTGAGCTGCACGAGCCGGAACGGGCTGACCGCCTCGCCGTTCTGCCGCCGGAACCACCGCGTCATCGCCGACGCCGTCCCGCCGCCCGCCATGCCCGGTGCAATGGTAATGAGCGCCCCGACGCCAAGAGACACCCCGGAGACTCGCAAGAAATTACGCCTGTCGATTGGTTCTGCCATCGTCAACCCCCATTCGGTTCGACGATGGAACTGGCGGGACGCGGATTCCATCCCGCTGAAGTCAGCGAGTCACAGAACGTTCACATCGAGCGAGGGTTGCTACGTTTGCATTGGTTCGGCTGCGCCGGCAATGGATCGTCCTCGCGTGGCCACCAAGGAAGTCGCAGTGGCAACAACGGCCCAGGTAGACGCCAGCAATGCAGCGGCAATCGGCGAGGAAACATGCGGAGAATGTTCCGTGATCCAGAAGCCGAGCAGACACCCGGCCAGTGCGGAAGTGAGCATGGCGACCAGAACGAACGACGCGCGTGTGGAGCGCCTTCGTACAAACCAAAGGATTAGACCTGCGATCAACGCGAGCGGCAAACCACGAATCGCCAAAGGAACGCTGAAGAAGAACCCTAAACGGAGTGCGGACCAGGTTCGTTCACCGAAGACGAGAGCAATGTATAAAAGCGTCGCCGCAACCGTGGCGGGAATCGAAGCCAGCGCCGACAACGCCGCAAACCTAGTACCGCTCCGTAGCATCACTCGGACGTCACTTAATCACCGCCCGCACCCCGATTGTCCCGGTCGCGTTCGGATCATCCTTCGAGCTCACGGCGATCGTTTCGTTGAGCGCTCCCACTTTCGCGCGTGCGCCGTCGACGGTCACTGTCAACGCTTCCTTCGCTTTCGGCGCGAGCTTCGCCTTCGTGTCGTACTCGTAGTAAAGGCAGCGGCACGTTGATCGCGCGACGGTGATCGAGAGCGGCGTCGATGACAGGTTCGTGATCTCGAACTGCCGCACAGCCCGCGTTCCCTTTCGAATCGTCCCGTAATCGGCGACCTCGGGGGCGATGCGGATCGACGCCGCTGCGGCGACAGGCGTCACGGTCGCAGCCGTATCAGGACTGGTCGTCGATGGCGGCTGCTCGATCACCTGCGGCGTCGTCGTTTTCTTGTCCGAGCTGGCGCGCCAGATCAGCCAGCCGATGACGCCGAGGACCGCGACGGCGATCAGCATCATCAGCAGCATCCGCGAGCCATTGTTCGACGGTCGATCGACCGGGCCGTCGTAGCTGGCGATCCCGTGATCGGTTACCGGTTCGGAGGAAACCCCCTGTGAAACTAACGGCCGGTTCCCCGGCGCCGTCCCCATCCGCTGCGTCTCGTTGAATGACGGACTGGGAACCGCAACGGTGCCGGAAGCCGTGCCTTTCCCTTCCAGCTCATCGAGCTTTCGCAGCGAGGCATCGATCGACGCGACCAACCGCTGATACTCCCCCGCGAGTTGCTCGGTCGGCGCATCGGGAACCATCCGCACGAGCGTCTCGCGATGCGTCCGGTAATGCTGCCGCAACACCTCGATCTCCCGCGCCCGGTCCCCCCGCTTCACACTAACGGTCCCAAAATCATCAGACATCGGTCACCTCGGACCGTGCATCTTTGCAAAAAGCGGGCGGAGGGACAAATCAGCGGTTCGCAACTCGATACCGCTCCCAATCTTCGGCGACATCGATGTCCCAACGAACCGGCAGGACGGCGACGGTGCTTTGCCACTCGGCGATTTTTGAGATGGTGGTGGCAAAGACGGACGGCGTGCCCCACGCAACATCCCGAAAAATTGCGGGATCGAAGGCGGCGGCGCGGCAGCCAATGAGGTAGTAGCCGCCGTCCTCGGCGGGGCCGAGGACCCATTCGCAGGAGTCGAGGAGGGCGAGGGCGTGGTCGATGAGCGTTCGCGGGAGTGAGGGGTCGTCGACGCCGATGGCGACGATTTTTTGCGTGGCGTGAAAGAAGAAGCGTTCGGAGAAGGCCATCGACAGACGGTCGCCGAGGGTGGCGCCGGTCTGCATGGCGGTGGGGAGATCGCCGAAGGCGTTCGCGAGTGATTCGCCGTTGGCGGCTTCGGTGGGAGCCCAGAGGATTTCGATTTCAACGTCGGGGGAAGGGCGTCCGATCGACGCCAGCAGATCGCGCAGCATCGTTTCGTATGCGGCGAGTGCGGCGTCGTCGCCGATCGATTCGGCGAGCCGCGTCTTCACTTTGCCGCGCTCGGGCAGGCGGGCGAAGACGAGAAGGCGTTGCGCGGGCGGAGGGACGGTGGGGAACAAGGCGCCGAGTATAGTTTCGCGCTCGATGCGGACCATCGCACTCCTAACCGACTTCGGAACGCGCGATCCGTATGTCGCGGCGATGAAGGGCGTGATTGCGTCGCGGTGCGAGCACAGACAAGAGTATCTGTGCCACATCATCGACCTCACGCACGACATCGCACCGTTCGATGTTTGGGAGGCGGCGTTTTTGCTGCGCGACGTCGTTCGCTATTGGCCGGAGGGAACGATTTTCGTCTGCGTCGTCGATCCGGGCGTTGGGACGGCGCGGCGGATCCTCGCGGTCAAATCGGACGGACGGATTTTTCTCGCGCCGGATAACGGGCTGCTGCATTTCGTCCGAGGAGATGCGTACGAGGTAAGTGACGAGTCGCTGTTTCTCGCGGACGGCTCGACGACATTTCACGGACGCGATCGATTCGCTCCCGTGGCGGCGGCGCTGGCGAATGGGACACGTATCGAAAACCTCGGGCCGCGCGTCGACGATCGCGTAACGCTCGATTACACGCCCGGCGCGATCATCCGCATCGATCGATTCGGCAACTGCGTCACCGATATCGTTCCGGCGACGAGTCCGTTCGCGGTGATCGTCCACGACAAACGCATCGACGAGATCCGCACCACGTACAGCGGCGATGGCGCCTTCGCGATCGTCGGTTCGACGGGCTGCATCGAGATCTCTGTCGCCAACGGCAGCGCGGCGTCGCTCTTGCAACTTCGCCGCGGCGATCGCGTCACGATCGTTCCGAAATGACCGCTGATTACGTGCAATCTCGCGAAGTGCAACGTCCCCGCGGACGGCTGCGGCGGCTCGTGCTGCCGCTGCTGATCACGCTCGTGATCCTGATCGCGCTACTGTTCGCCGTGGCGTGGATTCCGTTGACGCGATCGCGCGACGCATGGCTGCATGGCAATGACGCCGCGGCCATCGCAGGCGGCGAGCAGTGGTCGCGGCTGCACCTCTGGCCGGCGCAATATCACCAGCTCCTCGGCGCCGCCTACCTCACCTCCGGCCACGCCGCCGCCGCACGCCCGCACCTCGGCGGCATCGGCAATATCCGATTGTCCGTCATCCCGAAAGACGAAGTTGCGCGGCGGCTTTTCGCGCGCGAGCGCTACGACGACTTTCTCGCGTACGACGCCGCATCGCGCGATGCGCACGAGAGCGCGGACGTGCCGCTGTATCGCGCCGCGGCGCTCGTGGTGACGAATCGGGTGACCGAGGGGCAGAAGGCATTCGCGTCGATCGACAGGACGCATGTGAATGCATCGCGATACGCGTCGCTGCAGCGCAATCTCGCCGCGCGTGCAACCGGCGATGCGCCGTATGTTTTCGACCGCAACGGCGGCACGATCGCGACGATCCGCGCAAACGACGTCGCCGCGACGAACGACGACTTCGCACCGCTCGTGAATCGCGAAGCGGGCACATTGACCATCGGCGCGAAGCTGCCGCAGCTCGGCGCGAACGACACGATCGAGACAACGCTCGATCCGTTCGTGCAGAAAGCCGCGCTGAAGGCGCTCTCCGGATTCCGCGGCTCGCTCGTAGCCATCGATCCGCGAACAAATGAAATCCTTGCTATTGCCAGCAGCCCGGGGAAGGGCGCGCTGGCCAATCTCGCTCTCGAACATCAGTACGAGCCGGGCTCGGTAGT
The DNA here is from genome assembly GCA_035995985.1 of Thermoanaerobaculia bacterium. Classification (GTDB taxonomy): domain Bacteria; phylum Acidobacteriota; class Thermoanaerobaculia; order Gp7-AA8; family Gp7-AA8; genus JADGNZ01. The sequence continues at coordinate 6,187 of DASYJY010000017.1, read as the reverse complement.
CAAGGTGTTGACCGGTTTGAATGCGGAAAGTGGCGGCGTCGACGTCGCGTCGCTCTTTCCCTACACCTGCAAAGGCTTCCTCGACATCGACGGCCGCCATTTCGGCGACTGGCTCGCCGCGGGCCACGGCACGCTGAACTCGATCGACGACGCGCTCGCCGTCTCCTGCAACGTTTTCTTCGCGGACGTCGGCATCCGCCTCGGCGTCGATCGCCTGACCCGCTTCATGACCGCTGCCGGTTTCAACGGCCAGGCGGACCTAGGTGTGTTCCAGGTGCCGCTCGGTAAGACAGTCGGTCAGGCTTTCAACCACTTCGAAACGGCGTTCCTCGCCATCGGCCTCGAACATGAATCGATGAACGCGCTGCACGTGGCGATGTTGGCGTCGATGATGGCGAACCGCGGCGAGCTGACCACTCCGAAGTTGCTGGTCCAACGCCGCTCGATCCTCGGCGACGTCGTTGCCACCGCACCGAAGCAGGGATCGACGCGACTCGCATCACCCGCCGCGGCCGAAACGATGGTGCACGCGATGGAGGCCGTCGCCACAGAAGCAAAAGGAACCGGCCGCCGCGCGCCCGTGGCCGGCATCTCGCTGGCGATGAAAACCGGAACCGCCGGCGAACGCAAGAGCGGCCTCGAAGCGCTGATCCTGGCGTTCGCGCCGGTGGAGTCGCCGAAGATCGCTTTCGGCGTGATCGCCGAGGATGCAGGGCCCGCGGAGTTTGCCGGCGCGAAGATCGCGCACGATTTTCTGGAGGCGATGTCGCCGCGGTTGAAGTAGGTAAGCGCAGCCGTGGCAGAATACGAACATGCCGTCCGGCCGTGACAGACGTCGTTCCGAGCGTTTTCCGACCGCGTCGATTCCGGTGCAGCTTTCGGACATCGACTGCGAGTTGATCGACCTCAGTCTCAGCGGCGCGGCCGTCATCCATCGCTCGCCGATCAACGCCGGCGCGCCGGCCACGCTGGTCTTCCCCAGCTACGGCGGCATTTACATTCCGTGCAAAGTTCTGCGTTCGCTCGTGCAGGTGCGGCGCGCGGGCGATGGGCCGGAGTACGTGTTCCGTTCCGCGATTTCCTTCGCCGACATGGAGCCGGAGCAGCGCGATCCGTTGCGCGAGTTCCTGCAGATCCAGATCGCGCGGCTGAAAGAGAAGCAGGACGAGGCGGCAGCGGCGGAGTTGTAATTACTTCGTCGCGCTGTACTCGCTGAACATCCCCAACTCCACGTGGCGATTCACATCGCTGAAGCCGGCGCCACGTAACGCATCGAGGATCACCGACGGACGAACGCAATCGCGCGTCGTGGCCCAGTAGTACGCGAGCATCCGTCCGACTTTGCGGTCGCGCGCGATCACCGTCGCCAGCGCGGGAACGACGCCGCCCATGTATGCGCCGAGGAACATGCGGGCGGCGCGCGACTCGGGGGCGGTGATTTCGAGGATGAGCATGCGTCCGCCGGGACGGAGCACGCGGCGGCATTCGCGGAAGACGCCATCGAGGTCGGCGAAGTGCCGCATCGCGAATCCGATGCTGATCATGTCGAACGATTCGTCGCGGAACGGAAGATGTTCGCCACCTCCTTCGACGAGTTGGAAGCGCGCTTTCGCGCGGCCGGCGGTCAACATCCCGATCGACGGATCGATGCCGACGATCGCGTTCGCATCGCCTGTGATCGTCTTCGCCGCGCGGGCGACGACGCCGGTGCCCGTAGCGACGTCGAGGAGGCGCTGACCTTTTGCTAGTCCCGCGCGTTCGAGAGCCTGGCGTCGGTACATGCCGCCCGAGCCGAAGCTGAGGAACGCGACCGACCAGTCGTACCACGGCGCCGTGTCGTCGAAGAGATCGCGGACGAAGTGTTCGCGTTCTTCCGGAACGTCGTAGTAATCGGCGAGCGGAGGATGCGGAACGACAGGCGTCAACGCGGGCTCCCCATGCTCTCGAAAATCGCATCGACGTTGCGCGTATCGCCGCGTGCGTACGCGTCGTCGATGCCCTTTACGTAGTCGTTGATCGAACGCGTGAAGACGCGGTCGTTGCCGCCTTTCGCTTCCTTCGTTTTCTCGTGGCCGAGGAGCGTGCGGACGTAGAGCGACTTCTCGTTCGCGGACATCGAATGCCACTGCGCGCGATCGATGTTCGTGCGGTGGCAGGCGAGGATCAGAAGAAGGAAGAGCGCTGTAATTGCGAGCCGGCGGCGCGGTGATTTGTCATCCTGAGGCGCCGGAGCCGCGTAGGCGAAGCCGAAGCAGCGGAGGACGGTCGAAGGACCCCCAACGTTCTCGCCGCTTGAAACGCCGCCGCCCTTTCGGGTTATCAGCAACGGGGTCCTTCGACCGTCCTGCGCGACTCCGGCTTCGCCTACGCCGCTTCGGCGGCTCAGGATGACAGGGCGTCTCATTCTCGTCGCCACCGTTGCGCGATCGGCATCTGCCGTCCGCTGCCGAATGCTTTGTTCGACACGCGCAGCGTCGGCGCGGCCTGACGGCGTTTGAACTCATTCGCGTCGACGAGTTTCAGGACGCGCAGGACAAGCTCGCGATCGAAACCTTCCGCGACGATCGCATCGACTTCCCGCCATTCCTCGATGTAGAGCTTGAGGATTCCGTCGAGCACGTCGTACGGCGGCAGCGAATCCTGATCGGTCTGATTCGGCCGCAGCTCGGCCGACGGCGGCTTCGTGATCGACGACTCCGGGATGACGGCGCCGTTGCGGTTCAGCCAGCGCGCCACGCGGTAAACCATCGTCTTGTAAACGTCGCCGAGGAGCGCCAGGCCGCCGGCCATGTCGCCGTAAAGCGTGCAGTAGCCGACCGCCATCTCCGATTTGTTGCCGGTGGAGACGACCATCGCGCCGGTGCGGTTCGACCAGGCCATGAGGATGTTGCCGCGGATGCGCGCCTGCGCATTTTCATTCGTCAGATCGAATGTTTCGTTGCCGAAGAGCGCGTTGAACGCATCTTCGTATGGCTGATAAATCGGCGAGATCGGAACGACATGAAATGCGATGCCGAGATTTTCCGCGAGTACACGAGCATCATCGATCGATCCCTGCGACGAAAACTGCGACGGCATGGCGATGCCCGTGACGTGATTCGCGCCGAGCGCTTCGACGGCGATAGCCGCGGTGACGGCGGAGTCGATGCCACCGGAGAGGCCGATGACGACGTCCTTGAAACCGCACTTGCGGATGTAGTCGCGCAGTCCGAGGATCAGCGCGGCGCCGATTTCAGCATCCTCTTCCAGCGCCATCACCGACTCGCACCTCGCGCCATGAAGCTGGACGAGTGCGTTGTGCTCCTCGAACGCCGGCGCGCAGAAAATCGTCTGCCCTTTCGCGTCGATCACGATCGACGAGCCGTCGAAGAGCAGCTCGTCGTTGCCGCCGACCTGATTCACATACACGAGCGGCACGTCGTAACGCGTGGCGATGCGCGAGAAGAGCTCGTAGCGCGACCGCCGCTTGCCGTTGTTGAATGGCGACGCGGAAATATTGAGGATGACCTGCGCCCCCTGCCGCGCCAGCTCGTCGATCGGATTGCGGCAGTAGATCTTGATGCCGAGAACTTCATCGTCGAACCAGAAATCCTCGCAGATGGCGATGCCCGCCTTGACGCCGGCGATCTCGACCACGCCGACGCTGCGTCCCGGCTCGAAGTAGCGCAGCTCGTCGAAGACGTCGTATGTCGGCAGCAGCGATTTGTGTTGCTCGAGGATGATCTTGCCGTTGCGCGCGGCGATCGCCGCGTTGTGCAGCGGCTTGCCGCACCACGACGCGCTGCGCGTGATGCAACCGAAGATGAGCGTGGTATCGCCCGTCATCGCCGCGAGATCATCGCGCGTCCGCAGTGCGGCGTCGACGAAGATCTCGCGATCGAGCAGATCGCGCGGCGGATATCCCGTCACGGCCAGCTCCGGCACCAGCACGACGTCCGCTCCCGCCCCGACCCCCTCGGCATACGCGCGCCGGATCAACTCCGCATTCGCCGCAAGCGCGCCGACGGTGGGATTCAACTGAGCGATGTAGATCTTCATGCGCCGCCGGCGATTCTATCGGAGGACGAGGACCTCGTACGCAGCGCGCGCGATCTCCAACTCTTCGTTCGTCGGGATCACCCACACGCCCACCCTCCCCGCGCTGATGCGGCGTTCGTCGGTGCGCAGTTTGCGGTTCGCGGCGTCGTCGAGGATCACGTCGAGGAAGCGAAGGCGATCGCAGATGCGTTGCCGCATCGAGGCGGAGTGCTCTCCGATGCCGGCGGTGAAGGCGATCGCGTCGAGGCCATCGAGCGCGGCGCAGTAGCCGGCGATGTACTTCGCAGCGCGGTAGGCGAAGACGTCGAGCGCGAGTTGCGCCTTCGGATCGGATGACGCTTCGAGCTCGCGGACGTCGCCGCTGATGTTGGAAAGGCCGCGCAGACCGCAGCGGTGATTGAGGAGATCGTCGAGATCAGCCGCGCCGTTGCGCAATAGATAAAGGATGGCGCCGGGATCGAGGTCGCCCGCGCGCGTGCCCATCACCAGGCCTTCCATCGGCGTGAAGCCCATGCTCGTGTCGACGCTGCGGCCGCCGCGGATGGCGCAAACGCTGGCGCCGTTGCCGAGGTGGGCGACGATGAGTTTGTCGCCGGCGTTGAGGGCGTGCAGGCGTTTGGAAACGTACGAATACGAGATGCCGTGGAAGCCGTAGCGACGGATGCCGAGGTCCTGCGGGACAGCGTACGTCGATGCGACCGGCGGCAGCGTCCGATGAAACGTGGTGTCGAAGACCGCTACGATCGGGATGCCGCTTCGTTCGCGGCGAACGTCGTCGATCGCCTTGATGGCCAGCGGGTTGTGCAGCGGCGCGAGCGCAGACAGCTTGCCGATTCCGTCCAGCACGGCGTCGTCAACAATCGCCGGAGTCTCGAATCGCGATCCGCCATGCACGACGCGAACGCCGACAGCGTCAACATCGCCATCTCCATCCACGCGTTTCTCACCAGGCATCTCATACGTCGCCGATTTCATCGACGAACTGCCTGGATTGAGCACGAGGATCTTCATGACAGCGGCTTCCTGAAACATCGCACGACGGCAGTTTCCGCGAATCCAAGCGCAAGATGCGCCGCCGCGCTGTCAACGTTGTCTGCCTCGGTATCCGACGCGATCTCCGTACACCCCTGCGAACGCGCCCACTCCTCCGCGCTTCGAATCAGCGCGGCGCCAACGCCAGTTCCTCGCGCATCCGGATCGACATACCACCCTTCCACAAACGCCACGCGATCGGTTTCGCACCCCTCGGCATACGGCCGAATCGAAAGCTCCACGAATCCGATCGCTCGCTGATCAGACGCGATCAATACCTCGAGCGGCTCACGGACCTCGGACGCGAAATAGCGGTCGATCTCGCGCGCATGGTCTTCCGCCGGCCACAGCGCATCGCGCATGCGCAGCCAGGAGTCTCGATCGTCGGGTTCGACTGAGCGGATCAACATCGGCATTCTTTATACTCCCCGTGCTGATGACGAAACTCCCCTGATGCCCGGAAAAATCGAACTCTTCCAGGGCGACATCACAACACTCACCGCGGACGCAATCGTCAATGCCGCGAATCCCGGCTTGACTCCCGGAGGCGCTGTCGGCCTGGCCATTCATCGCGCCGCCGGCCCGGAACTGAAGGAAGAATGCATGCGCCTCATGCGCGGCTGCCATCCCGGCGATGCCGTCATCACTGGCGCATTCCGCCTCTCCGCGAAGTACGTGATCCATGCCGTCGGAGCCTCGTGGCACGGCAAAGACCAAGGCGAATCCGAGCAACTCGCGCGTACTTACCGCCGCTGCTTTGCGCTCGCGGTGGAGCACGGCATTCGCACGATGGCCTTCCCCGCAATCAGTTGTGGTCTGTACAGCTTTCCGCCGCCGCTCGGCGCGCAGATCGCCATTCGCGAAACCGCCGCGGCCTTGGAGCGGTCGGACTCAATCGAAAAGGTCACCTTCGCACTATTCACCGCTGATCTTTACGCAGCGTTTGAGCGGGCCTTGATGAGTGAATCAGAGACGCTACGCGTATGCGACCTTGAGAAATAGCGTCCATCGGCCCGCTTCAGGTCGACGCGGTCATCGCGTTTAGCGGGACGTATGAACATCAGCGTTCTCTATACTCTCGGCACTCGTGACGAAACCGATCTTCTGCTTGCTGGCC
>DASYJY010000016.1:0-5408 GCA_035995985.1 Thermoanaerobaculia bacterium | reverse complement strand
GATCAATGCGAGATCGAACGCGTTATCGAGACGGGCGATATGATCCAGTTCGTGGTCACGCTCGATGCCGATTTCGGCGGCACGTTTCGCTTCACCGGCCGAGGCGCAATCGATGGAGTAGAAGTGATTCGTGGCAGGTTTTATCTCGCCAGTCCGGATGCGCAACGCTGACATCACAACCCGCCTCGCCGTCACCGGCGTTGGGATCATCTGCTCGATCGGGCGGAATCGATCGGAGGTGTGGCGTTCGATCGTCGAGTCGCGCGCAGGCATCGGCAGGTTGTCGAAGTTTCCCGGCGAGACATTTCCGACCGCTGTCGCCGCCGAAGTTGGCGGCCTGGACGAATTGATCGACAAACGTGCAACCAAACGGATGTCGCGCAGCGATCTGCTGGCGGTGATCGCGGCAAACGAGGCGATCGAGCAGGCCAATGACGGCGCGACAATTCCGCTCTCGCGCGATCGCGCCATCGTTTCCACCGGTACGTCGACCGGCGGTTTGCTCGAAGGGGAGAGTTTCTATTTCGATCGTCTCGTGCGCGGACGCAGCCGCGTCGCGGTTTCGCGTGTGTTGCAGCAACCGACCTCCGGTCCCTCCGACGCTGTCGCCCGCGCGCTCGACCTCGGCGGCGGCGTTTTGTCGAATGCGACCGCGTGTGCGTCGGCGGGCGCTGCCATCGGAATGGCCGGCGATCTCCTTCGCTCTCATCACGCCGACGTTGCCATCGCCGGCGGCAGCGACGCGCTCTGCCGCCTCACGTACAGCGGCTTCAATGTGCTGCAAGCCGTCGATGAGAACCCCTGCACTCCCTTTTCCGCGTCGCGCAAAGGCATCACCCTCGGCGAAGGTGCCGCGTATCTCGTCATCGAACGGTGGGACGACGCGCTGGCCCGCGGCGCGACGATTCTCGCGGAGCTCTGCGGCTACGGCGCGACGTGCGATGCGCATCATCCGACCGCGCCGCACGAAGACGGCCGCGGCGCGCAGGCGGCCATGCACGCCGCGCTGGCCGAGGGCGGCAATGGTCAAGACGTTGACTACATCAACGCGCACGGCACCGGCACGCTGCTCAATGACTCCGCCGAGACGAAAGCGATCCTCGCGGCGGTCGGCGGCGACGTCCCTGTCTCGTCGAGTAAGTCGTACTTCGGTCACACGCTGGGCGCGTCGGGCGGCATCGAAGCGGTGATCAGCGTCCTCGCGCTCCAGCATCAGCTCGCGCCGCCGACGCTCCGCCTCGATACGCCTGCCACCGACTGCACGCTCGACTACATCCCGCACACGCCGCGGCCGATGGCGATGACGAACGTGCTGTCGAACACCTTCGGCTTCGGCGGCTCGAACGTGTCCCTCCTTTTTCGGTCGGCATGGCCGACGGCGCGGATTGCCCAAGGCTCGGCCATCATCTCTGATCGATAAGTTGCGGCGTTCTGCCGTGCTATAACCGCGGGTCCGCAAATGACTCGGATTGCGATCAGCGGCATCGGGATCGTTGCGCCGGGCGCAATCGGGATCGAAGCGTTTCGCGCGCTGCTCGACGCCGGCAAGAGTGCTGTCGCTCCCGTCGAGCGTTTCGATACCGAGGGACTTTCCGCCCACAACGCGGCGCTGGTCAGCGATTTCAAAGCGCGCGACTACATCCCGGCCATGAAGCTGCGGCGTATGAATACGCTGTCGCGCTACGCCGTCGCCGCGACGCATCTGGCGATCGACGATGCCGGCGTTGCGTTGCCGAACGACGCGGGCGTTGCTCTCGGCACCGCCTTCGGACCGGTGCAGACATCGGTCGACTACATGCAGGAGTACGTCGCCAAAGGCGCGGCGCTGGCGCCGCCGCAGCTTTTCGCCGAGTCGGTGGCGAACGCGCCTGGATCGCACATTGCGATCGAGCTCGACCTGCGCGGCTTCAACGTCACCGTGACGCAGCGGGAGTCGTCGCTGCTCGCGGCGGCCATGTTCGCGAGTGGCCAGATTGTGAAAGGAACTGTTCCATCGGCGATCATTGGCGGCGTGGAAGAGGTCAACGAGATGGTTTTCTCCGTGCTCGACCGCGTGGGCGCGCTCGCGCATGCGGACGGCCAGTTGACGGAAGCGATGCGACCATTCGACCAGCGGCGCAACGGGATGTCGATCGGGGAAGGGAGCGCGATTTTCATCGCCGAGGCGGAGCCGTCGCGCGAGCCGTACGGCTGGATCGCGGGATTCGGCATCGCTCGCGATACGACGGCCACGATCTCCGATTGGGGAACGGGTGATGCGCAGGTCGCGATTGCGATGCAGGCCGCGATCGACGATGCGGGCATTTCGGCTTCCGACGTCGATGGGATCTACGCGTCAGCGAATGGAACGAAGCGCGGCGATCGCTTGGAGCTCTGCGCAATTCAACGGCTCTTCGGCGATAGCGTCCCTGCGGTCGTTGCCACGAAGGGGTATTTCGGCGAGTACGCGGCCGGCGGTGGATTGCAGTTCGCCACGGCGTTACTGGCCATGCGCGATCAGAAGCTGCATGCGTCGTTCGGTTTCGATGAAGCGGATCCGGAAATGAGCTTCACACCCGTTCGCGAATCGCGGCCCGCGAAACTGCGAAACATCCTCGTCACCTCAATCTCGGCAGGCGGCGGCGTCGTTTGCGCCGTCATCTCGAAGGAGCGCGCATGAGGGTCCTCGCACTCATCCCCGCGCTGAATGCCGAGGAGAGCATCGGAGCGGTCATTCGCGACTGCAAAGCGGTCAATGAGGATGTCGTTGTAATCGACGACGGGTCGGCCGATCGAACGGCGCAGGTTGCGCGCGAGGCGGGAGCGGAAGTCGTGACGCATCCCGTCAATCGCGGCAAAGGTGCCGCGCTCAAGACCGGGTTTGCGTACGCGCTCGAGCATGGATTCGACGTCGTGATCACCCTCGATGCCGACGGCCAGCATCTGCCGCACGAGATTCCGAAGTTTCTCGCGGCGCACGCGGAGAGCCGCGCGGACCTCATCATCGGAGGACGCGCGCATCTCTTCGGCGAGATGCTCCCGCGCCGCCGTTTCGCAAATCGTTTTTCGGCGCGCTGCATCGCGTACGCCGCGAAGACGAATGTGACCGACTCGCAGAGCGGCTTCCGTCTCTACTCCGCGCGGCTCCTCGGCGGCATCCGCCTGCGCAGCGATGGCTTCGACCTCGAAAGTGAAGTGATCGTGCAGGCCGGCTGCCGCGGCTTCCAAGTCCTCACCATCCCCATCGACCTCGGATTTGTCGACGGCCAATCGACCAGCCACTACAAACCGCTCGGCGACACGCTCCGCATTGCGTGGACGGTCATTCGCGCGAAGTACTTCTGGAAGTGAGGCTGTGGTTTACGCCTCAGCACTCCCGAGCCTCACCAGCACAGACAAGAGTGTCTGTGCCACACCATCCTGTCGTACTTGCGGAATGGGCGGTACTCGCGAGAGCGAGTGTGGCACAGACACTCTTGTCTGTGCTTTGGCAAGATGCAGCGCCTGAACTTGCAACCCCGATTCAGTGCGGCGCTGCCGCAGTCACCACCGGCAGATCGCTCTTCGCCAGCGGCTTCCGCGGCATCATCTCCGGACGATTGGCCGCTTCCCACACGAACGTGGCCATGACCACGGCCGCCTGCATCAGATCGTCGCGCTGCAGCCGATCGTAGACGTCGTAGTTCGTGTGGTGCGTGCGCTGCTCGTACTCGACTTCATCCTGAATGAATTGGAAGCCGGGAAGGCCGACGCCATCGAAGGAGACGTGATCGGTGCTGCCGGTGTTGCGCTCGGTGACGGTGGTGACGCCGAGATCGTTCAGCGGCTCGATCCACGATTTGAAGATTGATGCGACGGCGTAATTCTCCTGCGCGTAGACACCGCGAATCTTGCCGGTGCCGTTGTCGAGGTTGAAGTACGCCGAAAGCTTGGCGTGCTCCGGCTTGAACGTGAGCGGGCCTGCATTGGCTCGCATCGCTGCCGGAATATCGCGTTCTGCGGCGGTCGGCTCGGGACGCGACGCGAAGTGTTCCGAGACATAGGCGCGCGACCCGAGGAGGCCTTCCTCTTCGCCGCTCCAGAGCGCGATGCGGATGGTGCGTTTCGGCGCGATGCCGATCGCCTTGAGGATGCGCACCGTCTCCATCGCTACGACCACGCCGGCGCCGTTGTCGGTCGCGCCGGTGCCGCCGTGCCATGAGTCGAGGTGTCCACCGAGCATCACGATCTCGCCCTTCTTGTCGCTGCCGGCGATCTCGGCGATGGTGTTGTAGGCATTCTTGTCGTCGTCGTAGTACGTCGTCTTGACGTTGACCTCGAGCGTCAGGTCTTTCTTCAGATCGACGAGGCGCGCGAGGCGGTTGTAGTGCTCCGTCGACATGACGATCGACGGCACCGGGTAGCTTTCGCCGTCGCGCTGACTGCCAGCGGCCTGTACGTGGAAGTTGCCGAAGTCCGCGCTGTCTGAGTCGATCATGACCAGCGGCTTCTCCTCCGCCAGGAACTTCGTGAGCGCTTTGCGGAAGGCGTTGCGCTTCACGATCTCCTCGCGCGTGAAGCGCGGTTTGCCGGGAAGTTCGTAGTTTTGCAGATCGGCGAGCATCTTGTCGGTAGCGCGCGAGAACTGCAATTGCTCGTGCGGCTTGAGCTCGCGCGCGTCACCGTTCAGGACGATCTTGCCCGCGAGCTTGCCGCGATATTTTTCGATGTCTTCGACAGTCTCGATCTTCACGCGGACCGGCTTGCCGGTGATGATGCCGTTCGTTCCCGGCGTCCACGCGCGCGGCAGTGCCCAGAGCTGCGCGACGTCCGGCGCCGTCATGCGGACGGTGCATTCTTCGTACGACCATCCGCGGCCAAACGGGCCCCAGCTCTCGTTATGCGCGTTGCTGAGGCCGAACGCGGTGAGCTTGTCGCGCGTCCATTCGTTGGCGCGTTTCATATTCGGCGATCCCGTCAGCCGCGGTCCTACGAAGTCCATCAACTCCTCGGCCGTCTCCATGACCTTCGAGTTGCGGAACCCTTCCTGCCGGATGCGGTTCTGCATCATCGGATCGGGCGTGTCGGCGGCGAAAACGGAGGTCGCGACGATCGCGATCAGGGCAAGCGTTGTTTTCATGGCGGCGAAGTCTAGCGGAATTGGTGTGGCGGAGGTCACTCGATGCGATCCGCAAGCGGTAACATCTCTGAGAACGAGAGAGGGACGCCGCATTGCGAATCACAGGGTTCATGTGGCTTGAGCAGTACGTAGAGAAGCTCGCCTGGAAACACGGAGCGACGCCTGAAGAAGTGGAAGCCGTGTTTGCAGTGGCGCCTCGCTATCGCCTCGTCGAGAAGGGGCACGTGGATGGTGAGAATATGTATGCTGCGTTTGGCCAGACCGAGGAGGGCCGTTACCTCATCGTGTTCTTCATCTACAAGCTGGACGG